>JACNIZ010000182.1 GCA_014382805.1 Planctomycetota bacterium
GAGCGCCTCGCTTGCACCGAGGAGGTCGCAGGTTCGATTCCTGTTGGGTCCACCACTCGATTCGCCATTTGCTTCGCAAAAATCTCACTCGCGGTTTCCGGTGTTTTCAACACCTACAACCATTCTACATTCGTGGAATTGAGTGTCTTGAGCGAACAAAGTGAGTCGAAAGGCATTCGTTAGTAATTTACAATTAGGGCGCTTAGCTCAGTTGGCTAGAGCATCTCGTTTACACCGAGAGGGTCGGGGGTTCGAGTCCCTCATCGCCCACCATTTTTCTCATTACTTGCGCAGGAACCCTATTATTCCTGTAACCGTCCCGCTTCCGGGCCGAAGACTACGCACCATGGCTCCATTCCTACTGCTTGCTGCGCTGCTTTTGCCCCAAGGGCTACAAGGGGACGTCAGCGCTACTGCCACTGTAAATCCAACCTCGGGTGCTTCCGGCACCGCGGTGGATGTTCAAATTTCGTTGGATATCACTCCTGGGTGGCACGTTTACCACCCGGATCAGGATGAAACCTTGGGGATTCCGGTTTCGGCCGCGTTGATTGGAGACGCGTTTCATGCAAATGGGGACTTCAAAGCGCTGAGCCCAGGTCGTCCGCATGTTGAAGTCATCAATGGCCAGACCTTGGTTTATAAGTGGATGGAGGGCAAGCCGCAATTTGTATTGCCCGCCACCGTCTCAGGCGGTCCCGGCAAGATCGACGCCAAGGTGCGGGTGAAATGGCAACTTTGTAACGACAAGGTTTGTTTGCCGCCCAAAACTGTGACCATCCCGATTTCATTTGAAATTATTGCCGATGGTGCTGTGGCCATACCAGGTGGGGATGAAAAACATGCCGCCACCGCAGCGGCGCAGGATGGCGAATGGGTGCAAGGTCCTAAAACGCAATACAAGGACAAGCGCCTCACCTGGCTGGCCTGGGTGGAGCATGGTGAAATCGACCGGCTGCACTTGGAGGTCAATGTAATTGATAATTGGCACATCTATCACGTCAACCAGGATCCCGAATGGGGATTGCCGCTAAGCGCCACGATCGAAAACGTGACTAGCGGTGAATTGACCAGCCTGACGCCACCGCATCACGTGGAAGAGAAATATGGCGACATCGTTGCGAATTATCTGTTTGTAGAAGGCAAGACTGAGTTCGTTATGCCTTTGGAATTGGAGGACGGATTTAGTGGAGTCCTGCCAGTGAATTTGGCTTGGACGGCTTGCGACGATTCTATTTGTGATGACGCGTCCCAGACGATTATTGAGGTCACTGTAGACCCCACTGGCAAGAGTGCTGGCGGCACCACCGTGGCTGGGAACGGTTCCGATGCTACTGATCCTGATGGCGGAGCTATTACTGAACCACTACCTACCGGCTCACCTGACAACCTAATTCTACTTGCTGCCGATGAAGTTTTAGGTGGAGATGGAAGCCGTAGCGCCATTAACGTAGATGCTGGCGGTGTATTTAATGACAAAGGCTTAATGGGTTTGCTGCTTGCAGCAATGTTGGCCGGTTTGGCGAGCTTGCTCACTCCCTGTGTTTATCCGATGATCCCGATCACGGTAAGTTATTTCACTAAGCGTGCGGAAGCAGGCAAAGGAACAGCGGTGGGCAACGCTACGGCCTATGGCGTCGGCATCATGGTTACTTTTGTTGGGTTAGGGATGGGGGCTGCAGCGGTGCTAGGAGCCTCCGGTGCAAACCAAATCGCGTCTAACCCGTGGGTCAACCTTGGCATTGGCATTTTGTTTATCGTGCTTGGCTTTTCGCTGCTTGGATTCTATGAAATCAAGCCACCGAAATTCTTGCAGAGCTTTGCTTCGAATACTCAAGGCAATCAAAGTTCCTCGGGCTACTTACCGGTAATGTTGATGGCGGTTGCTTTCAGCGTGACCGCGTTCACATGCACAGTGGGTTTTGTGGGTGGTTTGCTAGCATTGGCGGCTACCTCGGGCGAATGGTTTAGTTCTATGCTGGCCATGTCGGTGTATGCGTTTGTTTTTGCACTGCCATTTGTGGTACTGGCTTTGGTGCCACAGAAACTGAACAAACTGCCGACCGCCGGCGGTTGGATGAATGCAGTGAAAGTCACCTTCGGTTTCATCGAACTGATCGCCGCATTGAAGTTCTTGTCCAACGCCGACATGTTCCCGAACTTGGGTTTGCTGCCGCGTTGGTTGATCGTCGTTTTGACCGCACTTTGTTTCCTAGCAATGGCGGCTTATATGTTCGGCCTGTACACCACCAAAGGTGATTATGGTCAAAAGCCACCGCGTACCGGCAAGCGTTTAGCCTTCGGTACTTTGTGGGCCGCGATGGCGGTTTACGTGTTGACTGGATTGGACGGAAAGCCGTTTAAAGGCGACATTGAGGGCTATTTTCCGCCTTTGGAGTATGGCGCCAAACCTGGATTCTTAATGAGTTCCAGCGATGATCCTGACGACGCCGACGGCACCGGCGGGACGGTTGCAGTTGACGTACAAGACACCGGCCACAAGGGCCTGTTGGACCTGACTTGGCATGAAGAGTGGGAGCCAGCCGTCGCCCAAGCGAAGTTGCGCAACCGTTTGTTGTTCATCGACTTCACTGGTGTGACTTGCATCAACTGCCGACGCATGGAAGGCAATGTGTTCCCGAAAGTGAAAGCCACACTTGCACGTTTGGACCGTGCCCACCTTTACGTGGACCGCATTCAATCGAACGCGGATTTGGAGATTTCAGTTTTCCGCACAGCGGCTCAGCCTTACTACGCGGTGGTCGATCCAGTGCTGTTCCTTGAGACTATCGATGCGGCCAAAGCGTACGACGCTGCGGAAAACGACGACGATAAATACCAAGCAAAGCTGGCCTTTGAACGCAGCTTTAAGGAATCGGTGCTGACCCAAGTCACCGGCTATGATCCCAATCCAGCCAAGTTCGATGAAAAAATCTTGGGTGCAATCGAGCTAGGCCGTGCCCGTGGTTACGAAGTGGATTTGGTTGACGGTGCACCTAAAAAAGCCGAAGCCGGTAGTTGAAAATCGTTGGATGAACTCAGATTCCCAACCCGACCTGCAGCCTCTGGCCAGCGGCGAAGGGTTGGGGAACAGGTTTCTGATTTTTCGATTTCAAAGTGAGCAACAGTTGCAGCAACTGCAGGCGTCGGCTGCGGTGCTTTGCAAAAATGATTACGACGGCTTGTTGATCGTCGGCGATGTGGGCGATGCAGATGCGGCGGAATTGATTTTCGCGCCTGAGGTGCCGATTTACGCACGCGTGATCAATCGTGACGGCAGCGACGGTGGTACTTGTTTGAATGGATTGCGCGTGGTTGCGTTGCTGTCTGGCCAGGACTCAGGTGTGTTGCACATGGCCGGCCGCGAAATCAGTTGGCAGCGCATGATGATGCCGGCGATTTTTGATCCAGCTGCGCCACCAGTAGGGGAGTTGATCGAATTGCACATAGCACCGCAACATTTATCTCCGTCGCTATGGCAACCGCTCGCCCTTGCCGTGGCCGGGAATGCCGCCTGGGCAGTGGATTTTTGGAATCCGCACTGCGTGATTGAGGTGGAAAATCCAGCCGACGCCGACCTAAGCACGCTGGCAGCCGCAGCTCGTCGGCGAGTGGATTTATTCCCATCCGGTGTCAACGTCGAAGTGGTTCGTTTTGGTGAGGGAGCGGTGCAAATGCGCGTCGAAGAGCGTGGAGTTGGCGAAACCAAGGCCTGTGGCAGCGGCGCGGTGGCGGCGGCAACGGTGGCGTGGAGCAGCGGCCGGATCGCACAAGACCAGGAGATTGATGTGCAAATGCCGGGCGGAAATCTGAGTATTTGCCAAACCGCACAGCGCGGAATTCGGTTGGTTGGGGCCGCAACTATCAGTCGAATTGGCGGGTTTTGGCCCGACCCTGCAAGGTGAATTGTAAGTTGTTTCCCCGAAATGGGTTATAGACGCCAAAGTGGAAGAATACTGCTTCCATATCTAAGCCGGAAGTGGTGCAATATGCAGCCCTTTAGGCACAACCCTCGCCCGCCTGCATGCCCGACGAAACCCTTGTCATTCCGGACCGCTCTGAAGATCTTTTGATCCAGCGCGAAATGCGTGAGTCGTACCTGACTTACGCGCTATCGGTCATTCTCGACCGCGCTTTGCCCGACGTTCGGGACGGCCTGAAACCGTCGCAGCGGCGGATTTTGGTTGCGATGCATGACCTGCATCTGCGGCCAACGGCGAAGTACAGGAAATGCGCCAAGATCGCTGGTGACACCTCGGGTAACTACCACCCGCACGGTGAATCAGTGATCTACCCGACTCTGGTGCGCATGGCTCAGCCTTTTCGTCTGCGCGCGCCACTGGTCGACGGCCAGGGCAACTTCGGTTCTATCGACGGCGACCCGCCTGCTGCGATGCGATACACCGAAGCACGCATGGGGGGGCCGGCCGAAGAAATGTTGGCCGACATCGAAAAGGACACTGTCGACCTGAAGAGCAACTACGACGAAACGCGCACTGAGCCGGTCGTGCTGCCAGGACGTTTCCCCAACCTGCTTGTCAACGGCTCCGAGGGTATTGCCGTTGGTATGTCAACCGCGCTGCCGCCGCACAACTTGCATGAAGTGATCGCGGCGATTCGCATGTTGCTCGACGATCCGAGCGTGACGATTCACGACTTGTGCACGGTCATGCAGGGGCCGGACTTCCCGACTGGCGGCATCATTTGCGGCAAGGCTGGTCTGCTGTCGGCTTTCCACACTGGGCGTGGCAAGGTCACTCTGCGTGCGCGCATCCATCACGAGGATCTAGTTAAGGGAAAATCGCGCTACAAGCTGGTCGTCACCGAAATCCCATACGAGCGTGAAAAGTCAGCGATCATCGAAAAGATTGCCGACGCGGTGAAGGACGGGCGCATCGAAGGCATTTACGACATACGCGACGAGTCCGACCGCGATGGCATGCGTTTGGTGATCGAGTTGAAGAAAGATGGCGATCCCCACGTCGTCGAAAATCTGCTCTACAAGCACACCACGCTGCAAGGCACCTACGCGATCCGCAACACTGCGTTGATCGACGGTCGCCCGCGCACGCTGAACTTAAAGGAGCTGGTCGAGGCCTATCGAAACCACCGTTTCGACGTCATCCGTCGCCGCACGCGTTACCTGCTGAACAAAGCAGAAAAGCGCCTGCACATATTGGAAGGCCTGATGATCGCCATTCAGGCGATTGACGAAGTCGTCGAGATCATCAAGACATCGGAGGACACTAACCAAGCCAAATTGCGCTTGGAGCAGACCTTCAATTTGAGCCACGTGCAGTCGCAAGCTATTGTCGACATGCGCCTCGGCCGTTTGACCGGCCTAGAGGTTTACAAGCTGCAGCAAGAGATCGACAGCTTGAAAGTCGACATTGCTTGGTACCAGCGCGTGCTGTCCGAAGACGTGTTGGTTTACAACATGATCCGCGAGGACTTGGACGATCTGGACAAGAAGTACGTCAGTCCACGCCGCACCGAGATTGGTGAGGGCGTCGAGGACTTCCTGACCGAGGACTTGATCACCGAAGAAGACATGGTGGTGACCATTTCCAACCAGGGCTACATCAAGCGCACCGCTGCCACTAACTATCGTGCTCAGGCGCGTGGCGGACGCGGCATTACGGGCGGCAAAGCCAACGAGGGCGATGTACTTTCGCACTTGTTCGTTTGCTCCACGCACGATTTCTTGCTGATCGTCACCGATCGCGGTCGTTTGCATTGGCTCAAGGTTTATAAGCTGCCTGATTTGGATCGTACCGCCAGAGGTCGCTCCATTCGCCAGTTGATCGAGGGCATTGAGACCGATGAAAAGATTCGTTCCATCATTGCTACGCGCGATTTCTCCGAGGCCGATTACGTGCTGTTCGCGACCGCCAAGGGCAAGATCAAGAAGACCGAACTCAAGGCCTATTCGCGTCCGCGTTCGGCCGGCATCATTGCCACTCGCCTGGAAGATGGCGACAAGCTAGTCGGTACACGATTGGTCAGTGCTGGCGACGAAGTGTTGCTGTGCACCGCTCGCGGCCAGGTCATTCGTTTCGCAGAAAGCGACGCACGTCCGATGGGGCGGGTGGCTGCTGGTGTGAAGGGTGCAAACTTGCGTGAGGGCGATCGCGTCGTCGACTTGGTGGTTGGCACGGAAGACGAGTACCTGCTGATCGCTTGTGAAAACGGTTACGGCAAACGCACTCAAATTGGTGAGTTCCGCTTGACTAAACGCGGTTCGCAAGGCGTCGTCGGTATTCGTACTAATGACCGCAATGGCGAGGTCGTCAATACGCGCAACGCGAGCCGTTGTGCCGAGGTGCTGTTCTCCAGTGCAAACGGACTGCTGGTTCGTACCCTAGTGGAAGATATTTCGACGCAAGGTCGCGCCACCCAAGGGGTGCGATTGGTCAACTTGAAGGCCGGCGATCTACTGGTCGGCATGGCAGCGATTCCGCCCGACGCTGAGGTCGATCCCGATGCCACCATAGATGCCGATGCCGAAGTCAACGCTGATCCAGAAGGTCCAGCTGCATCCGACCCCATCGAAGGAGGTGAAGCCGATGCTTGAGCAACTGAATAGCGACATGAAGATGGCAATGAAGGCGCGCGATAAAGCTCGCCTGGCCGTGATTCGGTCCATTCAGGCCGAGTTGAAGAACTCCGGCATTGAAAAAAAGGGCAGCCAAGGTTTGACCGCAGAAGTTTCGTCGCCAGCTGAGTACTTGGACGAACAAGAAGTGCTGGGCGTGCTGCGCAGCATGGTGAAGAAGCGCAAAGATTCGGCTGAAGCCTACACTCAGGGCGATCGCGAGGACTTGGTGAAAATCGAAATGGACGAGGTTGCCGTCATTGAGCAATACTTGCCCCAGCCATTGTCCACAGCTGAAATGGAAGCGCTGGTCCAAGAGTGCATCACCGAAATCGGGGCGCAAAGTATGGCAGACATGGGCAAGGTAATGAAAGCATGCCAAGCCAAAGCCGATGGCCGCGCCGACGGCAAGCTGATGTCGGGCTTAGTGCGTAAGTTGCTTGGCTAAAGCATGAGCCTACGCCGTCCCCGGGTCCCGTTTGGGATGTGGCTGCCGATTGCAGTGCTAGCCATGCACTTCTTTCTCTATTCGGCAGCGCGGTTGGCGTTGTATGTAGTCCAGTCGGATTCCTTTACTGGCTTAGATTTTGGGCAGGTACTGTGGGCCTTTATTTATGGTTTGAGATTTGATGCTTCGATGATCTTTTTGATCATGGGCTTGCCGCTGTTATTGACTTTTCTGCCGCTGCCCATTTTTCGCTCGCAAACTTGGCGCGGATTAGTGCTGGCGCTGGCTGGAATAAGTTTAGTTTTGCATGGCTTTTTGTTTTTCGCGGATACGGTTTATTTCAGCTACGTTAACCGGCATATAGGTATGGAGTTCGTTGCGGTATTCTCTGACACCAAACTATTTACCGCCATGATGCGCGATGATTACGCGTTTCATCTGTCCTTGTTTTTTCTCACCGCGGCCGTTTTCGGTTGGCTGTATTACCGCCTGATTTTCCGTTGGGTGCACGGCGCTGGCGGCAATGGCGGTGGCTGGCTTAAGGCACTTTGCTTCTTGATTTTGGCGGTTGTTACGGTCCGCGGCGGCGTCACCAATCGCAAGTCGGTGAATATCGTGCACGCTTTTGATAGCTCAGCCCGGACTGCCGGTTATTTGACCTTGAACGCACCATTTTCGGTCTACCACACGGTTCGAAGCAGCTCCCCGGTAAAAACGAATTTTCTTCCTAAGAAAAAAGCGATTCAAATCGTTCGCAACGATTTGGCCTTGGCAGACAGTCCTCCGCAGCTGCTCGAATTCCCGCTGTACCGGACCGCCGATCCGTTAACCAGCTTCCATCAGAGGTCCCGGTCATCTGCCAGCCAAAATCGAACGCCTCCCAATGTGGTGATCATCATGTTGGAAAGTTGGGACGCTTGGTTTGTCGACGCCTGGCGCCAAGCCAAGGGCATGCCGACGCTCGGCTTGACGCCCGAATTTGATCAGCTGGCTTCCGAAGGGCGCCTATATACCGATTTTTATGCCACTGGACAACGCAGCGTGCATGGCGTGGCGGCGATTTTGGCAAGCATGCCGACTCTACCGGGTATGCCCTATATCGGCACCGGCGGCATGGAGCAAAATCAACTGAGTTTCGTCAGTACGGCGGCGAAGGAGCAAGGCTATGCGACCTTTTTTATCCGGTCGGCCGGGCGTGAGTCCTACCGCTTGGATCGCGTGGCGCAGGTCGGTTCCTTCGACTTATATCAGGGTTCCGAAGACATTTTGCAGATGCATCCACAAGCGTTAACTCATAAATTTGGGGTTTGGGATGATCTGATGTTTTCCGTTTCCGTTGATCATATGCAAAGTTTAGAAAAACCGTATTTCGGGTTTTTGTTTCCATCTTCTACCCATCATCCGTTTGCCGTTCCCGATCCAGTTTGGCAGCGCAGTCCAGACGCGGATCGAATTTCAAGATTTAAGGACAGTCTGCATTTTTCGGATCATACCGTCGGTGAGTTTTTTCGCCAGATGCGCAAGGACCCACGCTACGACAATACTCTATTTGTCATTACCGCAGATCATGTAAGCGGGGTGCGCTCTGGCGATATACCGATATTGCAACGCTTTTTGTTGCCGTGTTTGCTGATCGGACCAGGCATTCAATCTGGTGTGGATGATCGCACTAGCTCGCAGTTGGATATCGCTCCGACCATCATCGATTTTTGTGGTTGGCCGATTGGCCATGCCAGTTTGGGAAATTCGCTTCTGGCTCAACCCGGCGCGAACGGTTCACCAATCCAGGGCATGGCGATTATGGCCACGGAACAGGAGGTGCTGCGCAAACAAGGCTCGCAATGGGTGCTGCACAATTTACATAAACGCTTGGATGCCACCAGCGACGGCAACGTTAATGGGGCGCAGCTAGACGAAGTAGAGAAAAAATTGTTGGCCATGGTGCAAGCCGTTCACAAATTGCTGGGCGCGAACAAAATCATGCCCGCGTCGGATTAGCACGCCGTGGCTTAGCTCCGGGTTGGGTTTAGCAAAGCTGCACGATGATGGATGGCGTCGCATTGGGCTAGTAGGTCGATTCGCCGCCGCTTTTCGAAAGCTAGCTCGAGTTGCGGGACAAATGAGGCCGCTTCACGAATTCCGTGATGCTCCAACACCTCTTTGAGCATGCGCTGGCGCTCGATTAAGCCGACGACTTCAAGGGCAGTGGGCGCACTTGGCCCACCACTTTTGCCCGGCATTTTTTGCAGCTCCAATAATCGAGCTTCCATTTCATCTACCAAGCGCAGCAGCTTGCTGTGTTCGGCCAGAAGGATTTCAGGCGTGCAACCCAGCTGCGGCGGGCACTCGCTGGCAAACAATGGGATCAGCACCTCATTTTCGACCTCGATATGGGCACGCAGGGCGTCGCCGAAAGCTTGAAATAGCAGGCAGGCCGCGCGGAATCCGTAGACGCTGAGGCCGTGTTTGACCAAATGGCACTGATGCGCCTCCAAACCAGCATGAATTTGCTCGTGGACCAGCAAAATGCTGTCAAACCCCTGCGATTTTGCCGGCGGGTTGGGGGGGGGTGGCATAGCCGGATTTTCGCACACTATGGGCCGCGAATCTATGCTCAGGGTTCTTGTGAATCTGCGCCCAGAAACGGCGAGTCGTATGGCGCAAAGTATTGTCTTAGACGTATAATTCCAGGTTCTTCGGTACCAACTCACCGATAATTGGAAGCAAAATCATGTCCAAAAAACAATGTGATGTAGTGGTCGTAGGCACCGGACCTGCGGGTTATGTGGCGGCTATTCGACTTGGCCAATACGGCAAAAAAGTCATTTGCGTCGAAGAAAGCGAACTTGGAGGAACCTGCCTGAACGTAGGCTGTATTCCTTCTAAGGCGATGATTTCCGCTGGCCACTTTGTTGAGAACGTGAAGAATGCTAAGGCGATGGGCTTTACCGTTTCGGAGCCTACGTTGGATATCAAGAAGTTGGTGGATTGGAAAAATGGCATCGTCAAGCGATTGACCGGCGGCGTCGGCATGCTGCTGAAAAAGCGTAAATCTGAAAGTTAAACTTGTACCTGCAAGTTCATGCATGCCAATCACTTCCAATTCCCCAACACCTTACGCAGAGGGATTTATTAGTTTC
>JACNIZ010000397.1 GCA_014382805.1 Planctomycetota bacterium
TCTTTACTCATTTATCATCCTTTTGATTTTGTTTTTGCCACTTTTTCTCAACGCCACACTCTGGCGCAGAGTTGGTTGTTTTTTGCAGATAACGGGGTGGCTGCTCACCTGGCTCGGCGCAGCCGAGATCTGGTGCAGCAGCTGGTTAGGTGGGGCCACATTCAACATTCTAATCGTCACATTCGCAAGAAATTGCTTGTCCTTGGCAACGAGGGCATCTCTCAACATCGCAGCCGACTACATGAAACTGGCCTTTGATGACTCTGCAATCATGGCAAGGACCAGTATCTGCTCCCCAATCATTCCCTTCCCTGCCGAATGGAATTCGAGAGAAGTCCTCCCCACTGATTTCGTAGTGAGTTTGTTCCTGGGCAGCGAGAATTTTCTCCGGCCAGCCTTCGATCATTCTGGCTCCCTGAAAAACTACGAACTTTGGATCACTCACTGTTCCTTTTCCTCGGCATAACGGGTTATTCGACAGGTCCGGGTTTTAGGAACGGTGCAGAGACTTACAACTTTGTCTGCGCAAATTAGTTGGCTACCCATTTACGACCGTCCCGCGGATCAATTCATCACCATGTGAAGTTCTTCCATTTCGCCAGCTAAGGTTTCTTTCAACCCATCACGCAATGATCGCGGTTCATAACCAAGATCGGTTCGAGCTTTGGAATTGTCACCTAAGTAAGTAGCCTCAGCAGAAAGACGCAGCACTTCGGGGTGGAAGTCTTCGCGGGGATTCATCCAGGTAAAAGCATGCATGAAGCCAGCGAAGAAACGCAGAGTGCCGGGGCTGAATCTGCGCTTGGGGGCGGGCACGCCGGTGATTTCGTGCATTAGGTCGAAGGCGGCAGCGAAGCCGTAGCGTTCGCCGCAGATTATGTAGTCCTCACCTACTCGACCTTTTTGCATGGCTAGTCGGCACGCGGTGGCGACGTCGTCTACGTGGGCCCAGGAGTATTCGGGGGCTTTGGGCAGGGCGAAGAGTTTGCGCTTTAGATACTTTTGAATCGTTGGGCGCAGGATTGAGGTATCGCCGGGGCCGTAGATGATTCCGGGCATGACTACTACTAATGGCAAACCTTGCTCCATCATTGGTTCGACTACCTTGCGATGCGCCTCCCACTTGGTTTGATTGTACAAACACAAGTGCTCGCCTTCGAAACGGTAGCTTTCATCTACCACTACACCCTTGGTGTCGGAATTTATTGCAAGCGTGCTGACATAAACGCCCTTCGGAATGGACAGCTCGTCCATCAACTCCAACACATTGCGCGTACCGTCGACGTTAATCGCGCGCGCTTCCTTCGCCGACTTCGCCGCAGCCGATCCAACCTTGTACCAAGCCGCACAGTGATAAACACCATCCGCCCCATCCATCGCCAAGCGCATCGACTCCTTATTGGTGATGTCACCCTCAACCAATTCCAACCGCCCGGCACGCTGCACTGCGTCCTCTTGAATCGCCCCGGCCTTAGCGCGGTCGCGGACCAGCGCGTGGACCACATGGCCCTCATCGAGCAGCTGTTTCAGCAGCCGCCCGCCGACAAAACCGGTGGCTCCGGTTAGGAAGTAACGCATAGGGCGATTCATAGGCCGTGAAATGATTTATTCCACGGCCAATCAGCTTAGCACTGCGAGTAGCCGCAACTATGGCACTTGCAACAACCCTCTTCGAACACCAAGGTGCCGCCTTCGCAGGCCGGGCAAACGATCTTGAAGGCGTTGCCCATGCCCGAACCCATGCGCGCGCCGGTATTCGGCGTTGCGGGCTTGGCAGCATTTTCCTCCGCAAAGGCGTCGTGGTCGGCATGGCCGAGCAACATCGCCGACAAACCGAAGTGGCTCTTGGCGTGAATGTACTTCTGCAGCGCCTTGGCCAAACCGTCGGCCAGCGACATGATGCGGCCATCTTTGGACGGCACCGACAACGAAGAACCAATGCCCTCCAACTGCTTCAGAGCCATCGACAAATCGCCGCCGCAACGCAAGAACAGCGAAATCATGCGGCAGATCGCCTCGAGGTCGGAGTTGGCGACGTCGCCGCCCTTGCCCAACTGGGCAAAAACTTCCATTTCGCGATCGTGGATCGGATTCACCGAAATCTTGACGTGCATGTTGCCGAACGGCGTCATCTGGCGGATGCGCAGACTAGGCATGATTTCGGGCAACCGCACTGGCGCGATCGGAGTCGGCATATGGTCTTTAGCCTTCACCTCCTCCTTCTTCTCCTTTTCAGCCAGCGCCATCGGCTGCATCTCGCGGCAACCGTCGCGATAAACGGTCACACCCTTACAACCTTCGCGCCAAGCCAGCAGGTACGCCGCGCGCACATCTTCCTCCACACTGTGGTGAGGTAAATTAATAGTTTTTGACACCGCGTTATCAATATGCTCCTGCCAAGCGGCCTGCATCATGATGTGCTCGCGCGGGATCACGTCGTGAGCGGTGACGTACACTTTTTTCATCTCCGCAGGCAGGTCGGATTCCTTAATCGTGCCCTCGGCCAACGCGACGTCAATCACTGCATCAATCTCTGGTGCGCTGTAACCACTCCGCTCCAAAGCATGATGGAAATCTTTTTGCACCTCGCGCATGACGACGGGCACACCTTCGGCATCCTTCATCACCTGGCGTTGGAAAGCCAGCGAAAACAGCGGCTCAATGCCACCGGAGCAATCGGCAATGATCGAAATCGTACCGGTCGGCGCCACCGTGCTGACGTGCGAGTTCCGACGCGGCGACTTGCCTTCCATCTGCGGCTTGGAACCATCCCAAGCTAAAAATGGCGCGCGGCCATCTTCTTCCACCAGGCGCTCGGATGCGCGATAAGCACCATCGGTCAGGCGCTCACTCAGGGTGCGCGCGATTTCAAAACTCTTTTCTGAACCGTAACGTACGCCCAGCTTGTACAGCAAGTCGGCAAAACCCATCACGCCCAAACCGATGCGCCGCTCTTCCATCGCACGCTCGCGGATTTCGGGGATCGGGTAGTTGTTGATCGTGACCACGTCGTCCAAAAAGCGTGTGCAATCAGCAACGACACTATCGAACTTGTCCCAATCAATGCGGTCAGACCACTCGGCGGCGTCGGGCGAACTGGCCTTGTAGAACTTGGCCAAACTGATCGAGCCCAAGTTGCACGAACCATAAGGCAGCAACCACTGCTCACCACATGGATTGGTGGCCTCGTATTGGCCCAAGTTGGGTAGCTGGTTGTCTTCGTTGGCACGATCGACGAACAGCATGCCTGGCTCACCGTTGCGCCAAGCGTACTCCGTGATTTCGTCCATCACTTCGCCGTAAGTCCAGTAAGAGCCAGCCTCTGCGGCTTCACCTGCGGCATAGGCGTCGTAATCGGCGGCTGACGCGCGGCGACCGTCATCCTTGCGCAACCAAGCCTTTTGGCCATTGCGCGGGTTGTTGACCACCATCAAATCATCGGGATGATCGACGACCTTCTGCATCCAGTCGTTCGTTGCAGCTACCGAGATGTTGTAGTTGGTCCAGCGGCTCAGATCGTCCTTGGCGCGCAAAAACTCCACCACATCGGGGTGGTCGCAATGCATCACACCCATGTTGGCGCCGCGCCGGAACGCACCTTGCTGAATCGACTCGGTACCAGCCGAAAAAGTGTCGATGAAGCTCAACGGGCCGGAAGTCCGACCGCCGCTGGAAGCCACCAAGTCGCCCTCGGGCCGCAGCCGCGAGAACGAAAAGCCAGTGCCGCCACCAGCCTTCTGAATCAACGCCACATTCTTAAGAGTGGTGAAGATGCTGTCGATGGAGTCCTCAACCGGCAGCACAAAACACGCCGACAGCATGCCCATTTCGCGGCCGGCGTTCATCAACGTCGGCGAGTTGGGCATGAAGGTGCCGGTGGACATCAGCTCGTAAAAGCGGCGCGCCCAGCGATTGCCGATGCGCTCATCAAGGTCATACTCAGGCATAGCCACCGCCGATGCCACGCGCCAGAACAGATCCGTTGGCTGTTCGCATACCTCGCCGGTCACGCCATCCTTCTTCAGGTAGCGGTTGGCGAGTACAGTGCGGGAGTTATCGCTGAGTAGGGGTTCGGGGAGATCGTGCGGCTGCTCACGCTGTGGCTGAATAGGCGTGGCATTTTCCTTCCGCACTTTTGAAGGCTGGCGATCCGCTGGGGAGCTTTGCTTGTTGCCAGATGGGCTGGGGGTTTTCTTTTCTGACGCCATTAGAATTGCTTCCAAATTAATGAACGCTTATTCATGGTTCAAGGATGATCCTATGCGATTTGATAAGTGTCCAAAATAACGCCCAACTCAAGGGTAGGGCCTTTTGCTTTCGACAGTGTTTTGTCGACGCCTGCTTGAACTACCGACTTAGTAGTTCTTACTGTTTCGTTAGCCGCTGCATGATTGCAGCAAAAACGACATCGGCGCGGATGTCCTCGCCGCATTTGAAATGACCTTTGGGGCAAACCTTGTGACCGTGAATCCCACATGGGCGACAATCCAACTCTCCGACCTCAATTACGACGTCATTCTCGCCGCGCGGGGCGAAGCCGAATGCCGGGATGGTGCTGCAGAAAACCGCGACCACCGGGATGCCGGCGCTGACGCCCAGGTGCATGGGTGCGGAGTCGTTGCTGACCATGGCCGCGCATCTTTCCAGCACCGCGGCCGATTCGCGGAGTGAGGTTTTGCCGCTTAAATCCAGTAACGGCGCCGTTTTTTGCAGATTTTCGCTTAGCTCTGGCGCGGTTTTTTGGCCCAATCCGGCCGCATTAATAATGTCCGCGCACAGCTCGACGTCGTCCGGGCCGCCCATCAGCAAACACGATTGGCCGGCCGCGGTCAACTGCTGCAACAATTGCGACCACTTCGCCTCCGGCCAACGCTTGGTCGCCCAAATGGAACCGGGCGCCATCGCCACCCACTGGCCGTCCGGAACCAGTTCCGCTGCGCGTTGTTCTTCAACCTCGCCCGGATACATGCGCGGCGCGGTCCAGTCGCCGCCGCCCAAGAGCTGAAGATTGCGCTCGACCTCGTGCAAATCCTTGCGGTAATTCACTCGCCGGGAATACATCCACGCCGCCGAGGCATTATCAAAGCCGACGCGTTCGGGGATGCGAGCTAGCCGCAGCAACGCCGCAGTCCGCCACGACCGATGCGAGCAAATCGCGCGCGCATATTCCTGCCGACGTAATTTCTTCGCCAAGCCAAGCAATCCGGTCAGCCCCTTATCCACACCCCTCTTATCGAACACTAGGATGTTTCGAAGCAACGGATGCCCGGCCAACATTTGCGCGCCGCCAGTGCTAGTCAAAAAATCAATCGGCTGCCCCGGCCACTGCTCAGCCGCCGCCCGCACCATCGGCTCGGCGCACAGCACGTCGCCGAGAAAGGAGGTGTCGACCAACAGGGTTCCGGTGCGCGCCACGGCGCAATATTAGGTTTTCAGAGAGACAATTGCTTATTGAAACTGAACCCTAGGGAATTTTTTGGTTTCAAGTAGACAGGGCGGCAACCAGCGGTATATTGCCTATATGTTCAAAAATGTCTTTATTTCTACCATTTTCTGCCTACTAGGCCCCCCCCCTTGTAGCCCAGGGGCAGATTTTCATTGACCGTTCCGCCAAGTATCACCATTCAGCCTTTTGATCAAAACCCTGTGGCGGTCTGGTCCGATGCTTCCATTAGCCCGACGGCGCTCTTTCAAATCATTGGATCCGCCACTGACACTTCGGTCATTACTTTGAAGCAAATGCTTCTGGTTGGAGGCGACAAAGGTATATGGATCCACGCTGACCTCGGTGCGTCGGACGCGGTTGAATTAAATGTGGACCTCCAGGGAATCCAATTTTCCACCAATAAGAATGGTTTGGTTGTTGAGGCTGGCGACAGTGTGGCGATCAACATTGAAGCAAGACATCTCAAAATTCGTGACTACAACATAGTCCCCACTGGCGCTCTGCCGCCCACCAAGCAATCCCAAGAACGCGGCCTTGTTTTTACCGCGACTCAAGGATCTGCAAGTGCATCTCCTGCAAACATTAATGTTGACCTAATTAATTTTCGGAGTAACGGTTCATTCCACACAATGAACCCTACGGATTTAGAAGGCTCGCCTCTTGGAAATTCAATGCGGCTAATTGAGGTGATTGCTCAAGGCCAACAGCCGCAATTTGCCACAATTCCCCCACAATCATATCCCGGCCAAGCCATCGCCAATGTGACACTCAACTTGGATGGTGGAAATTTGTTCGGCGCTGCGAGCGATTCTCCAACCCTTAATTCTGGCTGGGACGTAGGAATATTCACTGTTGCTAAAAAACCAACCGGCGCTCTCGATCGCGACAATTTCTATGCTTCTGTGGACGTTTCCCTAAGTGGAACTATCGTCAGCGATATGAGGAAAAGAGGCCTCTATTGTGTTTCCGAAAAGAGTTCACGCTCGGTAATTGACTTCAGTAACGGGTCATTGGTTGAGAACATTGGATCTCAAACAGCCTTAAACCCAGGCGTTTCTATGGGAAGTGATGGAATTGAGCTACAAGTCTTTGACGATGACGGAGGTGGCTACCTCGAGTTCTCAACGTCCGGCAATCAAAACAAAATCTCGAGGTGCTACACTGAACCGACTACTTAACAACGAACCAAGACCTGCCGCGAAGGCCCTGAACTTAAACTAAAACGCGATGGAATTTGGCTCCGTTAATCGACCCACTTCTCCCATCATGCGAATGATTAAGCAATTTGCGATCAGAATGGAAGCTTTGCTGCCGCTTGGCGCTTCATTTTTTTTCATTTTGAATAGTTCGACAGCTAGTCAGGGGCCGACCTGGGTTCCTGAGGCTGTACGATCGCCCGACGGTCGAAGTAGTACCGAATTGGTGATCTGGGAGTGGCCCCATTCGCTAGGTGATTTGGATGAAGATGGACGGATGGACACAATTAATCTAATTACCTATGCGGAGAGTGGAGGATATACCACGGAATCAAGACTAGAAGGCCAGTTGAGTTCTAACTTTGATTTTTTCCTTGACCGGCTCTTTCAAAGAGGCATAAATTTGGGGCCACCGTCATGGAGCAATCCTGCATACCACTGGTTCATTTCAGCCTTAAACACTCCAAATGGACCTCAGCTTGTGATTGACCATCCTGATCAATCAATTTTTTTGAGTGCATTCAACTATCACGGAGATTTCTTAATGGAAATCCCCATTCCCCAATCCCAACCTCCCTTACCACCCATTACCAGCATTGGGTTCCATGTAAATGTTGGGGACGTTAATGGAGATGGCTGGGAGGATCTAGGCGCATCTTTTAAGGGTTATCACCCAACGGGTGATCACGTCTATTTTGGCATCCTATCCGGATTGGACTTTGAACCCATTTGGCTCAATGAAGTTGGCGACCCTTACAACAGGTCCCTCGTGCGAGACTATGGGCTTACTTCTCGCCCGGACATAGACCAAGATGGCTTCCCAGACTTTTTCGGCTCTATTGAAGAAAATGGAATTTCTTCCATCTTGGCGTGGAGCGGAAAAAATGGTCAACAGCTTTGGCGGCACAATGAAACCCTTCATTCTCATGTCGATTATTGGTATGTGAGCATTGGGGAAGATGTAAATGATGATGGCATATCGGAACTCATCATCATTAGTGGTCAAATCTACATTGCTGGTATACCAGCCGATCCTGGACTCGTTCGACTCCTCGATGGATCGACTGGAATCCCTATTTGGACTAGCAATATTTCAGACATGGATCCGGCCTATAACAACCCTAATTCCCAGCATGGTGCTTTCCTGGTTGGGTATCCAGCAATTATTTCTGACATTACCGGAGATCTGTCGCCAGATGTTGTTTTTCCGTCCTATCACTACACAATTGGGACTGACCAAGGAACACCCAAGATGGCAGTTTTTTCTGGTGTGGATGGTGCTTTTGTAGAACTTGAAGATTACCCTCCTGACCTCCAGCCTTGGAATTTCGATACTCTAGTTGGGCCTAGGATGAGCGACCATTCATTTATTGGTGACCTAAATGGGGATGGTTACCCTGAAGTGCAAATTGAGATCCATGCTCCCAATTACAGCCTCACGGGATTTGCTGATAGCTGGACCCACTTCGTCACGCTCAGCCGGCGCACCTTAGACCTCCCCGCCCAAGCTCAAATTGGTGGCCAAGTCTTAGCTGGAATAGATCTACCAACGGCAGCGCACGAGACAGTACGGCTGTTAACGTCTACCTCATTTGACGCGAACCTCGGCGCTCATAAAGACGGTTTCCGCACCCTGCTTGGTTCCGGTCAGCTATTCTCAACTACCTCGCAGTCCTCAGCTCTAGTTTCCACTTTGGATGCATTTGGAAAGGGAAGCATCACCTTTGGAATTCCGAATCAACCTTGGCTGGCAAACCGAACTATCTTTCTTCGGGCGATTGCCGCCGACAGCTCAAGGCCAGGCCATATTAGAACAATGACCACACTCGCCAGCTTGATGGTCCTTCCCTAATACTCCCCAACGATTAGCTAGATATGCGCAATTCGGGTTGGCCCGGCAAAGGGGGGCAGATCACCGGGATAAAATCCGCCATGAGCCCAAGCCGGGAGACCTGGCTTGGGCTCATGAAAGAGTTTCGCTGGGATAGAACCGATTAGCAATCCGTGCAGGCCGAAGCCCCGGAGCTGCAGCCACCCTTCATTTTGCCGCAGCCGCCACTCATTTTGCCGCAGCCTGCTTTGGCTGGCGTTGCTGAGTTGGCTGTAGCGGTTTTCGCAGAGGCCAGCTGGGAGAAAAGCGGAGCCGTCGGAAGTTTGCCTTTGGCTACATCTGGCATCGCCTTCAGGTAGACCTTTGGATTTTTCAGAAACTCGCCGCGCGATTTGGCGTCGGAAAAGTAGAAACGACGGGAACCCAGGGTCACGAATTGCGTACGGACAGCAGCTTTGTCCGGGTGTACCGCGCAGCGATCCAATACTGGCTGCAGCACAACTTTGGCGCTAGCGAGCTTGGTGAAAAACTTGTTCGGGTCCTTGCGCCACTGGCCTTCGCAACCGGGGCAGCATTGGTTGACCACTGTTCCTTGCACACCAAAAGCATTTTGTGGAATGATTGCACCACCCATTACCGCGCATTTTTCTTGTGGCTTGCGCCCTTCCAATTTGTCCAAAAATGCCGACGGATTGGCGGTCACTTGCGCCACGCAGCCGTTGCAGCAAACCCGGACCGACTTGTTGCCGACCCAAACCGTCAGCGAGTCCTTGTTGACCGGGTTGCCGGTGATAGGGCAAACGGTTTGCGTATTCATCGGGGCTTCCCCCATTTGCATCAATGAGCCCAGCCATTTGTCCGGGAAGGCTTTGAACTTATCGATGCATTTCTTGTCTGCGCAGAGGAAGACGCGTTGAGCCTCATAGTCCACAAAATTGTCGCGGTTTTTCAACTCGGTTCCGTCTACCGGGCAATGAGCTTGGGCGGTCAGGACTGGGACCGGGGCCGAAGCTGGAGTCGCCATCGAACCGCATTCGGATTCACAATCCGCGGTATGTTCGCAATCAGTAGTTTGCTCACAACCTTGCTGAGCATTCTCTGTTGGATTTTGCTCGCAGTCAGGGCAAGGCGTTTGGAACGCGGCAAGCAAAAGGGAGCACAGGGGGAGTAGGAGATTCATGATCTTTGCGACTAGACGTTTTATTACGAAATTGGTTTTGCCATTTGGCGGGCGTAATTTTAGCGGACCGAGAGTAATTCACAGATAAAACATTTGTCATAAAGATCGTCCCACTAATAAGTTGAGTTCGATTCTCAATAAGGAGTTCGACGACCGGGCCTGCAGCCGGAACTACCCCAAAGATGCTTGCACAAGATCGCAACTGGGATTATTGAATCGCAATGCGAGACGGAGCTCTTCCCGCTGCCCACGGAGCTTGGCTGGTACTACTGACCGGTCTGCTTTTGGGCACCCTAGTCGGCGGTACGGCGACGGCGGGCAGCATGGCGATGGCGCTGACCGCAATTGCGGTTTTCTGCGCGGGCGAGCGCTTGGTCGTCGCGTGGACGTCCAAAACCCCGCACCCGACCGCTCTGCGATCTGGTCTGGTGGCAGCTGCTGCGGCGGCGGTCACCGGTATTTGGACTCTGGTGGAAGTCGGACCCGGCCGACTGGGTTGGTTGGTCCCCTGCG
>JACNIZ010000370.1 GCA_014382805.1 Planctomycetota bacterium
CAGCCGACCGAAATTAGCGATAACCTTTCCGGTCAAGCGATAACCTTTCCGGTCAAGCGATTCGCATTGAAGGCGCGCCGGTACTTCCGATCATGGCTGTAGCCAATGGCAAACTGATCATCGGTTCACGCAAGGACATTGTGAACGAAGCAATCTACACTTGGAATGCTGACCGCCTGGGCACAATGGCAAATAGTGCTGTCTACAAGCGCACCATGAAGGGCCTGGCCAATGGCCGCACCGACAATATCGCCGCGCTGGCTTACTTGGATCTGCGACAGATCGCACCGCCCGCGATCATGATGACCATGGGCATGTGGCCGGAAGGCGTCGTCGATGCAGTTGCCGCTCCTGATGCTGGTGAATTTGCTGAGCACCTCGGTGGTATCGCTTTTGCGGTACGCAACGATGAGTACGGCATTACTTTTGACAGTTTCAGTCCAGTGGGTTTTGTGATTCCTGGCTTGGTTGCTGCGCTTTCCTTTGGCCAGCAAACTTATGCCGCAGCTCCAATGCCAGCATTCTCTACGGACGCAAATCCGGCGAATGACATCAATACTCAGGCTTGGTACCTGGTTCGCTTCGCAGGTCAGGAAGCAGATGGCTACGCCCAGGGCTTGGACCTCTCGGTTAGTGCTGTCGAAATGGAGCCAGAAAATCACTGGTACCTGAACACTCTAGGCGTTGCCTTGTACCGCAATGGTCAATACGAAAAAGCATTGCAGGTACTTCAACGCTGCCAAGAGATGAATGCTGTCAGTGACAATCGTTACGACGATGCTAGTGATACGTTGTTCTTAGCAATGACTCATTACCGTTTGGGGCATTTGGACCGCGCCCAAGAAATGTTGAAAGCTGCCGACGGAATGGTCGGACCTGGTAGTGACCAGGAGATCAATAATTTCTATTCTGAAGCTAAGGCAATGATTGGCAAATAAGCGGATTTAATTCGTTTTCCGACGGCATCCATTTGTTTGGATGTCGTCGTTTTTTTTTGATTGGAAACTGTAGTCCATGGGACGTGTCAGAAGATTTGCCTCGAGGGCTTAGACAGTCGCAGCTTCGCGCGACTGAAGCGCCCCCGAGGCAAACCTTCTGACACGGGCGAGGACCTCAGTGTTAATTGAAGCCTTTCCAGCCTACTACGCCGGAGCGCAGGATGTTGAAGGCCATGTCGATTACGCCTAGCACGTAGAGGAATGCGGCGGTGCGGAAGACTAGACGTCGGCCTTGGCGCGATTCTAGGACGAAGGCTAGGGCGGATAGGCCTAGGGACAGGATGAGGAGGGCGGTGTCTAGCATGGACCAGACTTTGAAGTTGAAGCCGCCTGCTAGTGGAGAAGCGCCGAGGAAAAGGATTTGGATGAAGATGAAGGCTTTAAACCGGGCGAGCTCGCTGCTCGAAGGTTCTTCTTCTTGATTTCGGAAAGGAGGAATTGCGGGAGGGGTGGTTTCAGACATGAATCTATAAGGATTGAGAAAAAGTGGCGGTTAAAACAGGTACCGCCGTCTTCCATCCTATCGAGTCTTATTATTTTGTGGATCGATTTTGGGTTTGGTGGCATTGGGTATGCTGATGACCTTGCCCAAGTCTGATACTGCACCGCATTTAGAAGCGCTACTTTCGCATAGCGCGTGGGTGAAACATTTGGCGCGCGCTATTGCCTCTTCGAGGGATTTGGCTGATGAGGTGGAGCAGGAGGCGTGGCGATTGGCCTTGGAGCGCCCGCCGCGGCACACGCGCAATTTGAAAGCGTGGTGGAGCCGCGTGGTTCGGAATTCGGTGATTCAAAAACGTCGATCTGAGACGAGGTATCAAAAACGTGTGGATCGGCTGGAGCATTCAATCCCCCATCGTGCCGACGTTGACCCTTCTGCGTTGAGTGAGTCCATGGAGGATTTTGGACTGTTGGCGCGCTACGTTAATGAATTGCCGCCGCAATTGGGCGAAGCCATTTTTTTGCGCTTCTTTCAGGACAAGTCGGTGCCGCAAATCGCGGTTCAACTTGGCGTTGCTCAAACCACAGTCAAAAGCCGATTACGCCGTGGCCTCGAACAATTGCGTGGACGGTTTCAATCCGTGCATGGTGAAAACTGGCGGGCACGTTGTTTGGCATTGGCCTTGCCTCCAACATCGTCATTAGTTTCAGCCTCTCTGTTTCAAATTCTAATTATGAATATTCAATCAAAATCTGCGCTCGCTCTCGCTGCCTTGGCTGTGGTTGCCTCAACAGTTTTTTGGATGCCCGAATCCAATCCAAACATGGCGGTGGACCATGGGGAAATGGCAGAGGCGATTTCGGCAAACGATGCTGCTGCGACCCTTGAGCCCAAGCTAGATACGCTTGGCCGAAAACCAACGATGCAATTGGACGACGAGCCAAATTCAGGTTTATCCGGCTTTGGCTATCCACTCCCCGAAGGAGTAACAAGGGATGCATGGCTCCAGTTGACCTTGATCAATATTGATGGGAAGCCGATACCAAACCTAAAATTGGATTGCTTGGCTCGCCCCCTTTATGGCTTTGAGAAACGATATTATTATTCCGACGAAAACGGAGTAATAAAGATCCCATGCCTTTCTGGAGAATGGGAATTCGATGTAACGTCGGATGACTTCCAAGACGGAAGCATTGTTGATTTTTCAAAAAGAGTGCGACTTCAACCTACAGAAATTGCAGAATTCACACTTCGCCATTCCGACTTGATTCCAATTTCGGGCAGTGTCATTGATGCCGATGGTGAGCCGTTAGAGGGTATATTGGTTCGGTATTCGGGAGATGATGCTAAACGAAATGAGGAATTCAGACGATTTGGCTCAATGCCAACCGACAAGGATGGCAAATTTGATTTCGTCGGCATTAGAGGCTATTACCACCTAGTCGCGTCCACTAGTAATAACCTGAGCATGCGAACCTATGGAAATGTAGGTGAAGATCCTTTACTGGGCAATATCACGTTTCAATTCCCTCCCATCCGAACCGTGACCCTTTCCGCCATCGATGTCGACGGACTACCGATTCAAGCCAAGAAAGTATCTTTTTCACTGAATAACGTGCCGCGTGACTCTGCCCCGCTCGGTTTGAAATACTATTCCGCCAGCATTGGAGCACTAGATCCAACAGGCAGTATCCGAATTGAAGCCCCCAAATACATGGAATGGCCTGTTGTACTGCATTCAGAAGAATTTGGGGATCTAGTTGCGGTAATTCCGCCTGAGGTAACTGAGTATCAATTTTCCATGGATTCTGGCCAATCATTAATTGGCCAGATTTTGGATTCTTCAAACAAACCAATAGAAGGGGCAACAGTGCGTGCCTGGGCGCCTGAAATCCTCCCTGAAGAGGTTCATAACAGAACAAAGGAATTGCCAACCACTAGCTCTGAGTGGAGAGTTTATTCAACCGACCTTGAAGGAAAGTTTGTTATTCAAAGACTTCCGGAGAGCCAAAATGGGTATCTTTCCGTTGAAGCAGAGGGAAAAGCGTATGCGCTGATTCGGGACATAAGGATCCCCAATGCTGGCGACGGGCTTATTGTTCAGCTTAAGGATGAGCTAACTATTTCGGGTACATTGCTTGATTCCGAAGAAAAGCCCGTGAGCGATAAATGGGTAGAAATAAATGGCCACTCCCTTCTTGGAAGCACCTCCGATTGGGTAAATCTTCCGTACCTGAATGGAACCTATCGTTCCCTCACAGATAAAAATGGACGCTTTCACTTCCCCGGACTAGAGGAGGGTGTTTGGAAAATTTGGGTTCACCGAACTATGAAGCTAGAAGAGGACGCGATTGCCACCGTGGAGGCAGGGACGACGGATTTGATTTTGCACATGGGGGATGGCCTCGATCAATTCTTGAATGTAGAAGCAACTGTTAGCGACTCACGAACAGGCGAAATGTTGACTGAAATTGATGTAAGTTTGATGCAGCCGTTCACAAAGTCGAGCTCCTACAGGGGATTTGTTGGCATTCCTACACAGACGGATCTCTTCCCTCCTCAAATCAATATCCGCGCCGAAGAGGTTGTAACCAGCGTACTTTCGATTCGAGCCTCAGGCTATGCTCGGTCCTACACACTCATCCCTGGAAAAGCTGGATTTCAGAAATTGGATATCCAACTCGAGCCTGTGAGGAATATGAATCTAAGCTTCCTAAATGAGAGCAATCAACCTCTCGCTCTGGCGCAGGTGAAGGTATATGCGCTCGGCAGCATACTAGTTCCCACTTCTAGTCGGTTCCCGCGTGAGTTAATTGATGGTATTCCTCACCCTGGGAAGCCAACCATGGAAAATGGTTCCATTTTGCTGCAAGTCCCAAGGGTAGGCGGAGTATTTGAGGTCGTTCCAAACGGACAAACAAACGTCATTCGCATTCCCTTCGGACCAGAAGTGGCCGACGACGAAGGAATCCCCACAATTATTGTCGGCGGAATTTGAAAAGATTCTTCCATTTTTAGGGATCAAAAAAGATCAAAACGGCATTGGTTATTCTGATGCCCGTGCCTCATTCTGATTCGACTCCTAAGCTGGACGCGCTGCTTTCGCATAGCGCTTGGGTCCGGCAGCTTGCCCGCGCCATCGTGAAGAATCACGACGTGGCGGATGAGGTTGAGCAGGAGGCTTGGCGAATCGCTTTGGAACGCCCGCCGCAGAACACTAGCAATCTCAAGGCTTGGTGGACGCGGGTGGTGCATACCACTGTGAGCCAACGATTTAGGACAGAGAACCGGCATCAGAAACGAGTCGATCGATTCAGCCAGCAGGCGGCCACGGCGGAGACGTCGGCGCCTGCTGATATTGCTGCGCGCATGGAGGATTCGGAGTGGTTGGCGCGGGTGGTGAATGAGCTTCCTCCCCTACTTGGGGAAGCGATTTTCCTGCGCTACTTCGAAGAACAATCTGTCGCGGTGATCGCTGAACAGCTTGGAATTGCCCAGAGCGCCGTCAAAAGCAGATTGCGACGCGGCTTGGAGCAATTGCAGAGCCGATTCGAAACTCATCACGGCGAAAATTGGCGCGCGCGTTGTTTGGCTTTGGCCGCACCGCCGTCGGCTGCCGTGGCTCCTGCCTCTCTACTGACCGTCCTACTCATGAGCACCTTCTTCAAATCGGCTGCGGCGATTACGTCCATTGCATTGCTAGCCTATATCGCTTTTTGGCCGGATCCGGTCGACGAAACTCTGAGCACGTCCTTGCAGAATCTTTCGAACGTGGAGTTGGAACGCGGTTCGGCAGATTTGAATGGGACCGGAACCTCTGGCAGAACGGAGGTTGGCTCAACTACAGCCGACCCTCCAATCGCAGAGCCGGAGACTCCCCCATTACCGACTGACGTCCCGCGTGATGCGTGGTTCCAACTATCGGTCGTGAACGATGACGGAACTGCGTTTGCCAATCAGGAACTTAGAGTTCAATGCAAACCTGAATACAGTCTAGAGCAGCAAATTTTCACGACTGACGGCAACGGCCTCATCCAAGTGCCATGCATTTCCAAGCCGTGGAAATTTGTTATCACGTCAGTAAATCCAAGCAGTGCCAATTGCATCTTGCTTTGCGATGACGTGCGCGTGAATACGGAGCAAATGGCGGAATTTAACCTACGCCATCCAGGCGAAGTGCCGTTGAATGTTCGTGTCATCGACAATCAGGATCAGCCTGTTGCGGGAATTCAGGTTCAATATTCGGGCGTTGCCACTAGCCAGCGTGGCTGGGCGTATGAAAATGAATTCATGACCGACCAGAACGGCAATTTTGCTCTCACAGGCATACGCGGCGATTACACCTTGCAGGTGACTTCGGCGAACAACTTCCGAGTTTTAAAACATGACCTCCTCAGCAAAGACACGCGAACTCAACGAAGGGTCATTCGTTTACCGGAGACGCGAATGGTGGACCTAACGGTGCTTGGTGTTAACAATGAACCAGTGACTGCCAGCGATGTGGTGGCGTCGGCCTTTTTTGAATTTGATCAGCACGCGCCGTTTCAACGAGATGCCAAAAAGGTGGACCTCGGGGCGTTAGATGCAAATGGCCAAATTAGCCTTGAGGCTCCCGCAAACCGAGATTGGCCACTATTTTTGAAATCCAAGGACTATGGCGAATTACTGCTGAATATCCCAGCCGGGGTGACGGAATACGTGCACAAAATCGACCAAGGCCATTCATTAACTGGGCGCGTAGTTGACCACGAAAACAGGCCACTCCTGCATGCCAAAGTTAGCGTTTGGGTACTCCATTACTCCAACGACTGGGCTACAGACAACCTCTATCGTTTCCCTTCCGACCGCCGTGACACCCACACCAATGCCGACGGCAAGTTCAGCGTCGACCGCATTCAGCAATCAAACGAAGCATTTGTGTTAGCTCAAGCCGACGGCATGGCCTACTCCGGATTCAAGGAGATCCAGGTCCCGAATGGGTCAGATGAGATGCTCATTCAGCTCCAACCCGAAGCCATTATTTCAGGGACCTTAGTGGACGCGATGGGTGACCCTGTTGTTAACCGACGGATTTCTGCCAATGGCAACGACGTATTTAACAATCAAGCACCCTGGCGCAACATTCCGCACATGGCTGGAGGCGGGACCGCGACCACTGATCAGCAGGGGAAATTTATTTTCAACGGCCTGACTCCAGAGCTGTGGAAGATCGAAGTGCAAACCCTCAGCCGATCGGAACCAGCTGCCGAAGTCACGGTTCCTGGCGGAATCACCGACCTAGTGATCCGAATGGGCGCAGGTCTAGACAACAAACTGAACGTAGAGGCCTTGGTAGTCGATGCAGCATCCATGGAATACCTGAGCAACGTTGAGGCTAGCCTTCAATGCAGAGAGAAAAAGGTCAATGGAGTCAATGTTTCTGGATATGGGATCACGACCCGGACTTCCAAACCGCAAATCGTCAAGCTCGGGCTAGGGGTTGATGACTATGTACTGGAAGTAAAATCTCCCGGTTACGCCACCACCTACACCCAGATTCCAGCTCAATCCGGCTTCCATAACTTGGTCGTGACGATGAATCCCGCCAAAAAGATTGAGTTGCAGTTTTCACGCCCTGAGGGCAAAAACCTATATTGGACCGCCGTCAAAGTTTTCCATTCCGACGGCACTTTGATCCCCAACAGCAAACGCTTCAGCGACGAAATCCTGAACGGCAAACCGCACAACGGTCAAAATGCCAGCGCTTATGGGTTGGTGAAGCTCCTGGTCCCCATCGAAGGCGGCTACCTTGAGGTCACGCCTGGCAAAGGCCTTGCTCCGGTGCGTATCGAGATCCGACCTGAATGGTTGGAGGCATTTGATTTGATTCCAATCGAGCTAAGCCAATAACCGCAATGTCGAAACCTACTGGCCAGGCCGGTGGCACCGGTTATTCTGATGACTTGCCGGTGCCCAACCCCACGCTGTACTACGACGGAGATTGCAGTCTCTGTCAAAGGTTGGTGGTGTTCATGCAAAAGCAAGATCGACATGGCATATTTGATCTGACGCCGCTGCAATCTCCCGACTTTATCGAGCACATTCCCAACGCGGAAGAATTGCGGTTATTAGACACAGCCGTGCTCGCCACCGCCGACGGCATGGTGCGTATTCGATCCACCGCAATAGTTCAGGTGCTGCGATTACTGGGCGGCAAATGGAAAGCCGTCGCGCTTTTGCTTTGGCTCGTCCCCCTGCCGCTGCGGGATTGGGGCTATAAATTCATCGCCCGACATCGGCCGCGCAAGCCGGAATCGTGAAGTTCGAAGGTTGATCGCTAGTTAGCGATGCAACTGCCCTGCGGGTTAATTCGCCTGCACAAAAGTGGCCGCGTCGAAGTAAAACAACTCGCCGGCATCCAAGCTCACTTCCATGCGCACGTCAACTGGCTGGTAAGGGAAGGAGAAGCTCAGGGTTTGGTTGTTCCAAACTTGGCCATTCAAATCCACGGTGCGGGTATCCACCACTGCGCCCGTTAGAACGTTGGTAATGGTCACATTTGCGGTGCCCATCTGCGGCCCCTTAAAGGTCTGGATTTGGACTCCTTTAGCGTAATCGGTAAACAAGATGTATGAACCGTCGGTTTCGGTCAATGCCACTGAATCGCCGCGGAAGACCAAATTAGTCACTTCGCGCAACTGAATGACGGACCGAAAATCCCACATCCAGGGCCGGTCAGGCTGCGGGTTGGCAGGGTTATTGGGCTGGTAATAGCGGAAGGTTGGCGTGCCCTCATCGCGCGAAAACAGACTAGGCCGCAACTCCCAATCGATCAATGGATCATCGACGCCTACCACCAGACCAAACTGGGTCCCAACCAACAACGTGCGGTCATTTGCAAAATCGGCACTCAGCGTCATCGTATCGACAAAAAGATCCGGATAAACACCGCCGACGTTTTCCCAAACCGGTACTTGCTGACTGAAGTCCAGCTTCTTCATACCGTCGGAATAAGTGGCGAGATAGACTATCGGCCGCGTAGCAAAATCGGGCGGACAGGCGATGCTTTCAACGGCACCTTGCTCCAATCCGTCGGGGTAAGTGACCATGCCGGGGTTGCCGACGCGATCTTCTAATGCAGCAAAGTAGGGGTACTTTGCCATGCCGATGAACAATACTGGTCGGCCTGGCGTTTGATCGTCCCGGTCGAAATTTGTAGCTATGGCAATGGACTCAATATCGGACGGCATGGTGGTGACGTGGCGCCAACGCAAATCATGTAAGCGGAAAAGTTCGGGACCAAAAGAGGCATAAACGTCGGTACGACCGGCTGGCGTGTTTGCGTCGTAGGTAGGCGCTACCTTGATATGTTTCAGATACTGCACCGGCGTGCCGTCGACCATTTTGTTCAAGAACTCAACGCTTAAGCCGCCGTCTGTGGATCGAAAGTTCGAGGCTGCGTGACTGGAGGTGGTGAAAAAAATCGTCTGGTCCGAACCAGCCGTTCCGCGACCATCAAAATTAGGTGAAAACGCGGCGCTACGTGCGTAGCCCAACAACACTGAGCCCGGAACCTTCACCCAATCCCACTTTCCAAACGGGTTGGGAGCTTGCAGCTGCGGATTGAACCAGAAATTTTCACCGCCCAAACCGGCCGCCATGATGGTGCCGTCGTAGGCGAATTGCGGTGAAACGATAAGGTCGTCTTGATAAGGAATGGAGCCGCGATCCAACAGCACCACTCCGCCATTGGTTAGGTTATGAACGATGGTGCCAGAACCATAAGTTCCAGTGGCGACCCAAACGCCGCCCTGCTGATCTTTGAAAGACCCCAGCGCACGCGTTTGCAGCACGTGGCGATACGGCCGACGCGTCCAGTGCAATCCTTCATCCTTGGACTCAAACAAGCCCTCGGTTCGACCGAACAAAATCTGGCCGTCATTTGCGTAGGTCGGCGAAACCGCGAAGTCCATGACCTGAGCACGGTTGGCGCTGACCGACCAAGAAGCATCTTGCTCGGCGATGAAATCTTGCGCACTACCAAAGTCGCTCCAAGTCGCCCCGCCGTCTGAGCTGCGAAAAATACCGTCGGAATTGGGTAGGTCTTTGAAATCGGGATGCGCCAAAACGGCAGCCAAGAACCATGCCGTGCCGCTCGGACCCTGCGGCGTGGCCTCAATGCGTCGGAAAGAAGAATCCGTTTGCACGACGGTGGCAAATGTGGCGCCGAAATCGCTGGAATGCCATAGTGTGCCTTCATCAAGCGAAAAGTTGGCCAGGTTTTCCACTGCGGTTGCGACCATCAGGTCGCCTGAAACCGGGTAGTCATAAGCTATCGAAAGCGCGGTGATCAACGGATCGGAGGGCAATACCGCAGCGCTATCAAATTCTGGATTAACGCTCCAAGTAACACCCGCGTCTTCCGATTGATAAAGCACACCACCGACGGCAGCGGCGATGGCTTGCTCAGGACCAGCGGATCCGGCCGCATTGAAATTTGGATACATCGCCAACTGCCCGCGGTCGTCGCTATTGCCGGTATCCAGCAAAACACTCCAAGTATTGGCGACGCGATCCAAGCTGTATACCTGCCCTTTCACCGACACCGCCAGCACCGGCCCATCAACACCGGCCGCCGCCACTTCCACACCTGGCCCTTGGCGGGAGGAGCCCGGCCGCATGCCAGCGCCCACGTCGCGCCTGGCATCCGTAACTGTATCGTCGTTCCAGCCGC
>JACNIZ010000306.1 GCA_014382805.1 Planctomycetota bacterium
CCGGCCGCCACAGACGCATCACAAGGAACAGGAAAAGCATAGAAGAGAAGCTGCGCGGTGCGAAAAATGACAACGGCCGACGAAGAACGGGGAAAAAGATGCAGGTATTTCGGGCAGAAGAGAAGGCAACCTTCACCAGCCACAACGGTGCGACCCAAACCTAGCGCCACCGAGCAAACGCCATCTTCGGGTTTGCAGCGGCCGTGCGGGTAAAAATTATGTGAACGCGCTACCCCGGAAAAACTCGGGTAATAGCGCCCATTTCGATTCTTGCCGTAAACCGGTTGAATGATTACCGCCATTTTTTCCTCTTCATGGTGGTACGGCGTCGCCTTAATGTATGAACGCGCCCGGTCGGAAAAGGTCGACGCATAAATCCGCTTGATGCCGCGGCAAAGCTCAGTCAAACGTTTCTCTAATGAGCCGACGTTGCGAATCATCACCGTTTCATAAATGCCGGCAAACGGCTGGTGGTGAGAATCTTCCAACAAGCTCGATGAGCGCACCGCCAACGGGCCTTCGAAATGACGCAGCAATGCGCGCAAATCCGACAGTAATCCACCCGGCAGCCGTCCGCGCAAAAATCGCGCAACCCGTTCTTCTTGATTCAATTGATCGCTGAACGCCACCTTATGCAGGTGGTTTCGACGCAAAAATCGATCAAAAATATCCGTGGTCAGCACCACTACCTGCGGCACGGTAATGCGCACACCCTCAAATTCATTGTCGGGCACGTAGCGCGGAATCATGCGATTAATAAACGCCAAACCGCGTGCTTTTCCGCCTAGTGAACCACCGCCGATACGCGAAAAATAAATCGTGTCGTCGAAAGAATTGCGGTCGAAGTCAGCGATGGCGCCGCGTAAAGCCTGTTTGCGAGCTTCATAAAGAGTGTCCGCCAAATAGTTGCGGACCTCTTCGTCGTTCGAGAAGTCATCCACGCCCATGTCCGAAATCTGGTCGGCCAAGGCAAATTCAGTGCGTGCCCGCAACCACGTCGAGAAGTGGTTGCCCCTGGCATGTTGCATGATGGATTCGATGTCGACTTCGCGCAACGCCACTTCAAGTTCACGTAAGGACCGCGCCTGAGTCAGCAGCTTGCCGCTTGTATCGCGGAATTGAAACGGGCCAAAACCGAAATTCTCCAGCAAAAACTCGCGCATTTGCTGATGTAAAAGATTGGATCCCTTCAAGGCGAAGGTAGCGTTGAATTCTTCGGCAACTTTGGCATTGGCGGCGTCGGAAGATTGCACCATGACCGGCAAGTACGGCGAACGTTCGCGCACGTGCTCGAGCAAATTGTGGCCAGCAGCTTCTTCCACCACCGATCCATGCCGAGTCCGTGGTAACGCAATATCCGAAATTACACCCAGCAGGTGGTCGCGGTTGGCTTCGAACAACTGAATCGCAGTACGCCAATCCCGCGCCAGCAAAATCTTCGGCCGCGCCCGCGCCCGCTGCACCTTATGCGAACGGTTCACACTTTCATCCAGCACACTGCGAATTTGCTGCTGAATCTCGGTGTAAAGCAATGGCAAATAGGCCGACAAAAAGTTCAGCGAATCCTCTACCAACAAAATCGAGCGCACGCCGACCACTTCGCAATCGTGTACACAATTGCGTCGATCTTCCATCAACGTGACGATGGAACTCAAAATCCGACTATCGCCAGTCCACAGGAAGACCTCGTCAAAAGCATTGGTGCCACCGTCGCGCATGAGGCTGTCGATAGCGCCGGTGTCATAACCCAGCAATACCACCGGCGTCGATCCAGTATGTTGCTTGACCTGTTCGGCAAAGCTGACTGGATTGATGCCGCCCATTTGCGGCGTCACGATGACCAGTTCATTTTTATCCGAATGCATGACCCGATCCAGCGCTTCACTGGCATTGGATACACGAACCATGCTCGGTCCATGATTGCCGAATAAAGTGCGGCCGCCAGATAACAAATCTTCGAGCTGGCCGTCTTCTTGCAGAATAAATGCGTCGTAAAGACTGGAAACTAACACCACCTCTTGAATGCGATAAGGCATCAGGGTCTCGAAACCCTGCATCCAGGATTGCGGTTGGTAAGGCTGGTTGGATGTAGTCTTTTTGGCCACCGCTATAAAGACTAGCAGGCCGGAGCGTGATAACACGCACCGGCCTGAAAAACACCCAAAGGTGGATTAGGATTGCTCCGAATTACTCAGAGTTTGCTTAGACCAATCCTTGATCCAACATCGAGTTGGCGACTTTAAGGAAGCCAGCGATGTTGGCGCCATTCACGTAATTTCCAGGCGTGCCGTATTCGTCGGCAGCGCTAGCACAAGAGCTGTGAATGCTGTTCATGATGCCCTTCAGACGGTCGTCGACCTCTTTGCGGCTCCATGCCAAACGCATGCTATTTTGGCTCATCTCCAAACCGGAAACGGACACCCCACCAGCGTTGGCAGCTTTGCCCGGACCGTACAGAATGCCAGTCTCGAGGAAGATGTCGACACCAGCAGCGGTGGTCGGCATGTTGGCGCCTTCGGCAACCAGGCCGACGTTGTTCTTCATCAAGTTCTTGGCATCGTTGCCGTTGATCTCGTTCTGAGTGGCCGACGGGAATGCACAGTCTGCATTGATCGCCCACAGCGGGTTGTGATCCAACGCCGAATCAGCAGGCACGAAGGTCGCACTAGGGAATTCGTCGGCGTAGGCGGAGATGCGTCCCCGGCGGTTGTTCTTCAGGTCCATGACCCAAGCCAGTTTTTCTGGATGAATGCCCTCAGGATCGTGAATGAAACCAGCAGAGTCAGACAAAGTGATCACCTTACCGCCCATTTCGTTGATCTTTTCAACCGTGTATTGAGCGACGTTGCCGGAGCCGGAAACCAAACAAGTTTTGCCTTCCAAGCTGTCATTTTTGGTGCCGAGCATTTCGGCGGCGAAGTAAACCGTGCCGTAGCCGGTTGCCTCAGGCCGAATCAAACTACCACCCCAGCTCAACGATTTGCCAGTCAGAACGCCGGTAAACTCGTTGCGCAGCCGCTTGTATTGGCCAAACAGGTAGCCAATTTCACGGCCGCCGACGCCAATATCTCCAGCCGGAACGTCGGTATTTGGGCCAATGTGGCGCTGCAACTCAGTCATGAAGCTTTGGCAGAAGCGCATCACTTCATTGTCCGACTTGCCTTTAGGGTCAAAGTCACTACCGCCTTTACCGCCACCCATAGGCAGTGTCGTCAAGCTGTTTTTGAAGACTTGCTCGAAACCGAGGAATTTTAGGATCCCCAGGTTGACGCTAGGGTGGAAACGCAGGCCGCCTTTGTATGGACCGATGGCACTGTTGAACTCAACGCGGAAACCGCGCTGCACGTGAATAGCGCCAGAATCGTCCATCCAGGGGACGCGGAACATGAGAACGCGTTCCGGCTCCACAATGCGCTCAAGCAAAGCGGCATTGCGGTACTCGGGGTGGCGTTCCAAAATTGGGCCGAGGGAGCCAACAACCTCGCCCACCGCTTGCAGAAATTCCGGTTGATGGGAATCGCGAGCTTCAACTTTGGAGAGGAGTTCCTTAACGTAATCGGACATTTTAGGTCGGGTATCTAGGAGAATTTGCTGCTGCTGAATCAAGGGAAACAGCGCGGAACGGACGTTTTAATCAGAGTTTTCGCAAGTGCCTTTTTTGCAATTGCCGCAACTTCCGTTGCCACCGCAGCTAGTGGGAGTGGCATCGCCATTCTTGAGGTGCAAGAAGGTAAACGCGCCAAACAGCAAGCCCAGCCCAAGGATGCCGATGAGATGGTTCATGTGTTCAGGTTGTTCGTTGGCGGGTTGAATCAAGAGGCACTGCCGAGACCGGCAAAGCCCATGAATGCTAAAGAGAGACTGCCAGCGATGATCATCACCAATGCAGTCCCGCGAGCTAGGTTGGGTACATTAGCTCTTTCTGAGTCCTCGCGTATGGAGGCCATGAGGACCAAGGCCAAAGTCAGGCCCAGGCCAGCGCCGACGGCGAAAAATAGCCCCTGGAAGAAGCCGTATTCGCGGTTAGTCTGGAAAATGGCCAGACCCAGGATGGCGCAGTTGGTGGTGATCAGTGGCAGGGAAATGCCCAGCTGCTGGAATAACGTCGGGCTGAACTTTTTGATTGCAATTTCGACGATTTGCACCAGCGAAGCAATCACCACAATGAAGGAAATCACCCGCAAGTAGGGAGCGTATTCCAACACAAAGTTATTCAAGAACCACGCACATAATGACGTCAATACAAGCACGAAGATGTTCGCCATGCCCATGCGTAGGGCGGTCTCGACTCGGCCAGAAACGCCCATGAACGGGCACAAACCGAGGAAATAGGCGAGCGTGAAGTTATTCACGATCATCGCTGAGATCAGGATCCAGACTAGGTCTCCCATCACGCGGCCCTCCGCTCTTTGGCGCCGGCACCATCATTGGCCAAGCGCGCCTTTTTTCGTTCCTGATACCAAGTAAGTCCTAGCAGCCAGAAGCCCAAGGTTAAAAAGCCGCCCGGGGGCAGAATCATGACCACCCAGGGTTCAAAATTCGGACCCATGATGTTGTAGCCCAACAGCGAGCCGGCGCCGAGCAGCTCACGCACCGAGCCCATCATCAACAAAGCGATCATGAAGCCGATGCCAGTGCCAGCGGCGTCGAGCAGAGCACGCGAGACTGGCTTTTTCGAGGCAAAAGCCTCTTGTCGACCGAGGATCATGCAGTTCACCACGATCAGGGCGATGAAGGCGCCCAGGTCCTTGTGCAGGCTAGGGGCCATCGCTTCCAAGCTCATATCGGCGACCGTTACGAAGGTCGCAATGATCAGGATATAAGTCGAGATGCGGACTTCGTGCGGAATGAACTTCTTTAACAGCGCGACCAGGAAGCTGGACCCGCAGAGCACGAAAAACGTCGCACCGCCCATGCCCAAACTGTTTTCCACCGAGTTGGTCACCGCCAGCGCGGGGCACAAACCTAGCATTTGAATCAGCACTGGGTTTTCGTTCCAAATGCCGCGGAAGAAGTCTTGGTTAGGAGTGGTTTGCCTCATGAGCCGACCTCCGCCAGATAAGCCTGCAGCGTTGGGTGCCAATGCTCATAGGCTTCGTTAATGATTCGGATCACCGCCTTGGACGAAATCGTCGCGCCAGTGATCATATCGATTTCGTGCACGTCGCCCGAACCTGCACCTGTTTTGACGCCCACCAGTGGGGCTTGCGTGCGCGTGAACATTTCGACGAAGTCCAGGTCCTTTTCAATCTTGTCGCCCAAACCTGGCGTTTCTTTACTTTCCAGCACCTTCATGCCCAGCATCTTTTTGGTGCGAGGATCGTAGCCAAAAATGACTTTGATTTGATCCTGGAAACCAGCGCGGTTGTGAACCACCGCAAAGCCGACGGACCTGCCGTCCGCCGATTTGCCTAAAAAGACCTTTTCGAAATCCTTTTCCAAGCCTCCGGCTGGCAGCTCCTTGTGGAGTTTCTCGTCGACTAGGTAAAGCGTGTCGTAACTGGCCGGGCTCTGCAGGACTTCTTCCACCGCCAAGCGCAGCATTTTGGCCTTGTGAGCCAAGATTGCCGGCTGGGTGGCCTGGTGAACAAAGATCAGCAGCACGCCAGCAAGTAAACCAGCCACCGAAAGCGTCAGCACAATGCGCAAGGACGACGTCTCTTGCTCCGCCGGCGGTTGTTGCTCGGCTGCCTTCGTTTCAGCCTTAGCGGCCTCGAGGTTGCCGTCGGCGGTCATGAAATTGGCGTCGGAGCTCATGCCTGCCCTCCTTTTTTCATGAAGGGCAAGCCACGTTTTTCGGGCGGCGCCTGGCCGAAAACGCGCGGTTGCGTCTTGCGGTTAATGAACGGCACAAACGCATTCATGAACAGGATGGCGTACATCACACCTTCGGGCAAACCGCCCCAAGTACGGATGATGACCACCAAAAAGCCGATGCCTGCGCCAAAAATCCAGCAGCCCTTATGCGTAGTCGGCGACGTCACCATGTCGGTGGCCATGTAAAAAGCACCGAGCATTAAACCGCCGGAGAACAGCATGAAAAACGGGCTGGCGAAGGCTTCGGAATCGAATAGCCAAAGGATGCCCGAGAAGCTGAATACCGTCGCGCAGATGCTGGCCGGGATGCGCCAGTTTAAATAATTGCGCAATGCCAGGAACAGACCGCAAGCCAGTATGACCAAGCCGCTGGTTTCGCCGACGGAGCCGCTGGTGGTTCCTAGCAGTAGGTCCAAGAATTCGGTGGACTGCTTTTCGAACTTGAACAAGCCAAGTGGAGTTGCGCCCGTGCTACCGTCGACGACTTGCGGGCTCATGAGCGGCCAGGCGAAGTTGTCGCCACGCAGACTCCACCACGATCCCGTCTGAGAGGGCCAGGTGGTGATGGCAACTGGAAAGGCGGCTTGCAAAAATGCGCGTCCGAGCAGCGCCGGATTAAATACGTTTTGGCCTAGACCGCCAAAAATGAGTTTGCCAAAGGCGACGCCGAAAAAGCCGCCCAAAAATGCCATCCAAAGCGGCATGCCGGGCGGCAGGGTGAGGCCAAGCAATACGCCGGTGATGACAGCCGAACCGTCGCGTAACGAGCCTTTATGGCCGGTGTAATGTTCCGGAATTAGCGCGCCAAGCACCGCCGCCGCTTGGATCAACAACGCACTTGGGCCGAAAAACCAAAAGGAAACCGCAACCACCGGAATCAGACTGAAAACCACCGTCCACATGATCTTCGGCGTGCTTTCGGGGCCGCTCAAGTGCGGCGTGGCACGAACTAGGAATTGCGGTTCGGTCATTTCCTTGCCTCCGCGGCAAGCTGAGCCCGGGCGACGCCAAAGATATGGCTAAGCGGAATTTTGGAAGGGCAAACGTAGGAACAGCAACCGCACAACATGCAGGTATCCAAATGCAAATCCGTCTGCATTTCTTTGTATTCCATGTTCAAACCCAACGAGCCCATGGCTTGCGGGTTTAAGAACACCGGGCAGGCGTCCAGGCAGTGACCGCAACGAATGCATGGGTAAACCGCTTCCGGGCGTGCTTCGGCTTGGTTCAAAACCACCACGCCGGAAGTGCCTTTGAGGATAGGCGTATCCAAATTGCCTTGCGCCGGGCCCATCATGGGGCCGCCCATGATGACTTCGGCGGCGTCGTCGGCGAGGCCACCGCAGGCGGCGATTAAGTCGCGCAACTTAGTGCCGATAGGAACGATCAGGTTGCGCGGCTTATTCAAACCGCGACCGGTGACCGTCAAAATGCGCTCGACTAGCGGCAGGCCGGTTTCGAAAATCTCGGCGATGGTCGCGACCGAAGCCACGTTTTGCACCACCGCGCCGACGTGCATCGGCAGCCCGCCTTCAGGTACTTCACGGTCGATCAAAGCTTTGATCAACATTTTTTCAGCGCCCTGCGGGTACTTGACGTTCAAGCCCACAATTTCGATGTCCAGATCACTGGGCACCGTTTTACGCATGATTTCGAGGGCATCTGGCTTGTTGTTCTCGATACCGAGGATGGCCTTTTTAACGCCTAAGGCCCTCATCATGATGCGCGTGCCTAAATGCACACGATGCGGGTACTCGACCATGGAGCGGTGGTCAGTAGTCAGGTATGGCTCGCATTCACAGCCGTTCAACAGCACCACATCAATCTTTTGATCCGGCGGCGGTGCCAGCTTTACGTGTGTCGGAAAACCAGCCCCGCCGAGGCCAACCAAGCCGCCGTCTTGAATGGCTTGAAGCAATTGTTTGGTGTCAAGGTCATGCCAATCGGGAATCATGCGCGGGCGGGGTTCCTGCGCAGAAAACTGATCGACCTTAATGAAAATCGCAGGGCTAAACGACCCATTTGGGTGCGGGCCGCGCGCGATCTTGCTGACCGTGCCCGAAACCGACGCATGCAGCGGCACCGAGACATAGCCGTTCGCCTCGGCAATGACGTCGCCACGTTCCACCCGGTCGCCTTCACGGACTAGCGCCACCGACGGCGCGCCGATGTGCTGGCTTAGTGGCAAAACCACTTCGGACGGAAATGGAATGCGGCGCGTTTTGGAACTGGCAGTCAGTTCCTTCATCTCGGGAGGATGAACCCCGTTGCGGAAAAAATCCTTGAGCTTCATGGGGGAAGGTGGCGTGGGGCTGAAGCTTAGTTAAAAGGCTCGGCGCGCTTGATCCACTTGGCCAAGTCGCGTTCCTTAGGGTTGAGCGGCGTGCCAGGGTGAATGATGGCAACTGGGCAGGCTTCAGCGGCTTTGACCAACTGCTGGAAGGTACCAGCTTTGGGGTCGACGATTTCGGCTTGCTTCAAGTCGTTGTACGCGAACATCTTGCCGTTGAGGTTGGTGCACTCGTTGCAAGTGGTGCAGCGTGCGGACTCGATGTAGGCTTCCACCTCCATGTCGTCGTCATCGTCATCTTCCACGGCGGCCGGTGCTTCGACTACGGCAGTTGCAGAAGCGGTTGGGGCAGCTGCGGCGACGGTTGCTGGGGCTGCTGGTTTGGCCGCAGCGCCGTTACCAAACAAGCTCGCGTCGACGTTGACCTCGGCCAATGGTTCCAACTTCGAATCCTGGGCGCGGCGCAGGACGTCGGCAACGGTTTGTGATCCATCGCCGGTTTGCAGCAGGCTTTCGGCCATGCGGCGGGCCACCATTTGCGGGTAATGAATGCGCAGTTCGCGCAGCTTGGCTTCGTATTCGGCTTTGACCAGAGCGAGGCGGGCGTCAAACTCAGCCTCCATGTCGGCTTCCACGCCGCCGCGGGCTGATTCAGCAACTTCCACCGACGCCAACTGCTTAAGTTGAGTCCAAAAATTCAATCGATCCTCGGCTAGCAACACCATTTCCGACGACACCTGCATGCGCCGCAGCTTGCCCTCGGAATCAAGTACGTAAATGAATGGGTTGAGGTCGCCGCGCTCGTCCTCGCTCATCGCAACGAATTCGGCAAATGGCACCATGTCTTCGTCACCCATAGCCGGACGGAAGTGCTTCTTAAAACGACCTTCGGTTGCGGCCCAATCGGCTACCGTCATCGGCAACTCCATGCTTTGTTGCTTGCCGTCGTCGTCCAAGTAGTTCAACGAGTAGGTTGGCCAATCATCTTCAATCGCAGGGTTGCCATCCAAGTTCAAACGATCGGCCAGAGTTTCACCGGCATCCGGATCGTATTCCACGCATGGGAAGGCGCGGCATTCCAGCGCCATACGAGCGGCTTTGGTGGCGCGGTCGTCGGCGGTACCGTGTTCGGTCGGGCACGGCGAGTTGAGTACAAACACCGCCGGGCGACGCGATTGCAAACCGCGCAGGACGCCTCCGATCAAGTGCGAGGCAGTGGCTTGCGAGGATTGCAGCAAGTACACGCCGCGGTGAGCCATCGTGATCAAGGACAGCTCCTTGCGCACTTCAGTCTTGCCGTGTTGACCTTTGCCGAACATCGCCATGTCGGAAACCTGACCGGTGTAACCACTGGTGCAAGCCTGGCCGCCGGTGTTGGAGTAAACTTGAGTATCCAAAACCACTACCCGGAGCGGTTTGCCCGACGCCATCAAACGCGACAAGTTTTGGAAACCGATGTCCATCATTGCGCCATCACCGCCGACGGCAATGATGGGTGGGCATAGATGAAATTCTTCGTCGGTAAAGGCATGCCAATTCAATTTGGCCAGTTCCGCTTCCGTCTTTTCAGCGCTGTATTGGCCAGCCAATTCGGCTTCGGCGCGACGTACCGCAATGAAGCCGTCCGCCATCTTGCGCATGTGGCCTTCAAAAATACCGATCGCAATCGAGGGCGCGTCCTGGAACAGGTGGTTGACCCAAGGGAATGGGTAGGGGTTGTATGGGTAAGTACTGGCCCAAACTGACGAGCATCCGGTCGAGTTGGTCAAGCCCAAATAGGCGCGTCCGTTGCCGCTAGGACCTTCTTCGTAAAGCCACTTTAGGTGCTTCAGTTCCTTGATACGCGCGGCAATGCGTTGAACTCGAGTTTGCTTGCGTGCATCCAGCGGCAGGCCAAGCCTGCCGCCGACGGCGGTCATTTTTTTCAACCCAACGCCGCTGCAAAACAAATCACCGGCCACGGCATCCCGTTCCCTAATCAAGCCGCCGCTTTTGGCCCGACCTTATTTGACGCCTGGCGC
>JACNIZ010000371.1 GCA_014382805.1 Planctomycetota bacterium
TCTGATTGATGTCACGTTTCAAGTCACCCTTGCACTTCGGTAGCCTTGCCATGAACGCGTGGGGTGGGAGTGCATGGAAGGGGTGGGATAAATCATTGGAGCAAGCGCTAATTCCCAATCAAAGAGTCAGTAAGTCGGACTCCGGTGTGCATGGCTCATGGGATCCGATTGGTGCTTGGGGTAGCATCGGTGGGCGGGTGTATTCCACCGCCATGGCTACACTCGCGCTTCAAGCCAGTTACCGCTACCAGTTCTGAATTTAGCCGATCGGAATGAATCAGAGTTTCCTAGAAGGAATTCAAAACTCCACCTTGCTAGGATAATCCTAATTCGTACAGGATGGACTAACCCAACTAGAATCGGTGATTCTGAGCATGAAGAAGAGGATCGAGCGTTTCTGCATAGCTGCCAGCGCGTGCGTAATGGCGTCTTGCTCGTCCACGCCTGGTGATTCTTACCCGTGGGTCGGCAGCATGGCGGTTGGCTTAACTGCCCCACGGGACTATGACCCTTCGTTGACTTTCCACACTTATCAAGTCCCTTCCGACGGTGGCGTCGGCACCTTTATTCAAGCGTCTATCGACCCACTTGAGTTGTTATATTTGCTCGGTGGCGACTACGCCGAAGAGGAAGATATTATTGATGACGGCTCCGCATTTAAATATTCCTTTTCTCGTCATGGAGCCACCTTTGGACTGGGCTACGGTTTGGCCCAACCGCTAGGTGATCGACTTATGGTTTTTGCAGGAGGTGGCTGGGCGATGGCCTTTGATCACGTGTTCGATCGCAACCGCGGTGGCTGGGGACGGAATGACAATCGAACCCATTTGCACTACGATACATCTGGCATGAATTTGACCGCTGGCTTGCAATGGCGGGTTTCAAATACTGCGGGTTTCGAAATCGGCTACCAAAGCTTTTACGAAACGGTGTACGTCGGCTTTGTTTTTCCGTTTTAGCGCCAGTCGCCGCTGAGGACTAGGGCACCCCAAGTGCTTGGCATAGGGGCGCCTTTTTGGTCAGGCGAAAGATTACGATTTTGTCGCAGAATTTCCAGCTTGGCTTGATGCAACGAATCCACCTTAGTCATGCCCTTTTGCCAATAGTTTTGGTAAAATTCCATCATCAATTTGGCGGTAGTTTGATCGTTAATTTTCCAAAGCGAGCTAATCACAGTTTTTGCGCCAGCAATTTCAAAAGCGCGGCGCAGGCTCATGAGACCTTCTCCAGCTCGCGTGCTACCCAATGCGGTTTCACATGCCGAAAGCACTGCTAGGTCACATTCTGAAAGGTCAATGTGCTGAATTTCCTCCGCCGAAAGGTAGCCGTCGTCACGGTTCGGTTGCGGGTCAGCGTTAACCCCGGCAAAGACTAAGCCAGAAAGCAAGCTAGGCAAAGCGCCGACGGCCTGAATTTGCTCGCCTAAATCAATGTTCGCCATTTTTTGGGCGCCGTCTCGCAACAGCGAGGGCAAATGATCGGGCTCAAAGTAGCCATGCGTAGCGATGTGGATATAGCGATGCCCGGGTAAAGATTGGCGCACCCGCTCTTCGCTAGCGGCGACGTCGTCAAGTTGGGTTAATCCACTTTCCCAGCGCAGCACATGTTCGTGCATTGCGCGAATGGCCTGTAATTCTTCGCGCGTGCCATTTAACGGTAGCCAAGTGCCATGCATATTGGAACGACGGAAGATTGGCGACGTTATTCCTTGCCGGGATTTTTCATGCGAATAATAATTCACGTCGCCAATGGCGAGGATGGATCCTTTGCGTTCTTTTTGAGTCTTGGCAGTGGTGGCGATGCGGGTTGCATCGGAGCTGTACACAAAGCGATGCTTCTCTAATAAATAAGAATTCGGCGCGGTTGGAATCACGCCAAATGGCAACTCGCATAAAAAGGAGTCTGGGCTGATGATCACGATTGTGGCGTCGCCTACTTGGGCTTGCAGTGGTTGCCACAGCAAGTTACGCAATGCGCTAGCAGCTGTATCCGGTCCAGTCGAAAGGTTTTTCCCACCTCGCGTAGCCGTAATTTTGAGAAAATCCTGCACAGCGGTACGCAAGGCGTCGGCCTGGCCCAGATGAACTAATTCTGGCTCAACCGACGGTTTCAGCACCCATGCATAAACTTGTTTGCCTACAAAAAAGTCAATCAATACCGATCCTTCAGGCATAGATTTTTGAATTTCCGCCACAGTGGGGATCTGCAAAATTTGCCGCGTTCCCAAACGACGATTAAGCTCTCTTTCAAGCCGACGCCTTTGGTTACGTAATTCGGCAATAGCTGCGGCGTGGTTCGGAGGTTGGCGGGAGGCTGGCAAAAACACCTGCTGCGATAATTGTTTTGCGTTTGCCTGTATTTGTCCCTTCAGGCTAATGGTCTCGGCTGAGTTCACTTGGCGCGTAAGCTCCATGCCCGCCATTTGCAAACGCGTCGCCATACCTTTCCAGGTCAGGAACAGAGGATATGCTGTGGCGAGTGACTTTGATCCGGTTTGGATTTGGATCGCCAGAAAGCTTTCGGGATTGGCGGTAAGCATCAATTGCCGAATGCGCGCCGCCTCGGTCATAGTGGGAAATTCGGCTAGCAAATACTGCAATGCGCTTGAAAAAGCCAACTCGCGCAATGGTGCGGCTAATTCATAGTGACCCTGGCCGACATGAACGTCTGCCAAGTCGTCGACTGAAATCGCTGTTAAGGGATGATGGTCGCCGAACAAGTTGGCCCGAATCCGGTGAGCACGTTCCAACAATGGCAAAGCCTCAGCGAGCTTGCCATTGGCTTTGAAGAGAGCGCCAAGATTGTTGAGCGTGTTGGCTGTGGACGGATGATTGTGCCCCAAAGCATTTTCTCGGATTTCCAGGGCTCGCTGCAAAAGTTTTTGAGCACCCTCTACATCATTTAGTTCGCCCAAAAGCACCGCCAAGTTATTCATGGTGGCGGCAGTTTGCGGATGACCAGGGCTTAGCACTTCCTCGTAAATTGCCATTGCCCGGCGGTAATGCTTTTCCGCCTGGAGCAATTCTCCGGCTGCTTTTTCAAGTGCCGCTAGGTTATTCAAACTCTGGCCAGTAAGTGGATGCTTCTCTCCGAGCAGCTTTTCACGGGATTGCAGAGCCTTTTCATAAATAGGTCGAGCCAGATCAAACGAGCCTTGTGCATAGTAGAGCGTTGCCAAATTATTCATGCTGGTGGCGGTGTCAGGGTGTTCCATGCCAAACAGTTTTTCTCTAATGGATAATGCCCGTTGGCAATGCTCAATGGCTTCTTCGTAATGGCCTAGATTTTTCAATAAGATGGAATAATTGTTATGACTAATCGCCGTATAAGGATGGTTAATCCCGAGTGTTTTTTTATCGATTTCTAGGGCGCGGATGAGCAGGGGCTCAGCTTCAGAGAAATTTCCTTGCACCCTGTAGATGTGCGCCAAGTAGCTGATTACATCTGCGGTTTGCTCGGAGTCAATGCCGTAAAGCTTGAGAGCAAGTTGATACGCGCGCTGTAGCGGAATTTTTGCGTCATCTAATCGCCCCGTGTCTAACAAGTAACCGCCGTGATCGCTTAAGCACTCGAAAACTGACCTGCTTTCCGCGCCGTCTCTTTTTTCAATGTAGGCCAGCCGAGCCGCCGCTTCTTGGTCCCCGAGGATGGCCTGCTCTACCGCCGGGATTGGCGTCGGCATTCCTTGGGTGAGGCTTAGTTGGAATTCGCCTTGTACCTGAAATAGGCCACAGCATTGCAATTCGTATTGCACGTCTGCTACTAACTCAACCACCAATTGTGCGTGAAGCTCCACCAAGCCATCGTTATCTTCCGCTACTAGTTTTCCAGCGGCATCGAATAAAAATAAGCATGGGTCAAAATCGTAGCTGCGGAATTCAATGGCATAAACGCCAGATTGAGCGGGTTGGATTTTGAACTTTTGCGCCAAAGCTACCGGAATATCCGGGATGCTTAGCAAATGAGGCTGGGTCGGTTTTTGGGTAAGATCGAAAACTACCGGATAGGTTTCGGCTCCCAAGTTTAAGTTTGGAGCCTTGACAGGCTCCTGACCGACAAGCAAGAGGACAGTAGCAAAAAGCAGCACGTCTACCAGTCTAATACGATTTCCACTTCCGTCACGTGGCCCGCAATAATGCGGAAATTTTCCATGCGCGGTTTGGGGGCAGTTCCTGAATCCGGGGATTCCAGTTCCAGCTCGGATTCTCCCTCCGGGGAAAAATCGAATTGGAAATTTAGGTGGCCCGGGTTGAGATAGCTGTATCGATTCGGTTTGTCCCTAGCCCAAAATCGATATTCTCTCCGCCGATTAATTTCTTTTCCGCAAACTAATTTTTCCTTTAAAACCAATGCGCCCAACTGAGCACAGATTATTTCTAGCCTGGTAATAGGTTCTTGGACAGTTACCGTTCCAGTCCATCTCATTTCTTCTGAGTTCGGGATGGCGTATTCATGTTGCGGACGGGTGTAGTACGGGTACAAACCTACAGGAACCTTGGGCAGTACCACCGATAAGGACTCACCCTTCAATTCAAAGCTAAACAAATGATTTTCAGCCATGATTCCACCATCCACCAGATTAGATGCCTTCGAATTCAGCGCAATTCGGATTGACCCGGCAAAGGAGGGCAGATCAAATGGATTCCGCTTTTAGCTCAACCGAAACCGGTTCATATCCAAGCTGCCCACTTCCTACTTTGATCAACACATTTGCCCCGTCGCCGTTTTGATTGAGACACATCCAAAGGTGTTCACTTTCTAAACGCTGATCTTGGCTTTTTTGACCCCACTCAAAATGGTCCTTTCATCGCGGTCAGAAAATCTTTCCACTGCCGGCATGGGATATACGGAACCGCCGATTGCAATGCCAGGAATATTACTTGGAATCGACTGACCATTTTCGCCTACGATTTGAATCCAAGCTCCGCGCAATTCAGCCACAGTAATGGTGGCAAAACTATTCTTGTAGGTTTCACAAAATTGATTTTTACTCAAAAACCCAGGGCCACCGGCGAACAATATGACTTTGTCCTGACCCAGTTGCTCGCGAATTTTGCACAGGCCCCGCTTTTGAGTTTGAGCGCCGACTATGCTTGAATCCAGGCCATTGATAAAACGATTTATCTCCGCCTTGCTGCCAATCTTCCGTTGCTGGAGCGACCTGCAAATCACGAAAAATCCGGCCGGTGCTGGAGCGCCGTTAGGCAACAGGACTTGTCCGCGCAACCGCCGACCGAATTATCACCGGTGGCAATGCCAACCAAAGGACCTAGATGGCGGCAGGTCTGATCGGCCCCGGCAGGTTTCCAATTCCGCAATTCGGCATCACCCTCGACCTAGCCTCGCCGATCCAAGTCGGCTATGCCAAAAAAGCCGACGTCACCGGCTCCGCGACTTGGTCCACACCGATCCCGTCCAAGTTCAGCGGCATGCCGGTTTGGGCGCAAGGATTACAAAACGGTCAGATCACCAACTTGCGCACGGTTGTAGTTCAATAGGGGAAATATGGACGGCGACGGCGGGTTTTGCGACCCGCCTCGCTAAGATTAGGGAATGGTGATTCGGCCAATTTCTCTGGTATCGGTGCTGGCGCTGAGCGCGTCGGCGGTCTCCCAAAATCCGTACGCCCAAGCGGTAAACCCCAGTTCGCAGCAGCAGCCGGGGGTCGAAAAACTGGCACCGGTGCAGGTCGGGGAGTTTATTTTCCACCGCACGATCCTGCCCAATGGGGTGCGTGCCCTGGCGGTGCAAGATACGGGTGAGACCGCGTCGGTATTTGTGGTGATTGCTGCCGGTAACCGCGACGAATCACCCGCAACGTCGGGCTTGGCGCACCTAACCGAGCACGCGCTCTACACCGGCACGCCGACCACCGGCGCCGACGAGCACGACCGCATTGTCAAACAGGAGCTGGGTGCCGAATCCAATGCCTTTACCCGCGACGATTACACCCTCTATTACGACCACGGCATTCCCGCCGACGCCTTGCAGCGCGTGTTGGAAATGGAAGCCGATCGCATGGCCAATTTGACCTTCGACGAAGCGCCGGTTTTGCACGAGCGCGAACGTCTGCGCCTCGAAGAAAAGCACACTTGGCGGCCGAGCACCACCCGCGAAGAGCAATTGGAATCCGCCGTTTACCGACGTGAGGGATATCGAGTTGGCCTGCGTGATGAAAATGGCCATACCAAAGCACCGGGCATTGAACTCGGCCCGATCAAGGAGTTTTATCAGACCTATTACCGGCCGGATAACGCGGCGGTAGTTGTGGTCACGCCGGATGATCCGCAGCGGGCCCTACGCCAAATCGCCAAGGCTTTTGGGGAATGGAAGGCGCCGAAGATGGCACTGCCGAATCGCGTCGGCGAAGGTGAGCCGCTGGGTGCTCGTTCGGCACGGTTTGAATCTGAGTTGGCGCGTGACCGAGTGGAGTTTTGCTGGGTAGTGCCGCCGCGCGCGCATAAGGATTCGGCTTCATTGGCGTTGTTGGCCCGCATGCTGGACCGCCGTGATACCAGTGCTGGCGATCCGTTCCAGGTTTCCTATTACGAGCGCCAAGGCAGTGGCATGTTCATCATCGCTGCGACTGGGGAGAATGCTTATAAGGAGCTTGAGGCGCTGTGCAAGTCATTGGATGAAACCGGCGTGAAGGCCGAAGAAATCACCAATGCGGTACGCGAAGAACGGGACCGTTTCCTCAACTTGCCGTTGCGCGCGCGTCCGTATTTTTCGTTGGCCGCCGACATGGGGCGCATGGCGGTTTACAACGAAGAGCAGTGGATTGCTGGCTATCACTTGCGCATTGACGAGGCTGGAAAATCTAGCTTGGGTCCAGACGGCAAAGTCCGAACTGATAGCGCTGGCGTCGGCGCGGCGCTGAAGCGCTGGTTGAATCCAAAACGCCGCGTGATCGTGCATTTTGCCCCTAGTGGCGACGGCGTTGCAGCGATCGAGTTGCCCGAAAAAACCAAAGATCTGGCAGTTTATGCCCAGGAAGCGATGGAGGCTGGTGAGTATCAGAAAGCCGTCGTCGCCTATACTGAGCTGCTGAACCGGAATCCGGACAAGATGAACACTGTGATCTACTTGTACTACTTAGGTTCGCTGCACATGGATCACAAACACTACGACGAAGCGATCGCCGATTTTGAAAAGGCGCTGAAGGTCGTCGATTACCCCGCAGTGCGTGATGCACTGGAAGAAGCCGAGCGCTTGCGTGATGACGCGCTAGGATTAAGAGACAAATGAACGTCAAAATTTCAGATTTAATGAGCAAAAACGTCGTGACCACGACGCGGGTGCAAACCGTGGGTCAGGCACGCAGCTTGATGGAGGAATATGGCATTCATGCCCTGCCCGTCGTCAACGATAGCGATAAGCCGGTGGGCATCGTGACGTCGATTGATTTGATGAACGCGCCTTCTGACTTGGTCAAAGTCAAAGACGTGATGACTCAGCATATTTTGACGATTCCGCAATATAACGGCCCGCATCAAGCAGCGCGGCTGATGCGTAAACATCATGTGCATCATGTGATCGTGATGCACGATAAAATAGTCGTCGGTTTGTTGAGTAGTTTTGATTTGCTGCAGTTAATTGAAGACCACCGTTTCGTCGCGAAAAACGGACCAACCTAATATTGCTAAGTAATCCGGGGAATGGCTGGTCAAAAGCGACGCCTGCTTATTCCGCCAACAAGTTCTCGATGCGTAATTCGTATTCCGCACGCAGTTTTTGGTGGGCAGTCCCGGTGGCGGGGCCGCTGAAGCCGGACCAGATGTAGCGGATGTTGCCGGCAGCGTCGAGGAATAGGGTGGTTGGGTAGGACTTGACTTCACTCAAGATGGGGAAGGCCTCGGCGGCTTTCTTTTTGTTGGCCGTGCCGGCGAGTAGGACTGGATAGGGCAGCTGCATCACTTTGTGATAGCGATTGAGTTGATTGAGATCGCGTTTGTTGTCGCCGCTTAGTTCGAAGGCCAAACCCAAAATGCTTAAGCCGCGTTCGGAGTAGCGTTGGTGCAGTTCTTTTAGGTATTGAGATTCGTCGTGGCAGTTTGGGCACCAGCTGCCGAACAGCACGATCAGTCGCGCTTTGCCAGCGTAGGCGTCGTCGTCCAAGCGTCTTGGGGTGTTATGCAGGTCTGGATAACGCAACGCACGCCAGTCTGGTCGCTGTGCTTCGGGTAGCAGGCCGACTTGTTGCCAAGCGTCTGGAAGTTGAATGTCCGTGTCCGGCATGGCGGTCCAAGTTTCATGCCAGCGGTCACTGGACCAAAAATCACCGGTGAGGGTGGTAAGTAGATCTCCGCCTTGTTTATGTGCAGGATTTCCCGCAGGTGTGGGCACGGTCCGACGCGCTTTGAACAAAAATGCATGCGCGCCGTCGAATACCGAAAGCTGCAATTCATTGCCGTTGGCTCGGCCGGCCAGATAGCGGTAATCCCCCGTAGTCGTCAGGATGGTTCCGTCCACCAAACCCGCTTCGTCCTGCTCAAAAATACCGACCGCCGGATCCTTGCTAGAAGAGAAGTCGATCCGGTAACGCCCGCTCACAGGCGCCAGTTGCGGCATGCCCAACGGCATCGGCGTCGGCAAAAATCGGTGTTCATTGCCCGAAACGGCATGAAATTTCATTTCCGTCCAGGTATCCAATCCACGCCGCTTTTTCCATTTTCCATCCATGCGACCTATATCCATCGCCTGCGCTCGAATTTCGGAATCATAGTGAGGGAAGCCGAGTACCAGGATAGGGGCGGCGTCGGCGGGGTGCTCCCAGTGGACTTCCGGAATAGAGATTCGCTCTGTGCCGTTAAGGACCCACGCTTTGAGCTCATTTCCGGCACCTTCCATGCGCAGCAAAAAGGGCAAATCTCCGCCTGGGGAATCTAGCCAGGCGCGCCAAGTTCCATGAGCCAAACTGGGGGCGGCGAGCTTTCGGGCGTCGGCGGGTGCCTGGTTTTGCGGCGAGCCAAAGGCGAAATTTGGCGCGCTCAACAGCAGCCAGAAGCTCAGCATTAGGGCGAATTTCATGATTGTGCAGCGCGATCGCGCCATCTCCACCCTAGTCGAGCGTGTTAGGCGGGTCTATGTTGGTCGCCATGAAAAAGTGGCTCCTAATCCTCGCAACCTGCCTCGCACTCGGTGCTTGCCAGTCTGCTCCCGTCCGTGAAGGCGAACCGGCCAAGGTCGAAATCGCAAATTTCCGGACCATCGCACCGGGCATTGCGTCGGGCGGCCAGGTCGAGCCGTTGCATTTTGCGGTCATGAAAAAGCAGGGTTACAGCACCGTGATCAACCTGCGGCCGGATTCTGAGGACTTTCCTCGGGATGAGCACACGATGGCAGAGGCAGCCGGCTTGAGTTACTACCAAATTCCGGTAACGGGCTCCGCATTGACCATGGATTCGGCCTACGCCTTGCAGTGGATTTTGGACGAAGCTCCAGACGGTCACGTGTTGATTCACTGCCGCAGTGGGGCTCGCGTCGGCGCCATTTGGGGCATGTATCAGGCACTAGAAAATGATTTGGACGGAGCCGCCGCCTCCGACGTCGCAATGAAGGCGGGTGCGCGTAAGCAAGCCTTGGCCGACCAGGTAGCAAAGCTGGTCGACGCAGAAAAGTAGCTGGCGAACGTACAATGGGCGAACCATGACGATTGCCGACACCAAGCAAAGAATCGTATTAAAGCCAGGTCCACAAGCAGCGCTTACGGGCACCGAGTTGCACTGCCAGGATTGGCAAGCTGAGGGTGCGTTGCGCATGTTTTTGAACAACCTGCACGCCGACGTCGCCGAAAATCCGGCCGACCTGGTGGTTTATGGCGGCACCGGCAAAGCGGCGCGCAATTGGGAAGCGGCGCAGAAGATCGTCGACACTTTGCAGGGCTTGCAGGCGGATGAAACCATGCTGGTGCAGTCGGGCAAGCCGGTGGCGGTGTTCCGCACTCATAAGTGGGCGCCGAAGGTGTTGATTGCCAATTCCAACTTGGTCGGCAAGTGGGCGAACTGGGATCACTTCCGCAAGTTGGAGAAGGAA
>JACNIZ010000373.1 GCA_014382805.1 Planctomycetota bacterium
TGGTTGGCAGGTCATCCAAGTCGCCCGCACTGGCCAGCTTGGCGGTTTTGAGGGTGGCCTCAGCCGAGGTGCCGCCGATGACCACGGCTAGGTGATAGGGCGGGCAGGCTGCTGTCCCCAGATTGACTAGGTGGTCGCGCAGAGTCTCCAACAGCAGGTCCTCGCGTAATAGCGACGGCGTGCCTTGCACCAAAAAAGTTTTGTTGGCCGAGCCGCCGCCTTTGGCAATAAACAGGAAGTCGTAACTTTGGCCGGCGGTGGCGTACAACTCGATTTGCGCTGGCAGATTGGTTTTGGTGTTGGTCTCCTCGAACATGCCAATTGGTGCTAGCTGGCTGAAGCGCAGGTTGTCGTCGGCGTAGGTGCGGAATACGCCGCGAGACAGAGCTTCTTCGTCGCCGCCGTCGGTCCAGACCTGCTGACCTTTTTTGCCCATAATGATCGCGGTACCCGTGTCTTGGCACATCGGCAGCACGCCTTTGGCCGAAATCTGTGCGTTTTTGAGCAGATCCAGCGCTACAAAGCGGTCATTGGGCGAGGCTTCCGGGTCGTCCAAAATCTGGCGCAGTTGTGCCAAGTGACCCGGTCGCAACAGATGGTTGATGTCGTGAAAAGCCTCGCGGGCGAGCAGGGTGAGGGCTTCTGGAGCCACCTTCAGCACTTTTTGGCCGTCAAAATCAACCACCTCGACGTGCTCGGAGCTGAGCTTTCGCCACGGAGTTTTGGCCGCGCCAAGGGGGAACATGGACTGGTATTGGAAGTCGGGTTCGGGCATGTCTGTAGGGGAACAGGGTGGCGGTCGGCCATTCTATAATCCTCGGATCATGACCGAATCCGAAGCCTCGAAAGACTTCATCCGCCAAATCATTGCCGACGACCTAAAGTCCGGCAAACACACCTCCATCATCACTCGTTTCCCGCCGGAACCGAATGGGTATTTGCACATCGGCCACGCCAAGTCGATTTGCATTAACTTTGGCATTGCCGAGGAGTTCGGCGGCAAATGCAACCTGCGTTTTGACGATACCAACCCGGCCAAGGAGGAAGACGAGTACATCCGCGCGATTAAGGAGGATGTGAAGTGGTTGGGTTTCGATTGGCAGGAGCGGTTATTTCACGCCTCGGATTATTTTGAGCAGCTGTATTTGATGGCGGAGCAGTTGATTGAAGACGGCAATGCTTATATTGATGAGCAGGTGCCCGATTTGATTCGTGAACAGCGCGGTAACTTGAACACGCCGGGCAGTGATTCGCCGCACCGCGATCGTCCGGCCGCGGAGTCGTTGGATTTATTCCGACGCATGCGCGCAGGTGAGTTCGCCGACGGCAGCATGGTGTTGCGGGCGCGCATCGACATGGCGTCGCCGAACATGAATTTGCGCGACCCAGTGATCTATCGCATCGTGCGTCAGCATCACCCGAGGACTGGCGATGCTTGGTGCATTTACCCGATGTACGATTTTGCGCATGGTCAGTCGGATGCGCTGGAGTGCATAACTCATTCCTTGTGTACTTTGGAATTCGAAAACCATCGTCCGTTGTACAACTGGTTGGTGGAGCATATTGATCTGCCGTCCAAGCCGCGCCAGATTGAATTTTCGCGCTTGAACGTGAGCTACACCGTTACCAGCAAACGCAAACTGTTGCGCCTGGTGAAAGAGGGGCACGTATCGGGTTGGAACGATCCGCGCATGCCGACTTTGAGTGGTTTGCGTCGCCGCGGAATTCCGGCGCCGGCAATCGTTGAGTTTTGCAAAAAGGTCGGCGTCACCAAATACGAAGGCGTCACCGACGTCGCCGTTTTGGATGGAATTGTGCGTGATCACATGAACGCCTCCGCGCCACGTCGTCTTGCAGTATTGCGTCCGCTAAAAGTAGTCATCACCAACTACCCTGAACTGGCCGCAGCCGAAACCGTCGAAGCGCCCAACCACCCAGGCAACCCCGACATGGGTACACGGCTAGTTCCATTTGGGCCAGTGGTCTACATCGAGCAATCCGACTTTATGGAAGAGCCGCCGAAGAAGTACTTCCGCCTAGCTCCTGGTAAAGAAGTCCGTCTGCGCTACGCTTTCAACATCGTCTGCGATGAAGTCATCAAAGATGACAACGGCAACGTGTTTGAACTGCGCTGCAGCTACGACCCCGAATCCAAAGGCGGCGGCGGACGCAAAGTCAAAGGCATCATCCACTGGGTAAGTGCCGAACACGCCGTCGATGCTGAAGTCCGTCTCTACGATCACTTATTTACCGAGCCCGATCCAAACGTAGGTGATGATTTTCTCGACCACATCAATCCGAAGTCGTTAGAGGTCATTCAGTCCAAGGTTGAACCAAGTCTTGCCGACCTTACTCTTGAAGACCGCGTTCAGTTCGAACGTTCTGGCTTCTTTGCGCTGGATCTTGATTCCAAACCTGATGCACTTGTTTTTAATCGAGTCGTCGCTCTCCGCGATTCTTGGGCGAAGATTCAGGCTAAGGGTTGATGGTTTGTTTGGGAGATTGCCGCGCTCGGCTTAACTATCTCGCAAGCGAGATAAAAGCGCCGCTCGCGGCAATCTCCCAAACAAGACAGGAATTCTTAAACTTTTCACTCGGAACAATAATCAATATTCAGATATGGCTTTGGGAGTTAGGGTTGCAGCGTAAGAGTATGCAGGCTGGTTTGGGTGACGATTTCCCCAGGATTCGTTGGGTCGCCGATTAGGGCGCGTGCATAAAACGGGATTCCAATGTAGTTTGAATTGTTGGGAAAGTTCACGCTAATGGTGGTTTGGCCGTTGGCGTCTAGGTTGCCTCTGAGAGATCGCATTGCCGACGTTTTTTGGGCAACTCCGGTCCATTGCAGCATAGTCGGCCAGTCTTGTGGACTCCACATCTTGCGGTCGGTGCGTGGACTGAATCCTGTTGAAAATGCTAATTGATAGGGGGCGTTGGGATGGGCGGGTAGCGAGATGTCGAAATCGCGAGACGTGCCAACATTGGGTTTGTCAGGTCCGAACAAGGTGCGTTGGCCGAGGATGACTAGTGCGTAGGGATATATCGAGGTCGAGTTGCTGTCATCGCCTTCAAGGTAAACTCTCGTTGCAAATTCTTGGAATCCATCTCCATCGTAATCGCCAGCCTGGATAAGTGAATTGAGGTCAATCGGGACTTCATGGGAATGCCATGGCATCAAGTCATCAGAAATTGCTAGGGAAGTTATAGGTGTTCCTGTTTTCGCATCTAGGTATGTAAATACAGTTTCTTCCCCTCCTGTGCCGTAGATAATTCTACCTGGGATAATTAAGTCAAGAGTGTTTCCAATTGGGCTTGGAGTAACTAAGAATTGCCCAAAGACGGCATGCCAGGCCGCGTTTGGGAACATGGATTGAATAAAGGTGCAATCTCGAGTCCATAGGGCAGCGCCCGTTGCCCCACTTATGGCGGTTATTTCTCCATTGTTGCCAGTCAGGAAATTTGCACCGTCGAGAGAGATAATGTCATCAATTTGATCTCCATCGAGATCAGGGCATGAAATTGAAAACCTTTCGATGAATGAACGGGAAAGATCCACCTGCCAGAGATGGCTGCCATCAATTCCAGAATGGGCAATAATGCGATGTCCAAATTGTGCCAAACTATAGGTTTGAATCGCGCTAACAAAGTCTCCTATTCCATCCCCATTAAGATCCTCGGGTGGGCCTAACTGAAGTGGCTTTACCCTTGAAGTAGTGTCGAGATCATCCGTGAAGTCCATCCACAGGGCTTGACCAGTCTTGCCGTCGATGCATCCAGCAACTCCTTCTGATGTATGGGTCCAATCTTGGAAAAATAAATCATCCCAACCATCGCCATTTATGTCTGCAGCATTTTGAATGTAACTAAATCCTGCAAGTGCTGGTTTCCCTGGAGGAGAGTCCGGATAGGGCAGCCAACGCTGGAAGTCCCCAGTTTCAATATTCCAGACCTTAATATCAGGGGCTAGTAGGTAGTCTGGTGCAGCGAACTCTAAGCCATTTGGTGAGGCCAGTAATGAACATCTAGGGACTCCGGGGCTATTACCCCAAGCTCGAATTGAGAACCCGTCAGGGCCTCTACTTGCATGACGTCCAGAATTCGTTAGGAGATGACTGGGAGCAAGTGGATTGCCCGTTAAGTGGCCAGGCCCGCGAAGGGTTTCATTTGTAAATAAAGCGCTGCTTCGATTATTTCCAGGCTCCGCAAGAAAAAGGGGAGAAGTCCAAGAGCTCTCCCAAAGCCCTATTTTGGGCAAGAAGACCTCTCTGGTTATTAAGCTGCGTTCAGAGCTAATCTGAGAGCCTGCGGCAAGTGTCTGCCCAAGAAGGGCGGACACAATTGCAATTAAGGGCAAGAAGGGCTTCATAGGTGTTCGTCGGCGCCTTTATCCCGAAGCCCAGAAGAGGGGTCTGGCCGGGGATCATCTTGATGATCAAAGGCCGTTTCATTGCCAAAGATCGGGAGGACTACAGGGGTTGTTCCAAAGACTCCGAAAGTTCCATGGTTCAAGAGGTAGAACTTTGATGGGTCCAGTGTAGTCCAAGTGGATGAGTCTACGAAAGGGGTTGCATCAAATGTGGAAACCGAGAAAATTGGTGTAATTCCACCGTCTTGATATCTCAATCCAGCTGCACCAATTTCGTTGATTGAAATAGAGGGGCCATCGTCAACCAGGAAAATATCTGAACCAGTGATCATGCTTGGTTCAAAGTCGTCAGCTGATGAAGATTTTCTCTCCAAGATTGTGTTGTAAAACTTGGTGGATAATTCGCCAAGAGTTTCCGACCAATAGTATGTAGGCCTTAGAAGGCCAGGGCGGTCCTGCTCAATAATTTCCAAGGAATATGGATGAGTCGAATCGTCGCCGTTTCCGGCAAGGGTGCAATGGCCAAGAGGTGCCAAGAAAACCGGCGCGCTGTTGGGACCTCTTAGGTCAGCCAAATAGCCACCTTGTGGGTTATTCCAAATGATGCAATTAACAAAACGGGTATTGAAGTATGCACTGCTTGTGGAATTGTCAGTGCGGAAAAAAAGACCTGATTTTCCATTGCTAGAGATATTGCATTTGTTGACAACTCCTGGGCCATAATCAACGCTGTAATCAAAGTTTGGCCATTCAAACAAGGAGCGGTTGCCATTTGGGAAATGCCACGCACCGCCGACGATGCCGTCGTTGTTAAGTAGGTGCACTAGCCCATGGTTTCCATTTTGCAAGATGGAGGTGCTGTTGAGGTTAATAAACCCTCCAGTAGGGGCTTGGTGGTCGTCAATCCAAATCGACGATTTTGTTTTTAGAAATACACCATTTCCGAGGTTATTGGAAATGGTGGCGTTTGTTGAATGTAGTCCCATGTAAGCTTCAATCGAAGTTACGTGAACTCCATTGTAGAGCCTAAGGTCGGGGTTAGGCGAGGCTTGGTAGCCGGTTCTTTTAATAGTAGTATTCCCATTAAGCCTAAGCACTCCCCGCCCCCAGCGACTGCTATTGCAGTGGATGCCAGCCAACTTGAACTTGTCGAACGTAGTTCCACTCGTTTCAATCCGATAGCCAGAGGGAAAATCTTTGTGAGGACCATCCTCGAACCTATCTGTAGTGGCGAAGAGGCCCACGTCCCATCCAGCGTTTTGGTCATTTGGATCAGCTTTCCCGTTCAGATTGCCACCAATAATGCTCATGTTCACCTCAGGTATTGGAGCAAAGCTTGAACCTGAGCCGGAACTGTGCTCTAGGTGGTAAATGCTACCCAACGTCGCGACTTCTATTAGGCGAGAAAATTCGCTATTCGCTGCAGGAAAGTCAGATGTCCCGTTAATTGAGACACCATACGGTGACATGCTTGTGAAATCTCCGAGAGTTAACAAATTTCGGATCTCAACGTTTATCTGGGCGGGGACGCTAGCGCTTGGTTTTGATTTGGCTTGAAAACGCATACCCACAGATGGGGATTGTAAAACTGGCGGAGAAGTATGCCCGGCTTGTCCAAGCCCGAAGTTGGTTCGAATTTTGCATTCGCGGATAGCTATGTCTGCTGCCAGTGTAGTATTGTTCACCAAATCAATTGCAATCTGGTTCCAGCCAAAATGGCATCTTGCGATTAATCCAAGGAAATCTACATATTCATTCGTGCTGCCTGGGTCAGTTGCTGCGATCTCGATCCCGCGCTTCGCGCCGATCAAAACTAAATCTTCTATTGATGTCAGGGGAGCAGTTCCACCTGCAACACCTTTGAGAAGGAACAGGGATGTGGGTGGGCTTGCGGCGCTACTCCAAATGTTCACGGTGCCAGAGTCGCTTGAGGCTTTTATTGCGACACCCGATTCTACCTCTATTGGGAATAACTCAGTTCCACCGGCGTGTATCTCCGAATAACCGGAAATGGCTAGCAGGGGGAGTTGACTCCAATCAGTGTGCGGCCTGATCAAAATCGTATCTCCAGCAATTGCCACGGAAGCCGCAGCCGTTATGGTGTTAAGGGTCGTCGTTCCTGGAGTCGCATACGGATCAACCGTGTACGTAGTCTGGGAAACAAGGGGGGGGCGCTAGTAAAAGCGTAAGCGCCACAAAGGAAATGAGTGATCTCATCGTTTAGTTGTGCAAAAGTTATCGGCGAATATTTCGCCTGAGTAAAGGAAGTGTGCAACAAACAGTTACACGGTTCTTTTTTAACACAAATCAAGAAGTCAAGCAATATTCAATATGAGCCTGGGCCGCGCGGTTGGCTTCCATAGCTAATTGGCTCATGTGGGTTTGTCGGTACTTCGTATAACCACCAATCCCAAGGCGAAGGGAGGCTGCGACGGGTTGAACTATGCCGCAACCTCCTGGACACCAGAAGAACGAACCTCGGTTAGGTTTACGGCAAGACGTAAATCCGAACCGCAATGGAGCTAAATTCCGGAATCCCAGCTACCGGACTTGCGATTGCAGCAAAGTAGTAGGTTCCAAGAATATTGGAATGGAAAGTCGGAGGCAGCGTGATCGAAGCAGTTCCATTTCCATCGGCATCTAAGGTCCCATGCATGTCACTGTAGGTTGGAACGGGGTAAATGCCGTAATAGGAATTCTCCGTGATCTGACCTCCGTTGAGAGGAATATCAATCCCAAAATGACTCGGCCCCGTTCCTTTCGGCGAAACGAGAATTCGGTAGTCATAGCCTGATGTGCTATCGGGGAAGTCCACGCTAAATTCCACGGTGCCGCCGGTGAGGTAAGACAGTTCGTCGATGTCAGCGTATAGGAATGGATTGAAGCCTTGTACGTAAACCATCCCTTCATTGGCTGGGCCGTCGGAGTTGGCGGACATGATCAATTCTTTGCGTCCATCATCGTTCAAATCTCCGACTAGGCTTAGGGCCCACCCTAATTGGGATGCGGCTTTGTCACCTTGCCATTGCCAGAGCTTGGATCCGTCGGCTCCCGAATATAGATAAACACTACCACGGTTGCTTTTGCCGAGAGTATCTGTGCCGTAGGCTCCGACGAGTACGTCGGCATGACCATCTTGATCGATATCAGTGGCGCCTGATACCGCTTTCCCCATGACGTCGCCGCTTGCTTCACCATTCCATTGGAATAGCAAACTACCGTCGACACCAGAGTGCGCATAAGCAGCGCCGGCTGCGTTCATGCCGCCCGCGGACGCCCATGGAGAGCCAACGATGAGGTCCGGTACGCCGTCGGCATTCATATCGCCCGCGGAGGAAACCGACGATGCAAATCCGTCACCGACAGCTTCGCCATCCATGCGGAAAAGTTGAGTTCCGGATGCACCTGAATAAACATAAGCAGCTCCCGCGTTCGAACCTCCTGCCGGCAAATCCGCTAATGGTGCACCAATGAGTAGATCAGCAACACCATCACTATCGACGTCATCCAGCATGGCAATTTCGCGGCCAAACTGATCGCCGTTTGATTCGCCAGGGATTTGATAAATCAAGGCGCCGGTTGCGCCCGAATAAACATTAACAAAACCGGTTCGATTACTGCCTCCGCTTGGATCGGCGTTCGCAGATCCAACCACTAGGTCTGGAATCAAGTCGCCATCGAAATCGCGTCCACCTGCGACGGCACTGCCAAAATATTCATCTGCGCTGGTTCCGTCCCAGCGCAAGATGGTACTTCCATCAACACCAGAGTAGACCACCACCCGACCCGCCTTGGTATTACCAGCCGAAGCCGCGTTGTAAATGCCAACGATGACATCATCAAAACCATCGCCATTGACGTCACCTGCAGTAGAAACCGCATTGCCCATTCGAGCGTTGCCATGCGGGCCGCTCCAATCATGGATCAGGCTGCCATCAGTGCCAGAGTAAACGTAAGCTTTGCCAGAGCCACCGAGGCCGCCAACTTCGGCTTCGGAAGCTCCTACGAGGATGTCTGCAACACCATCACCGTTGACGTCGCCCGCATCGGCAACCGCATTGCCAAAGTAATCGCCATTTAACTCACCTTGCCATTGGTGAATTTCTTGGAATTGCCCGCCAACGATTTGAGGGGGAGAGGGGTTTGGGCACAAGATGAGTGCGCTAACGGACAGGAGAGAAATCATGATTACTATGAGATGAGGGGACAGGAGAGATGAAGAATGGCAAAACGACCAATTCTTCTCGGCTTTCACTATATGCTGAATTTGCTTTTATGGCAATCTCTCTGCAACAAGGAATGCATGAGGAATTTTTTACTAATTGCCGGCCTTGGGTAACGGGTGTGGTAATTTGAGCTTGGCTGTTTTGGGCCGAGACGATGATTAAATGCTACTCACAATCAATTTGTGGTGGGGCCAAGGTCCTTGCCGTAGCTTGCGCTGCTTTACTTGCTACGGAATTGATTGGCCATGGGTCGGTGGTAGATCCGCCGAGTCGGGTTTATCGGGTGTATCAGGCCAATCCGGATAACCCTAGTTTTGATCTGGCGGCGAATGCGGTGGCGATGGATGGCACGACTTCTTACTACACTTGGAATGAGTTGTCGCGAAATATTCCGCAGGCGGTCTCGGCTGGCTTGCCGGCGGGATTTGATTATTCGCCTTGGGTGCTAGACGGCCAACTTGCAAGTGGCGGAAGGGTGGATCCGAATTCGAGTGAATATCCACGTACCTATGCTGGGCTGGATCAGGTGAGTGCTGATTGGCCGAAAACGTCGGTGAATGCGGGCGAGGTTATCACGGTGGATTTTCTTGCCACTGCGGTGCACGAACCTAGTGTATGGGATGTGTGGATGACCACGCCGGACTGGACGCCGGATCTGCCACTGACTTGGGATCACATGGAGTTTCTTGAGCGTCCCAATCCAACTCTGACGGGCAACCATTATTACTTCGATCTGACCATCCCTGAAAACCGCTCCGGCCATCATGTTTTGTGGGTCGCGTGGCAGCGCGATGACCCCGTCGGCGAAGTTTTCTTCTCAACTAGCGACCTCGATATTCAGCGCACCTTCGCCCTGTACCCAGGAACCAACGAAGACCTCATCTTGTCCACCGGTGCCAATGGCAACTTAACCAGCACTCCGCCCGCCGACGTCAAATACGTCGCCGCTGGGAATCAATGGACCGTAGACCTAAGTTCACCAGCCGGAGCATTCGTCGGCAGCCCAAAGTTAGTGCTGGCACGCCCTCTCCAACCCGGTGAAACCATCCAACCACTCTTCGGCACTCTTGACGTCTACTTGCGCCCCAACCAAGACCACCGCATATTGGCAAGCAACGCCCTCAGTCCAGGCGGAGATCAAGTCCATTTCAACCTGCCACCAACCGCCGTCGGCATGACGGTAGTTTTCCAAGGCGCTAGTTTCGGAGCCCAAGCATTAAACGGCATTTATGCCACTACCAACGTGCACACCTTGTATGTAGTACTTTAAAAACAGAAAATCCCATTCCCTGTGCCAAGAGATTGCCGCTGGCGGCGCTTTTATCTCGCTTGCGAGATAGCTAAGCCGACAGCGGCAATCTCTTTGCACAAATGAATAAAAAGAATATGGGGCTTCAGGATTTCGTGTGGGTAGATCGCCACAGATCTATCCTTGCTAAATGA
>JACNIZ010000330.1 GCA_014382805.1 Planctomycetota bacterium
GGAAAGCGCGTCAATGCAGGTTTACCTAGCCATCGGCCGGCGAGAAACAACAAGCCGTCGCCGATTAATATTCCCATGAAACAGGCGATTACGCCCGGAATAAAGCCGATGCGAGCTTGGGCAACGAGTAAGCCGGTGGCGATGCAGGTGAGGTCTTCGCTGACAAAAGTTGCCATGGCCAGTAGTAGCATGGCTAACAACAATGGTGCCCCTTTTAGCGGCGGAGCATCGGTCGGATCCCAGGGTTGGGTGGCGGCAATGATCCGGCTGGGGTCGGCTTCGGCACGATTACGGGCAACGCCGGTGGGCGGGAGAGGTAGTCCGTCGGTAGTCGCTTGAGTTTCGACTGCGCCTATAAATTCCGTCACCGCAGTGGCGACCTCCTGTTGCCGCGTCCAGGGTAAAAAATGGCTGGCGTCGTAAATTTGCAGCTTGCTTTGAGGAACGATGCGATGATGTTCGCGAGCAGCTGCAGGGTGCACCAAAAAGTCCTTTTCGCCGTGCAGGATTAAGGTTGGAATATCGAGTTGAAGCAGCAGATCGCGCAACGGTCGCTGATCGCTGTCGAAAAAATTACGCGCATATGGAATGGCGGCGCTGCGTGTAAAGGAACCGAAGTGGGGCAGCAACCACTGAGCGCTTCGGATCGCAAAAAGCTGTAGTGCGTGAATGGCATGATTGATTTCATAGCTGCCGAGTAACTCCAATTCTTGCACGCCGATAGCGCTTAGCAAGGTGAGCGACGAAACCAATTGCGGTTGCATTTTCTGCAAATGCAGAGCAACGCCGCCACCCATGCTGAACGCAATAACATGGGCTCGGTCTACACCCAGCTCCTTCAACCACACGCCGACGGCTTGGGCGTGGCTGTGAATGGAATAATTTGGTAAGCGGCGGGTGGACCCGCCAAAGCCCGGCATGTCGGGAATGAGGATGCGGAATTTACCGTCAAAAGCTGCCGCCAATTTGTCTAAATGATGGCCCGAGCCGGGACTGCCATGCAACAAGAGCAATGCCGGCGCGCTGATGTCGTCGGCAGGCAGATCTTGGTAGTTCAATGCAAATTCGCCGAGAGCTTCGGTTTGCAAATGCAATAATGAATCGCCACTCAGCCCCTCCGGCAGCGGGCCGCGCCACCATGCCACCGCGTGCGAAAGCACGAGCAGGGCCAGATATAGGTAGAGCAATTTGCGCCGCATCGATCAGGGGGTGTCCGGACCTCGCCAAACCATTTTGGGTGCACCTTCGATGGCTTCAAAAGCACCGCAAATTTGCTGCCGCGCCGCCGCCGCCATTTGCTTGCGGTTTTCGCCATCCACCGGTTGTGGTTGAAAGCGTATGCGCGCATCAACTCTGGGTAGCTTGACCAACTTCAACAAATGCGGGAAGAAGCCCATGTCGCCCCACCAGCAAACGGTTTCATAGGCCGGCGGCTGATTATTTGGGGTCGAATAATGTAAACAGGCGGTGTGCACCGGCATGTTTTGGTCGATTGCGATCTGAAACAACGAACCTTTGAACGGCATCACTTCGGCGCCGGGTGAACTGGTCCCTTCAGGGAAAAAAATCACGCCGTAGCCGGAGTCTAAAACTTGTTTGGCCTCGGCTTGTACTCGGGGTAAATCCGTGCGTCGGGTGCGATCGACGAACAAGGTGCCTGCGATTTGCGCGCATTTACCAAAAATTGGCCAGCGCGCAACGTCTGCTTTGGAAAGAAACTGGCAGTCCACGCCACACCACAAAACGATAATATCCAAGTAAGACAGATGGTTGCTGGCCAGCAAAAATGAATGCTGTGGCGGCTTGCCTTCAACCTGCACACGGATCTTTAAGGCTTTGGTGCAGTTTCGCGACCACAAACCGACCCAAAAGGCATGGCAGCGGCAGCGGGCTGGCGAATGCTTGCGTGTAATGAGCGCCGAAATTGCCATGCCTATAGCGCTGAATGCCGTCGCCAGGGCGATTGCAAATAGGCGCCAAGCGCTGCGCAAAAACAACATTAGGGAAGCATAGCGATGCTGAATCGAGGACTAAATGGATGTGTAGTCGGTGCAGGCCACTGACTAGCCTTGGAAGCGAGCCAACATCGCGCTGGGCAGCTTACTGAAGTCCATGAGCGTCAGAAAATCCATGGTTCCGAATTCACGATCGATGGCTGGGTGGCTGCAAACTTTTGAGCCGTAGCGCAAATAAGCGGCAAAAAGCCGCGGCACCCGGCCCAAGCGCGATTGGAATAGCTTGCGGTCGGTCATGGCTTGGTGTGGCTCAGGGCGTGGGCAGAGGTGGGCCAGATTGGGCAAAACCAATTCGCCACTCCACAGGTGATGATTTCGCTGGAGCCAGTCAAAGGTTTGCCAGGCTTGTACTGGATCTTGCGTGGTCAACGAGTTGCAGCCGAAAAAATACCGTTTGTCAAAAAAGGTCGCATATTTCGCCAGTCCTTTCCATAAAAGGAATAGCACATTCTTATTCCGATGAGCTTTGGCAATGCATGCACGCCCCAGTTCGACGGCGTCGCCCAAGATCATAGTCTGCAGTGCTTCGATTCCAAATTCTTGCGCCGAATAAAACCCTAGCCCAGGAATTGCGATTTCCGCAGTTTGTAATCGATAGGTTCCTACCACACCGTCGCTTTGGTGCTCCACGAGCAAGTGATGACATTGGGAATCAAATTGGTCCACATCAGTGCCAGAATGAAACGATTGGCTTAGCCCTTCACCCAATTCCAAATTGAAAACTTCGAAGCGCAGCCGGCAAAGCCGCTCAAGGTCGTTGCTAGCTTGGGCAATGCGGAGCTGATAGGGCGGCGCCGTTACCAAAATAGGCGGCACAAGGCGCGCATTTGACAGCGGCAATGCTTGATTCGCAAAAGTGTCGTGGACGGATTCCGACATGAATCAGATTTTTTGGGCAGTTCAGCGTGGTCGCTTATTCAGTCCCTCTAAGGGCTTTCGTGAATCCGCGCCGGATGTCACAAAAAATGTCAGGTCTTCGTAATTGTTACGTTAGCAATAGTCCGTGAAACTGGTTCGAAAATAGTAAGAATTAGTTATGCTCGGAATTAAAAGGGCAAACTCAGCCCCCTAAGAAATCCCCAAACATGCCGAATGCTCGCCTGCCCGAGACCGGTACCAAGCCTAAAAAAACGGTTATTGGTGCCGTTGAACCCGTCGAAATCGATCTACGGGTCAGCGTAAAGCCTGCAGGGCGGCGGCGGCCCCAGGATGGCCAAGGGCATTCATTTGGGTGTAGGTTCCGGGTTGAGAATCGGGGTAACCAGCCGGTTCGGTTAATGGGGCGGCGCTGGCGATTGTGCGACGCATTCCATCATTTAACTGAACTGCATGGGCCGTGCATTCCTGGCCAGCAGCCCAAAATCCAGCCCGGTTCTAGTTACTCATTTCAGGTAACTTTAGGGCTAGCGACGGAATGGGGAAGTTTGAGCGGCGCATTGAATTTTGAAGGTTCGGTGGGCGAGGTATACGAGATTGCATTTGACGAACTACTGCTGACTCCGCGCGGCATGGTCACGTCGGACCGAGATCACTTATCCCAAAGCAGCTTGTAAAGGCCCCACCATAGGCCCAAGCTCATCACCGCCGACGCGAACAATCGGATCCGAAAGGATGTCTTCACCGTTTTGTGCCTGAAAACGCGGATTGCAATCCAAGCGCCAATGCCGCCACCGAGCAGGGTGAAAAAATATAACCTGGCCTCAGGTATCCGACGTTTTTGTCGTCGTGCGGCGCGCTTGTCCCAGCCGAACAAAGCGAAGGTCAGCAAGTTCACGCTGAGCAGAAAGTAGAGAGCAAATGGCATGGTGGAAGAGGTCGGGATGGTTGCGGGGATCTGCTCTTTAACTAGTTTTGGGCCGGTCGATCACCATGGATTCCGCAAGGGGGCGACGCACCACCGCGTGGGCGGGAACCTCGCAGTCGTCGGCGGGGAAACCTACTGGAATCAGCATGTAGGGTTTTTCGTGCTCAGGGCGGTCGAGAATAGGGCCCAAAAAGGCCATCGGACTAGGAGTGTGGGTCAAAGTTGCGAGACCAGCCACTTGTGCCGCTGCCAAAAACATGCCCGTGGCAATGCCGATGGATTGTTCGGCGTAATAAACGCGGCCACCATCGTCGGTTTGATTGAGTTTGAATACCACCACCAGCCATGGTGCGATTTCCAGAAAATCCTTGTTGGCGTCAGTCCCGAGTGGTTCCAAGTCCTTTAGCCACTGCTCGCTGGCACGATGCTCATAGAGCGCCCGTTCTTCGGCCTCGGCGCCATGGCGAATTTGGCGTTTGAGGTCGGGGTTTTGCACGCATATAAAACGCCACGGTTGCTTGTTGGCGCCACTTGGGGCGGAGCAAGCGCAGCGCACCAACCACTGCATGGTTTCGAGGCTAACCGCCCGATCGCTAAATTGGCGTACGCTGCGTCGTTGGGCCAAAATGGCGTGCAGATTCTGTGCCGCCCGCTCAGGTGTTTCGGGCGGCACATAGGGCTGGTCATGGGGCAGGAAGGTCGGAGCAACCATGGGGGAAAGCTAACAGATTCCGGCGGTTGTACCATGCTTGCATGCGTAGCCTCTTGCTGCTCCTTGCTCTAATTTTGTTCCCCAGTTGCGCTACTCACGTGCCGCAACCCAAGCCTCAAATGGAAGCCTTTCAAATTGCCGCCCAAAGCTTTCAAGCGCGCTTGGATATGCCAATATTCGAGCGTACTCCGGGCGAGGTGGAGGCAACTGTGGCATCGGTATTGGCGACGGCCGATGCCGCCTTGGATCGCCTCGCAGGGCAGGATGGCCGCGTGGTTTCTTTCGCAAGCTCCATCGCTAAGTTGGACGACATCAGCTATCCAGTGACCACGGTTTTGAACCGGATATATCTGATGAAAGAAACCCAGCCAACCGCCGAAATGCGGGATGCGTGCACTCAGGCAGTCAATCGCTTGAACGAGTGGGGCGTCCAGGTCGCCTATCGTGAGGATGTGTACCTTATGTGTCAGGCGTTTTTGGACCGCTATACGCGCGGTGAGGTGCCCAAGCTTGAGGGTGAAGATCAAAGACTGATGCTTGAGGTCATGCGCGATTACAGGCGCGACGGGATGACTTTAGAAGTTGCTACGCGGACTGAAGTTGCGGCCTTGAAAAATAAGCTCAATAAACTTGAATCGGACTTCGACACCAACATTACCAATGCTCAGGTCGAGCTGTATTATTCGGCCGAGGAACTGGAAGGCCTTACCGATTCCTTCCTCCAGGCAACGCGCCAAAGCGACGGCACCCATCGGGTTCGAGTAACGGTTTCGTCGGAGTATTTGTCGGTGATGCAAAACGCGGTTCGAGAAGAAACCCGTAAGCGTTGCAACCGGGCCCGCTATTCGGTGGTACAGCATGAAAACGGCCCTATCTTGGAGAACATCGTTGCCACCCGGCAACAAATTGCGCAATTGCTGGGATACGCCAACTGGGCGGATTACAAAATTGAACCCAAAATGGCCAAGGATGGTGCCACTGCGATGGGTTTTGTCACCGATTTGGTTCAAGGCTTGGAACCGAAGTTTCAACAAGAAGTGGAAATATTACGCAAGTTAAAAGTCGAACATACTGGTGACCCGGAAGCGCAAATTAACTTTTGGGATTTCCGTTTTTACCAGACCCAATACATGAAAAGCGGTTTTGGTGTGGACCCTGAAGCGTTGCGAGTTTATTTCCCTTTGAAGCAGGTGCTGGCTGGAATGTTCGACGCTTATGAGCACATCTTCAATCTAGAATTCACCCCTATTCGTCCCGATTACAAATGGGTGGACGATTTGGAACTTTATGTGGTTAGCGATAGCACCAGCGGTGAACCACTTGGCATGTTCTACTTGGATAACTTCCCACGTGAAGGCAAGTACAACCACTTTGCACAATTTGACATTATCGGTGGTAAGCGGCTTGCTGATGGAAATTATCAGCGACCAGTAGTCGCCTTGGTTTGTAACTTCACGCCGGGTGTCAGCGATGCACCGGCGCTAATGTCGCATAATGAAGTGGAGACTATTTTCCACGAATTCGGGCATGCCATGCACTCGATTTTGACGCGGGTGAAGTTCGGTCGTTACGCTGGCGCAAACGTTGCACGAGACTTTGTGGAAGCGCCTAGCCAAATGTTTGAAAACTGGGCATGGGATCCAACGGTATTGAAGAACTTCGCTGCTGATTATCGCGATCCCAGCAAAAAGATACCGGTTGAGCTTTTGCAGAAGATGAAAGAAGCGGATTTGGCTACCAAAGGGATTTATTATCGCCGCCAGCTGGCGTTGGGGCTAAGTGATTTGCGCATGCACACTGAGCTTGATTGTGACCCGAAAAAAGCTGCCAACGACGCCACCAACGAAGTTCTTTTTCCGGTCCAAGAAGGGACTCATTTTGCAGCCTACTGGGGACACCTGACCGGTTACGACGCCGGTTATTACGGTTATGCCTGGGCCGATGCCATCGCCGCCGATATGGCGACGGTGTTCCAAAAAGCGCCAAAACGCTATCGTGATCAGGAGGTGGGCATGCGATTGCGTCGGCAAATTTATGAGGTCGGTGGCGCCGTCGATCCGGCTGTTGCCGTCAGTCGTTTCCTGCAGCGCGAGCCGGATAACAAAGCATTTCTGCAGACCTTAGGCATCCAATAACATTGTTTTAAGGCGCCATCATGAAGGTACTAATTGTTGACGACGACGCCCGTTTCCGCGATTTTGTCGGTCGTGGGCTTGCCAGTTCCAGCATGGACTCAACCACCGCAGCCAGCGGCGAAGAGGCGCTGCAAGTGTTGGCCGATTTACCGGTCGGCGCCTTCGATTTACTGCTGTTGGACGTGTTGATGCCCGGCATGGATGGATGGCAGTTACTCGCTCAAATTCGCGAGCGGGGCGACGATACACCGGTCATCTTTTTGACTGCACGTGGCACCACTCAAGATCGTGTGACTGGCCTCACCCTTGGTGCCGATGATTACATCGTGAAGCCCTTTGATTTGGCGGAATTAATGGCGCGTATCGAATCGGTAATGCGGCGCTATCACGCCGTTGCGCCAAAACAAATTGGCCCCATTAGCATCGACATTCAACGCCGTTTTTTACTGGTCGGCGATCGCGCAATGGAACTACCACCCAAGGAACTAGATTTGCTGGTTGCCCTGTTGGAGGCGAACGGCGGCATCATGTCGCGAAAGCAGTTGTTGGCCAAAGTTTGGAATATTAACTTCGACCCCAAAACCAATACCGTTGACGTCTGCGTGGGCCGCCTGCGGCGTAAACTGGGTGCCGAAGCATCGGGCATGCTGCAAACGGTAGTGGGCAAGGGCTATCGTTTGGTGGAAGCCGGCAATGCCTGAAATCAAATCTGGCAAGCAGGCTAAATCTTGGTCCTTGCGCAGCCGCATGCGGGCGTGGTTTATGGCCACCACTTTTGGAGTGTTTTTGATTTCCTATTTGCTTGGAATTCCATTTATGGACCAAGCTTACGAAAACGTGGTTTTTGCCACCCTACGAGAGGAGGAGGAAGAATTTTCCATATTGTTCTCTGCCTCCGATCGCAGCAACTCTGCCGCTATTCAAATATATGAGGATCTCGCTCATCGCCATCCGGAAATCCGTATGGCATTTTGGGTTTGGCGGCAAGATTCCGAAGAACGAATTGCGCCGGTCGGAGACCAGGATTTAATCCAGGAATTTCCGCTAACGCCGAAATCCGAATCGAACTATCAAAAAGTAAACAGCAGTGTTTATGTAAGGCATTCGGTGTTGCCGAATGGATTGGCATTTGGCATGGCCATGGACACCTCCACCATGGGAGGTGTATTGGAACGCTTCCATCGATATGCAGCACTAATGGCGATTGCTGCAGTTGCAGTAGGCATGATATTGGGTGAAGTATTTAGCCGCATGATGTCGCACCAGCTGACCAGGATTTCTGTGGCGGTTCGAGAGGTCAGAAGCCTGAAGGAGGATTTACATATCGCTCTTGCCGATTCACCTGTCGAAATTCGATCTGTGGTGGAAGCTTTGAGTGAAATGCTGCTGGCTATTCGCGACGAAAACCAGTCGTCGGAATTGATGATTGCGGGGTTGGCTCATGAACTCGGGTCGCCGGTGCAAAATATGTTGGGGGAAACCGAAGTGCTGTTGATGGGCAAACCTGACCCCGATGAATACCATCGCCTGATTCAAATTTACCAAGAGGAGTTGCATCAACTCGCTGACGCGGTGCATAATTTAGTGACGCTATGCGCTTCGCGTTCTGGCAAAACCATGGTCACTGATGTGGAGAAGTTTGATTTAGCAGTGGAGGCCGGTTTTCGTTTGCTGCGTGAACAAGCGGCTGCCGGTAAACGTGAAGTTCTACTAGAAGTGGATTATCACGGCGACGTAAATATTCAGGGTGATAAGGAAGGTATCTTGCGGGCCTTGCGAAACTTAGTTTCAAATGCAATCGCATGGTCGCCAGCGCGTGAAGTGGTATTTGTCCACATGGATGGTACTCAGGAGGATTGCATTTGCATTAGTGTCGATGACGCCGGCCCTGGAGTACCCGAATCTGAACGCACCAAAATTTTTGAAATGCTTTACCGCGGCCATGGTGCATCCGGCAAGCGAGTTGGTTATGGCCTGGGCTTAGCGTTGGCGCATCAAGCCATCAGCCGCCAAGGAGGTTCCATCGAGGTGACTGATTCTCCGTTGGGCGGCGCACGTTTTTCAATCATTCTGCCGCGTCACTGTCCGGTTAGCGACGTTGCCGACGGCGACCCACTTTGGCCTTCTTCTTCGGCTTAGTTAGGGGTTCGGTTCCAGTTGCAAACCATCCGTCCGGCGGAGATTCAGCCACAGTCTCGTAATAAAACCGCGAGGTATGACAACGTGCCACTTTGCCAAAGCGTGTACGTTGCTCGGCCCAACTAACCGTTAGCACGCGACGCGCCCGAGTGAAGCCGACATAAGCCAAACGCCGCTCTTCTTCTACCGAATCTTCCAGCGCGCTACGTTTATGCGGCAGCGTGCCCTCTTCAAATCCAACCAAATACACGCGCGGAAACTCCAGGCCTTTGGCTGCGTGCAGGGTCATCAAAGAAACTTCCTGCTTCTTTTCGCCATCGTCATCTTCTTTGCGATCCTCGTTGCTAAGTAGCAATTCTTCCAGAAAGCCGGATAGCGTCGGAGGTGATTGATTGCGGGCGTAATTGGCCGCAAAATCAACTACCTCTTGAACTCCATTCCAGCGCGCCTCGCGAGTCTGAGCGTCGTCGTAAGCGCGGTCAATCTCGCTGCGATATGCCACGCGTTGCAGCAATTCACGCACAATGTCAGGCAACGAACTGCCGTGATCCAACTTCATTTTCAGCGAAGTCAAATTGCTGATAAACGCTTTCACCGACGCCGTCGCCTTGGCGGGCAAATCATCGTGATCGAAAACTTCGTTCACCGACACACCTTGCTCAGTAGCAATAGCCACGGCTCGGTCAATGGTGGTTTTGCCCACGCCGCGCGGTGGCACGTTGATGACCCGCAACAGCGAAACTTCATCGCTGGGGTTGGCCATGATTTTCAAATAAGCTAATACGTCGCGCACTTCTTTGCGATCAAAGAAGGACTGGCTGCCTTGCAAAGTGTAGGGCACATTTTGTCGTCTCATTTCCGCCTCAAACGCCCGTGGTTGCGCTTGGGTGCGCACCAAAATCGCGAAGTCGGACCAATTGGCCTCTTTGTTTTCCACCGCCATTCGCATTTCGGTCACGATGAAGTTGGCTTCATGCAATTCATCGAATAAAGGCAACCAATTCACCGGCACGCCGATGTCTTCAAAGGCGCGCAGTTCTTTACTGTGGCGGGTCCAGTTGTTGCGTATCAATGCATTGGGAGCCCCCCGGATCTCCCGCGGGCCGCGGTAATTGGTTTTTAGCCCCACCCCCTTCCCACCACGGCAAACATCCTCAAAGCCGAGGGTTTTGCGCCCGTCCGCGCCCCCCCCTCCACAAATGGATTGGTCACTGTCCCCACCC
>JACNIZ010000375.1 GCA_014382805.1 Planctomycetota bacterium
CAAGGAGTTGGTGAACGGTTTGAAATTGACTGGCACCGAGCAACGCGATTATGTTTATGACAACGTGGATATTCCGGCGGTGATCAATTACATCGCGGTGACGAATTTGATTCATAACAACGATCACATCGCCAAAAATTATTACGTCTACCGCGACAGTGAAGGCGATTTGGAGTGGCAGTTTTTGGCTTGGGATTTGGATCTGACTTTAGGCCGCAATTACACCCTGAGTGGCGGCGTTTTGAACGACACCATTTGGGCCGAACTCGACCCGTTCAGCCATCCCGATTTCGGCGACCGCACCCACCCCAAAAACGACGGCCCGTACAATCGTTTGATCGACGCAATCCTGCAACAGCCCGAAACTCACGAATTGTATTTGCGCCGCTTGCGCTCGATCATGGATCAATTGCTGCAAGCGCCCGGCACACCGCGCGATCAACGCTGGTTCGAGCAACGTATAGACGAATGGATCCCACTCATTGACGCCGACGTCACTCTAGATGTGCAACGATGGGGGATTCCGTCGTACTGGGCGCAGCAAGATTATTGGACCGCACTGCAAATCCTAGAAGACGAATACCTGGAGCCGCGACGTCGGCATTTTTATCAAACTCATGGGCCCAGCGGCTCGGGTTTGATCCCGGATCAGCAAGCATTGGCGCCGCAAGTTGGCTTTGGTGCTTGGGAATCTGATCCGATTTCGGGATTGCAAAGTGAGGAGTACTTGCAGTTGCTTAACTTGGATACTTCCGCCGTCGACATCAGCGGCTGGCAGGTCATGGGGGATGTGCTGTTCACCTTCGAACCCGGCACAGTAATCGGCGCTCAAAACGCGATTTACCTTTCGCCCAACTTGGTCGCCTTCCGCGCCCGCACCCAGTCACCGATGGGTGGCGAAGCCTTACTCGCAGTCGGCCCGGCCCAAGGCGACCTTCCAGCTACTCCCCAACTCAGTTTGTTCGACGCAAACGGTGACCTGGTGGCTACAACCATTGCCGGTCCACAATTGGTGCTGCGGAATTTTGTCGGCGGCCAAAACGCGATCCTGACCCAGGTCGGGGGCGGAGCTGGCAGTCAACAAACGGTGGCTTATTCGCTAACCGGCGCAGGTCCGACGTCGTCGCCATGGGGGAGTTTGGATCTTTCGCAACCAATTTTCCCACTACCCACCCAAAACGCCGACGGCTTCGGCAATGCAACTTGGCAGGCGCCGATCCCGTTGGCTGTGATCGGCCAAACCGTGTGGCTGCAGGGCTATGACGCCGGATCAGGCACTTTGAGCCCAGGTTTGGCGCGAGTGGTCGAGTAATTCAAGGCGTCGGCGAAAGCGGATCGTTCGAATTTTTGGCACACACGCGCCTACAATTCTTGGGCTAGGGCCTTGAGTCCCGAATGCTTTGGCTTAGGGATAAGCCCTGTTCAAGAAATCATGACCTACGAACTCCCTTCATTACCCTTCGGCCAAACTGACTTGGAACCCCATCTCAGCGCCGAGACTCTGGATTACCACCACGGCAAGCACCACAACGCATATGTGGGCAAACTGAATGAGCTGCTGGATGGCGATTCCTCCCGCTCGTTGGAGGAGTTGATCAAAACGACCGATGGCGGCGTGTTCAACAACGCTGCTCAGGTTTGGAACCACACTTTCTATTGGAACTGCATGTGCGCCAACGGCGGCGGCGCTCCGAGTGGCGACCTGGCCGCAGCCATCGACCGCGATTTTGGCGGTTTTGATGCATTCGTAACTCAGTTCAAAGCTGCTGCCATGGGTCGCTTCGGCTCCGGCTGGGCCTGGCTGGTCAAGGACGACGCCGGCAAGCTGTCCATCGTCGACACCGCCAACGCTGGCAATCCAATGACCAACGGTCTCACCCCGCTGCTGACCTGCGACGTCTGGGAACACGCGTATTACGTCGATTACCGCAACGCTCGTCCGAAATACCTGGACGTGTTCTTCGCGAGCCTTGTGAACTGGGATTTCGTCGCGGCGAACATGTAAGTCAGTTTCGTCTAAGTTCTTAGCGAATTAAGGAATTCACTTCGTAACCCAAAGCCCCGGCCAATTGAGGTCGGGGTTTCTTTTTGAATACTGGTCGCCGCTGGCCGAGTCAGTATTATGGAAGATGTATGAATTTGCGAATCGCAGCGCTGCTTGGTGCTTTGATGCTCATAGTATTAGGCACTGTTTTGTTGTGGCCGTCGCCTGCGGCGCCCAATGACGAAGACCCCAAATTAACAATTAATTCTGAGGAAGTCGGATTGGCGGATATTGGGCCGCCCGTTGCTCCACATGCGGATTTAGTCGCCGACGAAAATCCGGGTTCCGGCCGCGCTGAAGACGTTGTAACCCACCACATCGGTGTGCAGGTTTTGAACCATGACAAATGGGCCGCCGTCGCCAACACCAAGGTTTTTTACATCACTGATGCGATACGCCGGCAGCAGATCGAGCTGAATAACTTTCGTACGCGTGACGCTTGGGGCAAATTGCACCTGCTGCCAAGTGCAATGACTGATGCCGACGGCTTGGTCGCGCTGAAACTTCCTGGTCGAATCGCTTACTTATTCGCCGAATCCGAAGGCACCCGCGGCACGATGAAAATCAAGCTACCAAAGGAAGCGATTACTGAAGTGGATTACCGTCGCGTACTTTCTTTGCAAGCGATGCAGGAGGTTGAGGTGAAGGTTAGTAATTACGACGGCTCGGCCTTATGTGGCATGGTTGTGGAGTTGGGAGGGGTATCGTCCACCGCAGCCAAAACTTTAAAAAATGGGATAGCAAAATTTTCGATCCCTGCGAATTTGTTGGCGAGCCTCGCATCAGAATCCTTCGACGGTGCAATGCCTTCCGTAAAGTGTCAGCTTCCGCTCCTGGATAATCCGAGTAATCGAGTTCAGCAGCTCGATGGTAAACTTCGTGCTGCGATTGATCTGCCTCCAAGTGGTTCGATTGAAGTCCGTGGCCTTGAAGATGATGGCCGGCAATATCAGGTGGCGGTTTCCTCAACTTATCTCAAACCTGGCGGGAGGCTTTCACGCAAAGATACCTTGCATGGAGCGGTTTGGTGTTCGAACTTTGTGCCCTTGAACTCCAAGTTGACGATTTCATTATTCGTTGGGGAAGATAACTTTTTTCAAACCCAAGAAGTCCTTCGCGATATTCCAGGTCCAAGTGCTGCCGGCGAAAACATTGTCATTGATATCAATGAATCCGGAGCCCGACGAGTTCGGGGTATTTTGCTGAATTCGCTAGGGCATGGTTTGGCCAGTCGCGGTGCAAGGGTTAGGTTTTTAGATGGATCCGGGAGACCTGTGATTGAATCGGTCCTTCTTACCACTAGCAGCGATGGTGAGTGGGTGGTTTACTTGCAGGATGGAACTGATGTGTTGAATCAAGTGGAACATATATGGATTGTCGCGAATTTGGACTACCTGTTCTTCAAGGTGACGAGGAAGAATGACCCCGACCCAAATGTTTCTCCGTACAGCTATTTATTCTCCAAGCCAAAATTCACGTCAAGCCCAATTTACGATTTGGGTCCACTTGCGCCACAGGCTAAGGAATTGCTGGTTTCCGGTCGGGTTTTGAATGTGGAAAGAGAACCGATAGATACGCCAACTATTCGAGTTGTGCGCGGATTGCCAAGTGAGGAAGATGTCGATTTTTATTCATCAACGAACATCACAATCGCTTCGGAAAATTCGGCTGATTCTGAGGTCGGAGAGTTTTGTTTTCACTACACGCCAACTCCATTCCCAAGCAAGTGTCGACTGTCGGTGAATGCAGGGGAGGATTTTGAAAATAAAGTAATAGATTTTGAGCCAGGGACTGAGGGACTGGAAATTCTAATGCACGGCAATTGTAATGTTGAATTTTCATTCAAGGGAATTCCGCTAACTGAACGAGTAGATTTCCACCTGATCGATCCTACTTCTGGAGCATCGGCCTCGTCAAGCTCTATTTGGGTGGGAGATTTTTATGGAACCGATTTGTCAGGCTTGCATCAGAGATCCTTCTACGGAGTAATACCGGGCACTTACACTTTTCGCGCGTTGGATTTAGATGGCAATTTGATTAAGGAAATTCCAAATGTAATAGTTAAGGCCGGGAAGAAGCGCTTTCCGCTACTAAGAGGGATTGAGTTGGGTAGGAATGAAAACATCCGAATTAGGCTCGTGATCCCAGAGGATGGCATACCGCCCTTTTCGTTAAAAGATAAGGCGGTGGTTTACTCCTCAAGCGAGCAAGGATTTCAAAGACAGCTGGGCAGCATCATGTTAGATGAGACAGTTATTTTGAAAAATGAATATTTGAGGGGTGGCCATATTTTAGTAGTTGCCGGCTTCCAAAGTGTACCCCTGAATGAGCTTAATGATGGCGACGAAATAGTGCTCACAAAACTGCCCACGATTCAGTTGTCAATCCCCAGGCTTTATAGCGAAACCAGAAGCCATTTTTTTTGGCTGCGATTTGAAAAATTAAGCTCCGATTTACCGGATTCCAGCCAACCGATTAACCGAGGGAACTTTAGTGCTCTAGACGTTGATTCCTTTGCAATTTCTATTCAATCTGCTGGCGAATATATTCCAATTTGGATGGCTTATTCCAATTTTGAAGATGCTTATTGGGGGACCCCAATTTTAGAATGGCGCGGACAATCTATGTATCTTGATCCAGCTCAGCACACCGAAGCAATCGATTTGAACATTCCAGCTGGATTTGAAGCTGAAATCAAAAATAGCATGACAACGGAGGACGATTAATGTTCGCCACTCAGTACCTACAGAATGGGTTGATTCTAGGTTTTTTGATGGCATCAGCTGCATTGCCCGGATCGGTTGTTTCTTGTCCGCAATCCAAGAAGGAGGTTGCGGCCGAACTAGAGGCCCCAAGGAATCCCATCGGGAGTGGGCAAATCGGCTTCACCTATGAAGGTCTGCTATTTCGGAATCAGGAGATATTCTTTACGGCGGTAAATGAGAAGGGCCACGTTTATCCAACCCGCCACCATCACCGCACTGGCGAGATGGATAGGGTATTTCCGCCCAACTCAGAATATGACGAACTCTGTGGTGAGATGGCTGATGGATGGCCCCAGCACTCCATTAGCAAATTGCGCGCAGGAATCTACAGATTCCGAGCTGTGCTTTCCACCGGCCGCGTACTCATAGAAATACCCTGAATCGAAGTTTTGGAGGACGGATACCAATCAACTCATTCCAAAATCCTTGAAATGAATTTTGAGGAGCAGGACCTAGTTTCGGTTGTCGTGGTCAAATCGGCGGATGATCCTTATGATTTGCTCGCCTACCCCGATCAGGCAATTAGCATCGTCCATGAATCTCCGGCAGGATTTGAGGAGGATGATCGGTGGCTCCTTTCGCCCGAGGGGTTGCAATTTCCGAAGTCAATGCTGTCCGGGAAGCTCTGGTTGCTCATTACCGGGTACCAGCCATTTTTAATGAGTGGAATCAAAGACGGGCAATCCATTTCTTTGCAGCCGAGCTTCCGAAGTAACTTGAGCTTTGAAAAGGTGGATTGGCCAGAAGAGGTTCGGTATGACCTTAACTTCGTTCCGATTGGTGGCGAGGAAACCTTGGCTAGCGCACAAATGAAATTGGTCCACCGGGTTGAGGACTGGGATGTTAAGCGATACCCATTATTTTTCCCAGCAGCCGGTGGATATATTTTGGAATGGCACTTAGTGGAGCAAGATAGACTTATCGATGAGCCTATTCATTTGTGGAGCATGGTGGATGGCTTTATCCATCTTGACCCAAAGTTCCCGAATCGAACCCTTGATATTTCAATCCCAGGTGCACTTTTGGCAAAGGCAAAAGAAATGACTCCAGCGATTCTTCAGGCGCGAGCCGAGATGCCGACACAAGTAATCGAAATGGAGGCTGTAATGCTTCCACGTAGGGAAAATGAATAAGCATCTGTTGGGTATAGGCTTGCTATTGGCAAGCGCCATTTTGCTTTTCATTGTGTTATCCGAGACCCCAGTAAGTGAACTTCCTGTAGTGGATAAAGGATTGGGTGATGGTGCTGGCCTTTCCAATTCAGATCTAACAAGTACTAAGGCTTCCGCGGATTCAGACGGCTCTAAGATGGGCTTGCAAAGGAGCTCGGCTACGAGGGGCTGCTCCATCGCGGTAAAAGTTGAAAGAAATGGGCAGTGGGTGGATGCTATTGGGGCTGAACTGTTCGTCGTCGGTGCAAAGAAGTTGAGCGAGTTGCAATTAAAGTCTGGGCCGCTTTCGGAGTTCGATCCATACAATCCTTGGCGCGGATCAAGCATAGAGTCTTTGCCGAGTTGGAAAGTCGACCACACGGGGCAGCTTGAAATCGAAATTTCCGAATCATTTATTTTCGTTCATGGGCGACTAGAGAATCAGATCGGAATGCTACAGATTGCGGGGGATCATGATTTGCCGCCCAGTGAAAGGAAGAATCTTGAGCTTCGTTTATTAGAGCAAGAGTGCCTAATCATCAAAGCTCTGCGCGCCAATGGCAAGGTCGTGGCTGGAGTTCCGGTTTACTTGAAGCATCATCGACAAGTCGTGGGGCGCACTGGACGGGAAGGCGTCGCCGATTTGTGGATGCCAAAGAACGAGTTTCAAAAGATTGCTAGCTCGCGCACTTTGCAGGGTTCACAAGCGATTTTGGCGGTGGCCAATTTGCCTCATTTGGGCAATCCCATTGCCACAGTGGATGATCTAGCCACTGGCAATCGCAAGGCCGAATTGAAATTACCTGCTTTTGGCTCCATCATTATTCGTGCCACCGAATTCCCGATTTCGAGCAATCTTATTCTGCGCCATGCCGGGAAATGGGTCGAAACTACCTCGCAGTTGATCGATGGACAACCCAGTTGGGTCTTTCCATTTGTTCCGGTGCAAAGTGAGGTGGAGGTCTGCATTTCTCACGGCAATTCCAAGCATGATTGGAAGGCGCAAGAACTACTCATGCGAGTGCCCAGCCCACGCCAAGACGGCGATGTATTGACTTACGACCTAAGTGGGAAATCCACACTCTTCGCCAACGGCCGTTTGCTGTCCGCTGATGGTCGCCCGATTAGCAAAACGAATTATCAAGTCATACCTATCAACGCCGCTGGTCAAGCTATTGCTGAGCCGCACCATTCCAGCACCTACGCCGACGGCGGTTTTGAATTCGTTCTTTACGATCAACGACAGATATGGGATCAAACCAAATACCTTTGGATTCAAGCCATGAGTCGGCGCGGCTTGAAGCAACTGGCAATTGCCGAGTTTTTTATTAGCGGCTTCAATTTTCAGGAGGGAGCGGTGCATGACTTCGGCAAGCTTACTCAGGAAAAGCCAGAATTGCTGGTCTCCGGCAAAGCCACCATTGCGGGCAAGGTGCCATTTTCGGGCGAGGGCATGGCAGTAACCAAGAGCGTGCCCGGCAGCTTTGGTTCAGGGGAGTTCATTCGGGCCCCTATGTCCATGGCAAATTTCGGCACTCCCGAAATCATCGGCGCCGGCGGAAATTTTCGGGCTTGGCATACTCCGGCACCGTTCCCTTGCCAATTCGAGTTGGACGTGAAAGCGCCAGACTTGATACCTTGGAAGCAAACGTTTTTGGCAGGGACGTCGAACTTGACCGTGCAATTGTCTAGCTTTTGCACGGTGTCCTTTAGTTATCAAACACGTCTCTTCCCAGGATCGCAACTAGTCATCGGATTGATCGATAGTTCAGGAAAGGAATTTCTTGCCGGTCCGGCAAGCACTCGGTTTGGGGGGAATTATCGCTTTTGGGATAATCTCCACCGCCAATCCATTTCCAAGCTGTCTCCCGGCCAATACACCTTTCAAGCTCGCTTGGATGAGGCCATCATGCTTGCCACTGTGCCAAACATCCAAGTCTTTGATTCCAATGTCGAGCCTGAAACACTACAAGGATTGCTTTTTTCGGAGCCAGATCTAGTACGTTTGCAGTTGCTTCAACCCGACGGCAGCCTGCTAAAAGGAATTGAATCGGCTGGTTGGCGAAATAGATTATTTCGGCACACGGCAGAGGGTAGGTCTATTTCAAATAGATTGATTTTTGAAGAGGATTGTATTTATGTTTCCGAAAAAGATATTAAGGACGAATTTTGGCTTCGGATAGAGGACTTCCTTCCCGTCCCATTGAAGGATGTGCGCGCCAACGACCAGTTGCAATTGACCCGAAAATTAGAAACCATCGTTGTAGTTGAATCCACTTTAAGCTTGCCGAATGGGTGGCGATTTGAATTTGCGCTGAAGCTCTTGGACAGTGACGGACAAACTCCGGCCTCTTTGGCTGAGGTGAATGTATACCCAGACGGAAGTGACCGATTTTTTGTTCAATACCCTGTCGCTGGGCAATATTTGATTCAATGGATACTGCAGTCCAATGACGTGGACTTGAAGACTGAAAAGTATTTGCGATTAGTGGATAATAAATTGAGCCTAAAACCCGAAGACGCTGGCCAGGAAGTTCACTTACGAGTTCCCGACCGGATTATCCGCGACGCCAATGAACGCATCGCGGATTTTGAGGATCGTCTAAATGATTAGAAAGTAATCCCGACGCCCCAGTAAAAGCCGTCGAAGTCGACTTCAGCGTCTACGGATGTTCCATCCAGCTCGCCTTTGAAATCGAAACTCATCATGCGATAGCCGATGAGTACCTCGATCCATTCATTGTCCATTGGAGTCCAACCGATTTGTGCGTCGATGTCGAGGAAAGTGCCGTCGATGTCGTCGATGTCAGCACTCAAGCCGCTGACTTCGGCGCCGACGCGAAAGCCTTCTGGCAATAGCAAGTCGCCGCGTACGCCGACCATGGGAATAGGAATTTCTTCATCGGTTGCGATGGCATAAGTCAAGCTTTTGCCAGCTTGCGACGCAGTCACTGAAAAGTCATTGAAGGTGACCATGTCTACTCCAAACAAAATCCCAATTCTAAACAGGCCAGTATTCATCATGTCGAAGCCCAACATCAGTTTGGTCACTTCAAAATCCAGCGTGGTGTCGGCGTCCGAAGTTCCAGTGAAGCTGGTTCCAGTGCCTAAATCAAAGTTGCCCACAAATGCGCCATTGTGAATCGACTTGTGGTTAAACATCGACATCGAAACTTCCATCGGCGCAAAGCCGACGCGCGCGCCACCCAAAAAGTTAGTGTCCGAGTTTTCCTTGATACTCAAGTCACCACTAATTGCAATTGGCGCACTGGACACAGACAAATCATTCACCGCCCCGCTGGCGTTCAAGTTGTAAAGCGAGCCATATCCATTGGCATGCAAATCACTCCAGGCGGCATCGCCAGGAATCGCGCACGCGGGAATCAAACAAACAGCAGGCAAAGCAAGGAGAGCGAGTTTTTTCATGGGTAGGTTGTGAGCCAGTGCTTTCTACTCTACACCTTCGGTTTGGCTGTTTCCCGCCAATAAGCGCCGTGCTTTCCATAAACGATCGCGACGAATCGCCTCCGCCACCAATTTCGGAATCTGCTGATCCCATAAGTCGCCACGATAACCCCAATTGCATAAATGCTCGCGCCACGGCCCGCCATAAATCCGCAAAGCCTGCAGCCGTTCAGTCGCCCGCACCTGCGCCGGCAACCCAGCATGCAAAGCAGCTAAATCGCGACGTGCTCGCCCTGGCCGAATTTCCTCGCTGCGGAAACGATTTCGATCATGGTCGATCAGCGCGATTTCGACGTCGTCGTCGGCGGCGTGACGCAGTAGGATATTGCTGGGTTTGAAGTCGCGGTAAGCCACACCCAGTAAATGCATGCGGCGGGCAAAGAGCGCAAGTTTGGCCAAAACCGCAGCTCGGTCTGGGCCTCGAATGGTAAGCAGGACGTCCTGCAATGCCTCGAATCCAGCCAAATCTTCCAGCAACATCCACGAGCCCTGCTTGGG
>JACNIZ010000333.1 GCA_014382805.1 Planctomycetota bacterium
TGCGCCCGGGTATGTAACCTGAAGTTCATGCGTCGTGGGGGGAGATTTGCCTCGGGGGCGCCTTTATCGCGCGAAGCTGCGATAGTCAAAGCCCCCGAGGCAAATCTCCCCACACGACACAAAAACCATCCCCAAATAACCCAAGCAAATAAAAAAAAGAGGCACCCGAAACCGGATGCCTCTTGGAGGGGATGATCCTAGGGTGGACCGAAGCCCACCCATTGACCTAGAAGTCAAACGCGAAACGAATGACTGCGCCCATGACGTCGTCAGACAGGGCGTCGGAATCGCCTTGGTAAACGCTGAACATGATGCGTGCGTGGCTGGTCATGTACCAGTTCAAGCCCAATGCGACCTGAGTGGCCTCTTGATCAACAGCGCCTTCGGACAAGTCGATGCCATTAATCCGGGCCGCAACTTCCCAAGCACCATTTCCGCTTCCACCCCATGGGGTGAAGGGATTCACGCGATCAAAAGCAGCGGCGGACGTCTTGTAACCGCGCGATTCGCCGGTCAAGAAGTAACCACCCTGCACATACCAGGTGGAAAACGCGTCATCATCGCCGTCGGCCATGACGTATTCCAGCTCAGCGTGGGCTGGGCCTTCTTGCCATGCAGCTTCCAGACCGATTAGGGTCAAGTCGTCTGCAGCGATGGTTGCAGCAACCAAATCGCCATCTAGCAAGTGAATGCCGCCGGTAGAACTTTGGCTGTACATTCCGCCTTCGTTTTCACGAATGGAAACTGCACCACCAATGTGTACCAAGCTGGCACCATCGTCGGCGTAAGTCGGACGGAAAACAAAGCGGCCGGTGGCTGCAGTGCTGTTGCCGCTGGTATCGAGGTTGTTGGCGGTGTCCCAGAAACCACCTGCTTGCCAGGTCATTTCATCGGTTGCATCCGAAATCATTACCCCGGTGTTACGACCTAGGGCAAAGGTGTCGGCGCGCTCGGTAAAGGTCAAAAAGCGGCTGGAAGTCTGCTCATTCAAGCTGAATGGCTCCTTAAAGTGACCGACTTTGACGGTGCCCAAAGGCAAACCACCAAACTTCAAGTAAGCGTCAGTGAAGGCAGCGCCGGATGCGCCGAAGGAAGCGAAGTCCACTTCCATTTTGAAGTCCAGGCCTTCGGCCAAGTTGCCGCCGACGCCAATGCGGGCGCGGCGAGCCTCGGATCCGTCCGGGGTGCCAAAGTTTTCGTCATCAATCCAAGCAAAGTCTTGTTGGAAGCGACCGAAGATTTGCAATTCCGAACTTGGCCCAAATGGATTGCGAAGAGTTAAAGCCCCTTCGCCCGTTCCTTCAGGAGCCAGGACTGGGCCTTGCATCATCAAGAGAGTAGTGAGAATCATGATTCTTAAGTGGTGGGATGGTTACTGAGGTCGGCCATAGGCTCGACGCCACCCGTCAACGGCATTGCGTAGTCCAGAAATGCCTGGCTTACGTTGTTGTGGCCGGATATGTATTCATCCGGCATGTCCTTAGTGTGTTTGGCGACGGTGTGCAGCGGGGTCACAAAGGTTTCGCTGCTGTATTCGGCGCCTTCCATGCGGCGGATCGCAATCGACCCACTTTTGTATTCACCCGAAATTGCCGCGGCGACCGCATCGCGTCCGACCTGGCGTGCTTCGGCTTGATCGATTGCCGAGCAGTCGGCTGGGAACGAGCGCTGCAAGTAGCCGAAGGTGTCGGCGCGCACACGAATGCCTCCCATGTGCACTTTCACGAGATTCGCCAGGGCGTCTCCCAGGGCTCCAGTGCCGGAAAGTTGCACATTGCCGTGACTATCTTTTTGCCCGGCCAGAGCAGAACCAGCTTGTTCGGCATAAACCTGCAGGAATGGCTTGCTGTCGGCGTCGTGAATGCCCTCGGACACGGCGACGATACAGCGACCTAAGCGGTTGTAAACATCGGCCACGTCGGCCACAAATTGGGCCGGATCAAATACCCGCTCAGGCAAGTAAATCAAATGCGGACCGTCGGCGTCGGAGCGTCGGCCTAGAGCGGAAGCTGCAGTCAACCAGCCCGCATGGCGGCCCATGACGACGTTAATTTTCACGCCTGGCAGCGAGCGGTTATCGCGGTCGTCGCCCTGAAAAGCGTGGGCCACAAAACGCGCGGCGGAACCATAACCAGGACAGTGATCGGTCACCCGCAGGTCGTTATCAATGGTCTTGGGCACGTGAAAACAACGCATTTCATAGCCCTGCTCGGCGGAAACCTGCTCCACAATGTGCGCCGTTTCAGCGGTGTCATTGCCACCGATATAAAAGAAATAACGGATGTCGTACCGCTTAAAAGTCTCAATTACCTTCGCGACGTCCTCCGGCCCCGGCTTCATGCGCACCGAACCAAGTGCAGCAGCAGGCACCTTGGCAATGCGCTCCAAAAGTTCGGACGTTTCCGCGCCTAGGTCGATCAAATCCCCCTCCATCATGCCTTTGACGCCATGCCGCGCGCCCAGCACACGGGTAATGCAACCGGCTTCTTTTGCAGCTTCAATATAGCCGACCAAAGATTGATTAATGACGACGGTCGGTCCTCCAGACTGACCGATGACGGCGGCTCCACGTAGGGTCTCAGACATGTTTTTCGGGTCTATGATTCGAGGGGGGAAATGGGTGCGAGAGTCTACCAGTGCCAGGAGCTGAACCGGGTAAGCTGCAACGATCAGGTGCGGATTAGGATGGGCACTGCCGAAGGAGTTTCTGTGAAGACCGCAAGAGTTTTGCCCGGATTCCGGAAGGGCTTCGGAGTTTTCCCCAATTCACTAGGCCGAGCCACGCTTTTCGGCTCCTCACCTCTAAACTAAAATCATGCGCAGCCACGAAGTTGACTACAAAATCCATGGTGACGACATGCAAATGGTCGAAATCGAACTCGACCCAGGCGAAACCGTCATCGCTGAAGCTGGAGCCATGAATTACATGGAGGAAGGCATCGAATTTGAAGCCCGCATGGGCGACGGCACCAAGCCGGGCGGCGGCTTTTTTGACAAAATGCTCGATATGGGCAAACGCGTGCTCACTCAGGAATCCCTTTTCCTGACTCACTTTACAAACGAAGGCCCGAACCTATCTCACGTCACTTTCGCAGCCCCCTATCCTGGCAAAATCGTGCCGGTGGACCTGCAAGCTATGGGCGGTGAACTGCTCTGCCAAAAGGATGCCTTCCTCTGTGCTGCAATGGGCACCTCGGTGGATATCGCCTTCCATAAGCGCTTTGGCGCCGGATTATTCGGCGGTGAAGGCTTCATCCTACAGCGTTTGCGCGGCGACGGCATGGCTTTTGTCCACGCTGGCGGCACTGTGATCCGCAAAGAACTCAAGGGCGAAAAACTGCGCGTAGATACGGGCTGTTTGGTTGCCTTCGAGCCGGGCATTGATTACGACATCGAACGCGCGGGCGGCCTCAAATCGATGGTATTCGGCGGCGAAGGCATGTTCTTGGCAACGCTAAGAGGCCACGGCAGCGTTTGGCTGCAAAGTTTGCCGTTTTCGAGGTTAGCCAACCGCATGGTGGCTTCTTCGGGCATTCGCGGTAAGCAAAAAGGCGAAGGCTCGGTTTTAGGCGGTTTGTCGCGCCTGTTCGAAAACTAGCGCTGGCGGCTCACCCGCGCTGGGCAAACCGCCAGCGGGTGGCCTAATTATTTAGCAGTTTGCATCAGGACCTCTTCGTAGCGTACTACCGCTTCGATGAGGTCAGTGGTGCTCAAAATGCCTACCGCTTCCCCTTTCGAGGTCACAATGACGCGGTGGATTTCTTTTTCCTGCATCAATTTTGCAGTCTGACCCGCGGTCGCAGTAACGTCGACGGTGAAAACTGCTGGCGTCATAATGTCGTCTACCGAGGCGGAGTCTAGACGCTCGGCCATTTCGTCGGGAACGTCGCCGTCGCTGGCGAACATATGCGAGAAACTATAGTCGGTATCCACGGCCTGATCGGACAGGAATACCACGACATCGGTGTAGGAAACCACTCCTACCAAGCGCCCGCTTTCCTTCACCATGGCGGCGTGAATGCTGTTATCGCGCAGGAAATCGACCAGATCTCGCAACGTATCGGTACGTGAAACCGCCATTAGGCGGGGGCTCATCAGGTCTTGGGCGGTGAGCGGTTTCATGGTTTTCTCTAGGCTCTAATCGGCGGATCAACAAGTGGTGGTTAGGCGGGAGTGCCCCAGGCAGAGCCTTCATCAAGCGGCCCTTTCATGCCTTTCGGCGGGTGAACTCCAATCCCTCCCGGCTTGGGGCCAGGCAGGGTCGACGCATGATAGAGAAGCGCAAGCCCGGATGTGCGGCCACCTCGGAGCAAGATTCTGCCGACGGGAACGGAAAGCGCCAGGGTCCACAGCGGTAGGTCGAGGATTTGGCTGAGTCGTACGATTAAGGCGATCCAGCCTGCCTCAAGTATGAGGCCCGCGAGTACCAGCAAAAAGCAGGACGGCCAGCGCCAAATCCAAAAGCGAATGGCGCGTAAAAAGGAAGCCAGAGCAGATCGAGAACCGTTGCTAACCACCGCCGCTCGGGCCAAATCCATGAGCATTTCGATTTTCAACAAGCCCAGCGCGTAGAACACGATACGAATATTTTGCCCCCACAAAGCTCGGCTTTCACTGGTCGCCCGATCGACGTCGCCAGCAGGGAAAAATTGACTCATAACCCAATCTCCGGCCGGTCCCCACACCAGCCACGTCGTCAGCCAGTAAAAGGCTAAGCCGACCACCCATAGACGCAGCATCGGGAAAAAATGCTGGCCTGCGCCGCTAAGAAATTGCTTTAAGCCGTGGTCTTCGCGACCGCGTAAAGCTGCATGGATCCAACCGGCAGAAATCAGCACGCCCAACAGGCTGGAGAGCAGCAACAGCGGGGCTAATGCGGCGCTGGCGGCGGCAAAGGCGGACTGATGCAGTCGTGTCCAATCGTCCAATACCCAGCGCGGCATGGATTGGCCGGAACGCAACGGGTCGTCGCCGAAGTTGGAGGTCGAGGCTAGTTGTTCGAGCGCGCTTTGATGGACCGGGGTAGCGACGGCCAGACCAAAAAGCAGGGAAAGGCCGAGTAGCAACAGCCACACTCGCGGCCGCACCAGCGCCACGCCGATGCCAGCAAACAGGGTTCCAATGGCAGGTGGTTTTTGCGGGTTCATCCAATCCCTCCGAAAAAATGCATCATGGCTTGGGCCCACAGCAGCGCGCGCACACCAGCTTGGAAGGCGAGGTCTGCGTCGGTCTCAACGGTGTAGGTGTTGTTAAGCCAATTGCGATCCAAAACCAATTTGCGGTGCGGATCAATCACAACTTGCAGTACTTGGCGATTACTGCCGATGATGCGCAGCGCCCAGGTGGATTGGCTGCCATCCCAAACGTGCTGGGTGCTGGCGCCGTCGGCCCAGTTAACTTCCACTTCTACCGGAACTTCAAATTGGCCCAGGCGGCGCAATTCAATATGCACGTCCCATTGGTTGGGTACTACTTTGGCGCGTTGCGGTTCGTCGGCGGCGTCGATGAGGTGCGGCAGGTTGGCGACGCGGTGCACACCAAAGTCCAGCACCTCATTGCCATCGTAAGCTTGGCGCCAAAAAGACGGCCAGTGGATTTCCATTTGCTGATCCGCGTTCTTTGCGCCGACCATGGCACCGGTTGCAAACTCCTTGACCACCTCAAACCAATCCGCAGGTCGCGGATGCTTGAAGCGGTAGCGTTGATGGTACGCGCGCATGGTGCGAATCCAACGCTCCTCACCCATCAAACGCGCCATGGTTTCTAGCGTCATCGCTGGCCGTGCATACGTATTGACGCCGCGCAGACGCCATTCGAATAGTTCCAACGAAGGGGTAGAAACGGGTTGATAAAAATCGGTGCGATAAGCCCGACGTTCCCCCAAGATGGCATCGTCTACTACTTGCGGCCAATAGCTGACAGGTGGCATTTCGGCGAGGAAACGCGTCAACGAATCGGGACGCCAAAGTTCGGCCGAAATGGGCGGGAGGCCGGAAACCGAAGGACTTTCCAAGCGCGTCAAGGTGAACAGCGAGCGCAAATCTTTGCTGCCATGGGCCGGCCACTGCAGCGGAGCTTGACCGTAAAACTCTTTGCCTAAAACAGTGTATGTCGACCACTCCGGTTCAAAGGCTTTGGCGAGCACACGTTGGGTGGAAAAGGTGCAAAAGCCTTCGTCCATCCAAGCGTGCCGGAATTCGTCGGTGCCGACCAAGCCGTACCAATATTGATGGCCAAACTCATGCACGGTGACGCCGCTTGGGCTTTGACTGCGCTCGGCTTTGCCTAAACGCGCGCCACCGGTGATCAAGCGCGGGTACTCCATGCCGCCGGTATTGCGCGCGTCATGAGCCGGGTCAACCAAGGAAATGGTGGCGTAGGGATACTTGCCATACCACAAACCGAAGTAATAAATCGACTTGCCGAGGGCGTCAAAATATTTGCGCGCAAGATGTTCGTGTTCGGGTTGCAACAGCAAAAACATGCGCACCGTGACGTCGGGCCGCACCTCCTCTACCGGCACGCCCAAGGCCGCTGCGACCTTATTTTCCTCGGCCTCGTCACGCCACTCACTTTCGACGAAATCCAATTCCATCAAAATGGCTTCTGGGTCGACGGTCCAGGCGAAATCGTGCACGTCTTCGGCCCAGAAAATGTACTGCCAATGGCCGTCCGGCAGCTGCTCCGGTTCAGTGCGCTGCTCGCCGGTTGCGACGACCTTGTCTTTGTATTCCGGCGGCAAGGTCAGCTTGACTCGAAAATCGGCGTAGTCCGAATAAAACTCCACCAACATGTGATAAGGCGGGCAATTCCATTGGTACTCGCCATCTACCCTTTCAAATACTCCAACCTTCGGAAACCACTGCGCGGCGTGCAAATATCCGCCGGATCCCCAACCGTTGCGCCGATAAGCCGGCACCATTTTGGCCTGGAATTTCACCCGCACCGTGACCGACGTGCCGGGCTCCACCGACATCGGCAATTGGCAGCGCAGCACGGTTTGATCGTTGGGCGCGCCGGGCTGCGCCACCCAGTTCCACTCTAGATCCTCTGGCGCAAATTCTTGTGCGCCGAAGGCCGTCACTTGCATGCTTTCAATATCGGTACCGCCCCATTCGCGCGGCAGGCGGCCGTCGCCATATTGATATTGGTGGGCTTCTTTCATCCACACCGAATCGCGACCGGCAAAGGCGTTGTTGTAAACGTGCCACCACAATTCCTTCGTCGGCACCGGGGTTTTATTGGTCCACTGCACCAGTTCGGTGCCACGGATTAAGCGCCCATGGTCCACCAACTGGCAATCCATGGAATAGCGCAGCGTTTTGGACAGCGATTCCGGCGTTTGTGCATAAAGCAAAACCGCCCCCAACAACCAAGTCAGGAGCGGCAGAAAGGAGCGTACTAGCATGACTTCATACTAGCCGCCCAGCGCGACAGAGTCAGCCGCCATCCCAAATTAGAGATGGCGATCTCATGCTCTAGTCGCCAGTGACATGACGCAAGCTGCGGCGCAGGCGCGCGATGGACGCCGAATGGATTTGACTGACACGAGACTCGGTTAGCGCCAACATTTCTCCAATTTCACGCATGCGTCGACCTTCGTTGTAATAAAGGTGCATGACCACGCGCATTTTTTCCGGCAATCCCTCAATGCCCACTTGTAGCGCTTCCATGAGTTCAGAATTTTCAACTTCACGGTTGTCACCATGGTCGCCTTCCAATCCGTCGGAGCCGTCCTCGTCGGTTGGTAGGCTGACTACGGCCGGCGCATCTTCTCCTTGAGCGCGCGCCTTTTCACGCATGGATCGCGGCAAGTAGTCCAGGGAACGAAGTTCGTCCAACATGGCACCGCGGATTCGATGGTAGGCGTAGGTTTTGAATTCGGCGCCACGACTAGCGTCATAGGATCTAGCTGCTTTCAGAAGACCGACCATTCCCGCAGAAAACAGCTCTTCCTCGGAAACGCTGTGCGGCAGGCGTGGTTTGATGCGGTTTACGACCCACCAAACCAAGCTCTCCCACTGTTCGATTTCCGCTTCGTATTTGGAAATGCACGGTTCAGGGACGTTGCTCGGCTCAGAGGCCAGTTCAACAGGTCGCGGGTTGGGGCTGGGCGTCGGGGATGGCGACGCAGCCTGGTCGTTCCGTTGGGGGGACAAACGGCGTTTGGGCTTGCTCATAGGAACACGGGGTCGAGGGTTAGGCGGGGTTGCCTTGTACCCATTTCGGATAGGAAGTTGCTTTTACTTAATTAGAAAGTTGCTTTTCTCAAATCCTTTTATTGCAATGGTTTCGTCTCATATATAGACATTTTTACGCCGCAATAACACGGTGATTATGGGCAACCCAAAGGTGCCCGAAAAGGCCGGCGCAAACCTAATACTTTGGCCCAGTACTTTTCCACTAAAAGTTTATCCCGGCATCCGGTCGGCCGCCGCGGTTTTCTTTTTCTGCAAACACCTCAAAAGCAATTTTCTGGAATTCCGAGGGCCGGAAAGCCAAACTCAGGCCCGCTCCAGACCCCTGAGCCCCGCCCTCTCCACTCCTCAAAACTCCAGGTTTCATAAGGAAAATCCCGCGCATGGCCGCACGTAGCAAGCATTTGACCGCCGAGCAAATGGCGAAGGCGCAAAAAGAGATCTCCGTCTCTGAATTTTTCGCCAAGAACCGCCACTTATTAGGCTTCGACAACCCGACGAAGTCCTTGTTGACCACCATCAAGGAAGCCGTCGACAATTCCCTGGATGCCTGTGAAGAAGCTGGAATATTGCCCGATTTGCTGGTGGAAATCCACCAACTCGAGGACGACCGCTTTCGGGTGGTCATCGAAGACAACGGACCGGGCATCGTCAAAGCTCAAATTCCGAACATCTTCGGCAAGCTGCTTTACGGCTCCAAATTCCACAGCCGCCGCCAATCTCGTGGGCAGCAGGGCATCGGTATCTCGGCGGCGGGCTTGTATGGCCAAATGACCACCGGCAAAGGGCCGACGATCGTTTCCAAAATCAAGCGCGGCAAAGCACACCGATTCCAGATTCAAATGGATTCGACCAAAAACAAGCCGGTGATTACCGTCGACGAGGAACTGCCGGAGTGGCACCTTAAGCAAGGCACCCGCTTTGAAATTGGCTTAGAGGCCAGTTACAAACGCGGCCAGCGCTCGGTAGACGATTACATCAAGCAGACTGCGGTCTCCAATCCACACGCGCAGATCACCTATTTAACCCCAGCTTTCGATGAACCGCGTGTTTACACCCGAGCCGTCAAAGACGTACCGGATCGCGCCGACGAAATTAAGCCGCACCCTTATGGCGTGGAACTCGGCGAACTGATGAAAATGCTGCGCGCCACCAAATCGCGTTGGCTGAGCGGGTTTCTGCAGGAAGAGTTTTGCCGCGTAGGCCCAAAGGTCGCGAAGGAAATCGTCAAAGAGGCTGGCCTGACCGAGCGCTCCTACCCCACCCGCATAGCGCGCGAGGAAGCCGACTCTCTTTACCGCGCGATTCAAAAAACGCGGATTTCTGCTCCACCGACTACATGTTTGTCGCCGATTGGCGAAAAGCGTATCAAAGAAGGCTTGATGAAAGAGTGCGACGCCGACTTTTATGCAACTGCCACCCGGCCGCCGTCGGTGTATCGCGGCAACCCTTTTCAGATTGAGGTCGGTATTGCATGGTCCAAACCCGGCGATGACCGATTGGAAGTGGACCAGCAAGGTCGAATTTCTAAAAAGAAGAAAAAGCGCGGCACCTTCGACACTGAAAATCTGCTTGGCAACGCCGACGACCCGGTGCGAATTTTGCGCTTTGCCAACCGCGTGCCTTTGTTGTCACAGCAGGCTGGCTGCGGTTTTACTAAA
>JACNIZ010000168.1 GCA_014382805.1 Planctomycetota bacterium
GCTGTCGCTCCGGTTGCCGCCGCATTTAAGAGCCCTTGGGTTCCGGCGTTCGACCTTCTGGACCCGAATCTGCACGCGGGCCTGCTTGGCGTGATCTCCGCAATCAATTGCACTCCCCAGGCGAGCGTCCTCTACGCCTACAGCCTCTCCGGGGGAGGCCCATTCAGTCACAAGCTTGGACCAGTCCTATTGACACCACCGATTACGATACTTGGCTCGGCCGTGGCCAATGGTTCCGGTCAAGCCAACCTCTTTTTCCAGGTACCCCAGGGCGCCGCCGGAGTCAGTTTCTGGTTGCAGGCCTACGACACCGTGAAGAAGGGCTTCAGCAACGGGGTGATGGATGTCATTAACTAGCATCCCTCGAAATGTCGGCAGCCATGAGGTCCAATCGGTTTGAGAACTGTGCTCAGTTCGCCAGAGCTTCCTTAAGTTATGCCAAAATTAAAAACTAGACGAGCCATTCGCAGGTTTGCGTATTACCTTTGCGTATTTTCGACCATTGTATTTAGTTTGACCATGCTGATCGGCATTTGGGTTGATTGGGGAAACGAAACGGCAGAGAAGATTGTGCAATCGACTGGGCTGCTTGCGTTGGCATCAGCGCTGATTGTTGCGGTCACCCAAGCGGTTGAACCGAAGCATGATTCTGAGTGAGAGAGTTTTCGAAACTTCCGCGTTCCTGGTCAAAGTAATTCCTCCTCAACGGCAATTGAGGAGGGGTGTCCTTTACTCTTATTTTAAGCGGGCTGTCCCAATTACCGCCCAGGCACGCGACTTCAGCACGAAGGGGTCGGTCAACCCGTCCGCGAGTAGACGTTTTTGCAATCGTGCCCGCAATGTGGCACGGCGTTCTGGCTTAAGACCAGCAACGTATGCGCCGGCCGGGCCCGTGCCTAACAAGAACGGCGCCCAGTAGTCTTCGAATGAATCGAAGGGCTGCTCGACGACTAAGGCAGTAACTTTCACGTTTTGCAGACCAGCTTCGCGCCAAAGCTGCTCAAGCTCATTCTTGCTGCAATAGGGCATGTGGCGCTCGTCAAGCGCATCGGCGCTGGGATCAAATGCAATCACCTCGTCCCAGAACAGGCGCAACATTTGCATGCCGTCGCTGTAGTCCCAAACTGCGGCCGCAATCATTCCACCGGGCTTGGTGACGCGGCGCATTTCGGCGACGGCCTTGAGCGGGTCGGGAATAAAATTCACTACCAGCAATGACAAACTTCGATCAAAACTGGCGTCGGCGTAGTGCATATTCTGCGCATCACCGACTTCAAAAATAGCGCGGTCGTCCGTATTGGTTTCGGATGCGTAGGCAATGAAAGCTGCGGACGGATCGATCCCGGTGACTCCGACCAAAGATCGATTTTCGAGTAGAGCAATCGCTAGCGCGCCCGTCCCAGTGCCGACGTCAAGGATGCGTTCACCATCGGCCACCTCAGCAAAAGCAATGAATTGCGGGGCTAATGCACGGCTCCATCGGCCCATGAAGATTTCATAATTATTGTCCTTAGCAAACATTTCGGCGTTTTTCGGAGTCGTTTCGGGGTTGGGTGTATGGCAACCGATTAACGATGCCAGGCTGAAAGTGAGGGCAAGTAAGCGGGGGTGCGGGGCGGCGGGAGTCAAAGCGATTGGGTCCAGAATTTGTTTTTGGGATTTAATGAATGGTGAACAACACTCGGTCCATTAATGTGATTCCGGTACTACTTGCCAAGTTGTATTCAAGTTGTAGTTGATGGCAAGCAACCATGCTCTCCAGTTTGACGTAAACCCGTTTGCCGTCTGGGCTCAACTCGACCCCGGCGACTGCCACCGAATCCTCTCCCTCGATTCCCGGTTTGGCGACGGAATAATGTGCCGAACCGTAATTTCGGCTCCACAGATAATTCCAGCGTCGAACCTGATAGCGATTGAATTCGTTGGCCGTTTGGGTATCCATCGCGGCGCTGAATTCCAACTCCACTCCCTGCTGGCGAGCTTTGGCGCCAACCAGTATCGGAGCACCGCCGCCGACGTAGCGCACTCGTTGCAAGCAGCCGTCGGCGCCGCCATCCGGACCTTGCCAACCCGAAAGTCCAACCGTGTAAACCTGGCCATCGGCGGGGTTGACGCGTAGGCGTTGGATGCCGGCGGCGAATTGGAAGGGCAGGCGCCAGATGGCGGCTTGTGGAGGTTCGGTGGTGGTGTCGATTTGGAACGGGTACATCCAGCCTTTGCCGAAGCTGGTGTGCAGATAACGTCCGCTTAATGGTCCGAAACGCGGATCGTCTACCCACAGCTGCCCGCCGCTAGAGCTGTCGAAATCTTGTGGCATCCAAATTACCGGTTGGTCGAAGTCGTCGCGAGTTTGCAGGCCGGGCGTACTGGTGTTGATGGCCGGAAATACGCCGTAGAAGCCGTTTTCTTTGACCAGGGTGATTTTGGAAGCGGGGATCCAGTTGCCTTGATTGTCGCTGACCAATGGATCGCCGTCGGGGCTCATGCCCATGCCGTTTGGAGTGCGTAAACCCGTTGCATAAACCTGATAGCTATTACCGTCGGGGGCGATTTTGAGCACCGCGCCGGGTAGATCGAAGTCGGTGTATTGACCGGATTTTGCGTAGTACATGTAGCCATCGGAATCCACTTGTAAATCGAAGTTAAAAGCGTGGAAGTTTGGCGATACATCCGGGTCGGCGAAAAAACATTCGTAGAAGTCTGCTTCGCCATCGTTGTTGCGGTCATGGAGGCGTATCAAACCGTCGCGACTAGTGACGTAGATCAAATTATCGATCACCTTGATGCCCATCGGTTCAAACAATCCTGCTGCAAAACGCTTCCATTTGAGTTGTTGCAGCCCAGCGTCAATCCCGCTGACGATCCAGACGTCGCCGCCGTAAGTGGAAACCGCCGCGCGGCCGTCGGCGAAAAAGTCTACTGCCGAGGTGCGGATCCATGCATTCCATGGGTTCGTCGCCGGCAGGGTGAGAGTGTCCAAAGCGTAGGGTTTTTCAGCGCCAAGGACTCCGGATGTGATCAGTTCCTGCGGCCACATAGGCAGGCCCGGCTGGCTGAAGGATTCACGCGGGTCCAAAAACGCAGCACTCCCAATCCCTGATGTCGGGATTTCTAGATGTTCTAGGTCGGCCGCACTCTGCAAGCAGCTCACGTGCAGCACCAAGTCGTCTGTCGATGGCGGGATACGAACGAAAACTCTTCCTTGATCATCCGCTTCCAATTTGAGTGCACCGGATGGAAGATCATCGGCCCCTTGCAAGTGCACCATCAACGAATCCTGTTCCGAATTCGCCAAATAGCGCACCGTTTGCGCCGCGGAATCGCCAGGCAAAATCAACCGACCAGATTCGGGCTCATGAATGTCCATGGGCAAAGTTGCCAGCTGCAATAAAAGCTCACCCTCACCCGGCCGGATGGCCAAGGAATGATTCACCCAAGGACCGCCAGCCGACGGCAAAGCAAATGGATAGTCCAAAACTTCGCGACCATCGATGGCGTAACTCAGCGTGAGCTTCCGACCTTGCAGAGCATAACCGTGATAATCCAGCATCGCCTTAGGCAGCGGTCCGCGTGCGGGGCGCAAGCTCCGATCCCAATCCAAACTCGCTTGATGGCCCCAGCCGAATGAACTCAGCATTTCCAACCAATCACCGTCGCGCTGCGCCCTACCTTCACCGCGTTGCAGATAGTGCTGCGTATTGTCCAAATTCAAAAATCCGCCTTGCCAAATACCAGCAGTGGCCATCAACTGCAAGTCGTAACAAATACTCACTTGCCCATTCAATCTCAAAGTAAGCGCCGTGCCGACGTCGTCGCCTAATTGCGAGGAAAGGGCAGGTCCATAATCACGCTCCACCTTGCCGGCACCATCTTTGGATTTATGGCGTTGGCCCTTTGGCAGGCTGGCCAGATAGGCGTCATCGACTTCAAAGTATTGGCTCTTATTACGATCCCTGAAAAAGTGCTCACGCAGGTAATGCACCACGCTGTAGGTTTCATTTTCGCTCAGCCATTGACTGGCCGGCATGTCGCGAAATCCGTTTCGAACGGTTAAATAAAGGCGATAAGGGTCGGCCCCATTTTCCAGAATGCCATTCGCAAACGGCCGTGCTTGAGGGTTGGTGGCCACCAAGCCGTCCTGACCGTGGCAGGCGGAGCAAGTGCCGTGATAAATGCGTCGGCCTTCTTCGAAAGCATCGGCTCCTAGGCCCACAATCATGTCAGCGTGGTCGATGGATTCGAGTGGTTGGATCCATAAATTCTTGAAGCGAACGCCGGCATCGCTGCCTTGAAGGCGGATCGGTCCGCGAAGTGCATCGCCTGGCTTGAAGTTGTTTGCGCCGGACGCTTTTTCGTCCGGCTGCCAATACAAAGTGGATTCGATTTCAGCCAGAGATGGTTGCGAAGTCCCGGCGGACAATTGTTGCGCGAATTTTTCGTCCAGGCCATCGCCAAAAAAGCGCGTGGTTTCAATTTCACCGCTGTAAGCGGCGCCGAAGTTGTGATTGGCTGCTCCGATCTTGAAAGTGAAATCAGCGTGATCGGGAGCACCGAATTCGCCGCGTTCGGCTTCCAGTTCACCGTCCACCCACATGCTTGCTCCACCGCCGGAATTTCGTAGCACAACCGTGTGCCATTTACCGTCGTTAAACGTTTTTTTACTGCTGATCGCGCCGACCCAACCGATGTCATAAACCAGGCGCCCACCACGCAGGAACAGTGCTTTGGCGTCTGGCACCCATTCGCCTATGGGCTGACACCTCGAAACCAAAGTGCCATTTTCGGTGGTGCGGAAACGAGCTGCCACTGCCCAATCGCTTTCACCCCAAGCAGTCGTTTGCTCAACCGTTCCTTCCTGGGCCATAAACCAAGCGCCAGCATCGCCAGTTTTCATACCCGGCATCGCTTCAGGATTGCCACCAGCCGTGGCCACTTCCATAGCGACGTCGTCTTGCACAAGTTGCCCGTTCAGCCAAACCGAAATCCGCGCGGGTTCGCCGACCCAATGTTCGTAGCGGATGTCCATGGACTGCCATTGCCCGGCCGCCAAAGCGGCATTCTGCCGAGGAGCAGCGACTCCAAAAATTGCCCCACTAGATTCACCGATTTGCACTTCCCAGCGATCGGAAAGGTAGACCCCACTGTCAGCACGACGGGTTGCAGCGCTTTCGCCAGCGGCTGCGGGAATTTGAAAATCGAAATGCAGGTGGTAATCCCCAAAATCCTCGCCGGAAATCAGATCGCCGACGCCCGAAACCAGGGCGCCGTCCATGACCGTCCAATTACCCTCCCAACCATCCAAAGAGGCGCCATCAAACAAAGACCTACGCTTCGCATCGACGGTATCCGGCTGCCCCGACGCTGCCGCAGCCTGGTCGGATTTTTCGTCGGACCCTCTAGGCGCGGGGCCAGCCGCTTCCTGACCGCAGGAAACTACCGAGCCAAAAACAAGAACGAGGGACAGTCCGACCGAGCGCAGCGTGAGGTAGGGGGGCTTCACATTTTTGACAGTAACATCCTTCCAACTCTTCCGCGCCGCGCCTCGGATGCTAGTCTGGCACTCTCATGGAGCCCTCCGACTTCTCCCTCGCGAATCGAACTGCTGTAATCTCGGGCGGAGCCCGCGGAATCGGCCTCGCCGTCGCTCATCGCCTGGCTTCGGCTGGAGCAAAAATTGCCATCGTCGACCTAGATGCCGACGCAACCGAGGTCGCCGTAGCCCAACTACGCACCACCGGTGCCGCCGCCATCGGCTGCCCAACTGACATCACCGACGAAACCCAGGTCGAGCAGATGACGCAACAGGTCACCGACCGTTTTGGCAGTTACGACATCCTGGTTTGCTCGGCAGGAATCGTTGGCCGCAATGCTTTTGCATGGGAAACCTCGGTCGAGGAATGGCGTCAGGTGCTTGAGGTCAATTTGACCGGTTTATGGCTTTGCAATCGTGCCGCGCTCGGGCCGATGCGAAAAGCAAATTATGGCCGGATCGTCAACATTGCGTCGATCGCCGGCAAAGAGGGCAACCCGAAGCTGGGGCCTTATTCGGCCTCCAAAGCCGGTGTGATTGGCATGACCAAGTCGTTGGCCAAAGAGGTCGCGGAAACTGGCATTCGCATCCATTCCGTTGCGCCGGCGGTCATTCATACTCCGATGCTCGATCAGGTGAATCAGGAAACCATCGACTACATGGTCTCCAAGATTCCGATCGGCCGAACCGGGCGCCCCGAAGAGGTCGCCGCCCTGGTTCATTACCTCGCCAGCGAGGACTGCAGTTTTTCCACCGGGTCTTGTTACGACATTTCCGGCGGCCGAGCGACCTACTAACCCCAAACTCACCACTGAATAGATGAAGCGCATCTCCATAGGATCTTGGGCCTACACCATCGGCCCGTACGGCGACAAGCCAGTCGATTTTGAAACCGTTTGCACCAAACTGGCCGAACTAGGTTTCGACGGCCTTGAATTAGGCGGCTTTCCGCCCCATCCGAATCCGGATGACCTGACCAGCGCCGAGCAACGTCAGCAGGTGGTCGAGCAAATGAAGCGCCACGGGCTCGAGTTCAGTGGTTTGGCCGCAAACTTGTGGGGTGAAAACCTGATCGACACTGATGATCCTTCCAAGTACATCGCTGAGTTCAAGAAGAACTGCGAGTTTTCGCGCGATTTAGGGATCAAAGGCATTCGCGTCGACACCGTGCAGCCGCCGACGATTTTCGACAAGGTCGATCCTGATACCGCGTTCAAGCGCGTGACCAGCACCTTCGCCACTTGCAACGAAATCGCCAAGGATCATGGGCTTTACATGACCTGGGAATTTGAGCCAGGTTTTGCGTTTAACAAACCGTCGGACCTTTTCCGGATTTTGGACGCTGTCGATGACACCAACTTTGGAGTGCTTTACGACACCAGCCACGGCCATATGGTTGCCGAGGTCGGCGCGCGTCAGCCGGGTGAAAAAGAAGTACTGGCTGGAGGTCAAATTGAGCTGATCCAGCGCTTGAATGGACGCATCAATCACATCCATTTGATTGATTCGGATAACAGCTGCCATAAAGACGAAAACGGCGAAGACGAAACTTCCATGCACCTCCCATTTGGCGAAGGCCTGGTCGATTTCGACGCGGTTGTTCCACATTTGGCGGCCATCGATCCAGGTCACGATTGGTGGACCATCGACCTGTGCTTCTGGCCCGACGCATGGGACGCCACCGCCTCCTGCAAAGCATTCATGGACAAATTGAATGAGCGCTACTTCGCGCCGTCGGTGTCATGAACAAGCCTCTACGAATTGCGATGTTCGGCTACGGCTTTATGGGCAAGGCGCACAGCAACGCCTACCACAAGGTCGCGCGGTTTTTCCCTGAATTGAAGTACAGGCCGGAACTACAGGTTTTGTGCGCGCGGGATCGAGAAAAGGCGACCGAGTTTGCAAAAACTTGGGGCTACGCCGAGGTCGAAACCGATTGGCGCAAGGTGGTGGAGCGCGACGATATTGATGTGATCGATATCTGCAGCCCCAACCACACTCACTTTGAAATTGCCTTGGCTGCAGCCAAAAACGGCAAGTGGGTACTGTGCGAAAAGCCGCTGGCGATGAACGTGCGCGAAGCCGAAGAAATGGCGGCTGCGGTCGAAGAAGCCGGCGTGCCGAACATGGTTTGGTTTAACTACCGGCGTGTCCCGGCCATCGCATTGGCGCGCCAATTGGTGGACGAAAAACGCATTGGCCGAGCTTTCCATTACCGCGGCACCTACCTGCAAGACTGGACCATAGCCCAAGACGTGCCGCAGGGCGGAGCAGCGCTTTGGCGTCTCGACGCCGCCGTCGCCGGTTCGGGAGTGACGGGGGACTTGTTAGCCCACTCCATCGATACCGCGATGTGGTTGAATGGCCCGATCACCAGCGTGGTCGCCGATACTGAAACCTTCATCAAGGAGCGAGTCCACCAAGATACGGGTCAAGTGCAGCCGGTCAGCATTGACGACGCCTGCATGTTCCTGGCGCGCTTTGCCAATGGCTCGATGGGTACTTTTGAATCCACGCGTTATGCGCGCGGGCGAAAAAATTACAACACCTTCGAAATGAACGGCGCCGATGGCTCGGTGTTTTTCGATCTAGAAGATCCGCAGTACTTGGACTTCTTTGAGCACACCAAAACGTCGGGCGAAAAGGTGGAGGATCACCTGACTGGTTGGCGGCGCATTCACGTCACTAACTTTGAGCATCCGTACATGGATCGCTGGTGGGTGCCGGGATGCACCATCGGTTACGAGCACACATTCATTCACGCGCTAGCCGACTTTTTGGCCGGGGTGGAGTCGGGGCAGCCGGCACAGCCCAATTTCCGCGATGCTTTGCAAACGCAACGCGTTTGTGATGCGGTTTTGGCTTCGGCTAAGTCCCGCAGTTGGGTCGAAACTGGCGTGGATAGTGCAAAAGCCGCTGTGACGAGCTGAATTCGAAATGGAATACCGAGAGCTAGGGAGCACCGGCTGCGAACTGTCCGTGATCGGATTCGGCGGAGCCACCCTCGGCGGCGTATTTGGCGAAAACGAAGCCAGCGTCGGCCGAGGGGCGGTGCATGCTGCCATCGATGCTGGCATCAACTACTTCGACGTCGCTCCTTTTTACGGATTCACGCTTGCGGAAGAACGATTAGGGCAGGCGCTTAAAGGAAAACGCGATCAAGTTTTCCTTTCGAGCAAATGCGCGCGCTTCGGGGTCAAAGATTTCGACTTCAGCGGTTCACGCGTAGCGAGCAGCGTGGAGGAATCCCTAGCTCGCCTGCAAACAGACCATCTTGATCTTTTAATCGTGCATGATGTGGAATTTGGCACGCAAAAGCAGGTCCTGGAAGAAACCATTCCGGCCGCGCTTGCATTGCGCGATCAAGGCAAAGTTCGCTTCGTCGGCATTTCAGGTTTGCCGGTGCGCTACCTGCGCAAAATTTCTGAAAGCGCCAGCCTAGACGCCATCCTGTCTTATGCGCATTACAACCTGCTCAATCAACAATTGGATGAGGTTTTGGCTGGTTACTGCGCATCCAACGGCGTCGGTTTGATCAATGCCTCGCCGCTTTGTTTAGGCTTATTAACCGAAAGCGGACCACAAAAATGGCATCACGCCAGCGCCGACGTTAAGGCCGTACGCGAGCCTTTGCTCGCGCTGTGCCAGAAACACGGGCACAACCTTTCGCAAGTTGCCTTACGTTTTTCGTTGGACAATGCGCGCGTGAATACCACTTTGATTGGCATGAGCAGTGCCGACGAAGTGGCGGCGAATTTAAAGGTGCTTGGGCAAACATCCGACGAAGCGCTGTTAGCCGAAATCCGCCAACTAGTAGCCCCGGTACACAATCAAATGTGGACCGAAGGCTTGGCGGAAAACAACGTTTAAGAGCCGATTTTTTGGAAGTAGCTCGCTGCGGCCACGAAGCGGTCGAAACGCTTATTTTGCGTCCAGCCGGAATCGTCGGCGCTTTTGAATTTCGGAACTAAACGCCGCAAGTCTCCCAAAAATTGATCTTGTGGATCAAATCCTTCGGTATCCACGGCCGGAACCTGGCGCAAGGCTTGCAACGCCCGCGGCGGTACGTCGCCAGCTTCCAGTGCTTGCACGATTTGGTCGGTTCTGGATTCGGGAATGCTCAGGTGAGCATAAGGAACCTCGCCGGCGGCGATGGCGTCGATCAGTTGATCCGTGATGTCTGGCCAGAAGCGGCGATCGACCAGGCCAAAAAGATGAGCGACGTCGGGAACCGGGAAGACTCGGTTCTGCCCCAATTCTTTATTCACCAAGCGCGCCATCAATCGGGCCTT
>JACNIZ010000271.1 GCA_014382805.1 Planctomycetota bacterium
GCCGAGGAGCTGCCCCACCTGTTTGAGCGCTTTTGGCGCGCCGGTGACGAGCGCGTGCGGACGGCGCCGGGTACGGGCCTGGGCTTGTACTTGACCCGCGAACTATTGCGTGCCCAAGGTGCGAGCATTTCAGTGCAGAGCGCTGGTCCAGGCGCTGGTTCTTCGTTCCAGGTTCTGTGGCCTTTGGCGAGCGGCCCTGCAGGTTGAATTGTTTCGGCCTAGGGAAAGCACACCCACGGTCCTAAAATCGCAACATGGCCGCGCAACGCATCCTGGTCGTGGAAGACGAACCTCGCATCGCCAATTTGGTATGCGACAATCTCGAAGACGAAGGTTATCGAGTGGTGTTAGCGACAGACGGTGCGGCGGCACTGCGCGCGGCGCGGCAAGGCGGCAATGATTTGATTTTGCTCGACGTCATGCTGCCCGAGCTAGACGGTTTTGAGGTGTGCCGTCGGTTGCGCTCCGAAGGCGTCAACACGCCGATTTTGCTTGTGACCGCGCGTGATCTACCGCCCGATCGGGTCGAAGGTTTGATGGCCGGTGGCGATGATTATTTGATCAAGCCGTTCCATTTGGACGAGTTACTGGCGCGCGTGCATGCGTTGTTGCGGCGGTCCGGTTGGAGTGAGCCGAAAAGCGTGACGCGAGTAAATATTGGGGAATGCTGGATCGATTTTGATCGCGCCGAAGCGCAAGATATTCACGGTGAAATGGTGGCTTTGAACGCCAAAGAGATCGGCATTTTGAAGCTACTCTTCGAAGCCCACGGCAGTGTGGTGCAACGCGGCGACATTATCGCCGAAGTCTGGGGCGACGAAGCCGACCCGACTCCTCGCACCGTCGATAATTTTGTCGTCCGTCTGCGCAAAAGATTCGAGCCCGACCTTACCAATCCGCGATATTTGATTACTGCGCGTGGGATTGGCTATCGCTTGCGGCTAGACGAGGATTAGCCAAACTCTGTTTCGCCTCAACACCAGCCCGCAGTTCTTCGGCGAGGCGGGTGCCAGCTATCCACGCGAGGCACCACAGAATTATGAATAGCAATAGCAGGCCAAGTTCAGCTCGTTGAAGTTTCATTTTTCTTAATCGAACGAGGTCAATAGATGAACAAAAGATGCCCAGGGTTTGTCTCCATCAAACCCTGGGCGATCCTGTTCCAGGCCTTAAGGACGAGGAACGAAGCTTGCGGAGATCCCTTGGTTCCCGCGATAAGCGCGCAAGATACTCCCCGTTTCTGCGCGTCGGCCGTCAACGCGACCGGTACCGTCGTCTGGTAGGTTGAAAAGATCGATGTTCAAGCGAGCGGTGCCGAGGGCGTCGGCGGTGGCACTGCCTACTTTGAATCCATCAACTGAGAAGTTGACAACTGTGCCTGGCACGACGTTTTTAACTTCGGCTTCCAAGGACTGGTCGATCATGCCGTTTTCCGGCGACTCCTTGTACTTGCCCTTGAGGATGTATTGACCTTGAGTGGCATTTGCATCCCAAATCAAATCATCTGCATTCATGAATGCCGCCGATGACTGAGGCGCGGAAAATGTGAAAACGGCTGCGGTGGCGGCCAGAAGCAGAAGGGTTTTGGTAATGAGGCTTTTCATCTGAATTTGTTTGAGGGTTGGTCCAGGCGCTGTGCCCGGGTTCACAAAGACAGGCGAAAAAATGGCCGCGCTCCCTCGCGAAATGCGGTTAAACTTTTTGTAATTCTCTCAAACCCACTTTTCCTAGCCCTAGCGCCGTCTGTCGGTAATTTTGGTGAAATTGATGAGGGGGAACTTTGATTTCATGCGCATACTCTAAAAAGGCCTGAAATAGACTCAAATGCGCCCCGCCCACCTTCTACTTAGTATCACTGTCCTGATCCCTGCAGCCTCTACGGCATCCGGGCAAAATCCAAACGATCCTGGATTGTTGGATCCGGTTATTCAATCCGTTTTGACCCAACCATGGCGCTTGCCATCTAGCCACCAAGTCACGGGCCATTCCGAGCAAATCAATATCGTCGGCAAGGTGAAGCGAAAGCGAGCAGATCAAGGTAAAAGCTCAACCGGTAAAACGATTCACCAAAATGGGACCAACAGCCCAAACCGCGATGTGCGTGACGCGCTGCGAGCTTTAGAAGATGCTGCCGGCAACAATCAAATAGCAACCATGCAATCGATGGCGAATGAACTACGCGCCATCCTTACTGGCTCCACCTCCAATCGCATTTACGACGGCTTCGCGCTGCTCAACACAAATCGAGGCGGCTGGCTTCCAAGTCACGTTGCCGGGGAATACAAAACCAAGTACGTGAGGGATCGTGGCTTACAGGCTGAAGGTTTAGATGGCCAGCTGCGCACGGTATGGGAACTTGATGTCAACATCCTTTACTTTGACGAAGAAATGGACACGGACACCATGTTCATGCTATTTCCACCGCGAGCCGACCCGCGCGATTTGCTTTATGTGAACTACACGGTGTATAGCACGACGACCGAATCATTCGCCCCAACCACACTGCTGAAGGATGTAGATCCGTTCGGAAACGGTGAACTTTCTTCAAAGGGTTACGATGCTGCGTGGGGTCCCCTTGGTAGTAATGAAATTGCTCAGGCCACCGTCGCCCACGGCACTTTGGCAACTTTGCGCGGCATTCAAATTTGGGGGTGGTATGCAGAACCGGATCGCAGCACGGTGATTCAACCGGTTTGGGAATTTTTTCAGCCTTCCACCCAAGCCGTAAAACGCGACGCCCGCGGGTCGGCGATGATGGCGCAAATGGCGACATTGGACATGGATGCCATCGGTCCGGCCGCACCAGAAATGAAAATCTGGGACTTAACTGAGTTGGTGTTGGGCGGTGCCAGTCCACAAGCCGTTCTGGCGGCGATGACGCAGGATGCGATACAGCCGTTGGGCAATCACGATCAATGGCATAACGTTTTATCCAATCGAATTATGTTCCCGCAGGAGGCCTTGGACTTGTTGGCTTTGGAGGGCATCGACCCAATGACGCCCGGGGCCAATCGGCTAGGTCCTTATGACGCGATTTTGGTTTACGCCAACCACGAAATGTATGTGAACTCACTTGACCTCTTTGAAGGCCACGATGCGGTCACGGGTGAAATGATTGCCTTGCCTAGCGACCCTCAAGGCAATGAGTACAAGGTGAAGGTTATCAACCTAGATGCCACAACTCATTATTTGCAAACCTCTGATTATGGTCCGGCTTTGCACGATGACATTGCCACCTGCCGTCTGGCGCCGTCGGGCGGCCATAGCTTGGAAATTTTCGTCGACCATCCGATTCACGGCGCTCCCAAAATTACCGAGCTGCAATGGCGTTTAGGTTGGAGTTTGCGCCGCACCATGGGTGTGGTTCCGCAATACGATGTATTTACTCAAATAGCCGATTTAGGAGGCCTCACAGCATTTGCGGACGAAAACGGGCTACCGCAAATAGGCTGGCAATATCCAGCCAGCGATCTTGGAAATGAATGGCGAATTTCACCGCCTACGGACTGGCTCGGACCTAACTCGATCTCGCTATCCCAGGATGGGATAGATGGTGTGGTCATCGGCACCAGTACGTCCGGCTTTGGCAGCGCAAAAATGCCAACGACCGACCTGCGTGCATTCCACCCCAAAAACCTGGCGAACACAGACACCAATGGCGACGGCGTCAACGATGCGCTGATCTTCCCCGACTGGCTGCGCAATCCAGAAGTCAATCAGGCCGATCTCATTCCGACGACTAAACTGTGGCAGCCATTTTTGTACGTCAACCCAAACAACGGTTCGATCTTCATGGATCCGAATAACCCATCGCTGGGACTTTGGGCCGACTACACTTGCGCTTTTGGCGAACCATTGCCGCCAGGTTCAAACCTAAGCTTCCAAATGCGTCGCCCGCGATCTCAAGGCCAAGCCTTATGGCATCGCGACGGACTTTTCCAGGAAAGCACCGGTGCACCATCTCGCACGAATGACATCTTCACTCGTTAAGAAATTCAACTGCCTCGGTTAAGTGTCCGTCCGCATGGATGCGGACTTTGGGAATTTTAAACGCTGCAATGGCGAGAGAATAGCGGGTATGCTTTCTTTCGCCGGAGCGGCGCAGCGCACCTTTTGCCACTAGGTCGGCTAAATCACGGGTTGCTGTGGCAGTCGAAGCCTTAGTGATGCTGACGTAATTGCCGGCGCTTAGGCCACCGCGGAACCCATTTACACCTTCACGGAACATTCGCATGAGTGCGGTCACCTGGCGTTCATTGAGTTGATCGGCCAAGCGATCAAACAGACGCGTTTTTTCAAGGAGAAATTCGACTTGAGCATGAGTTCGATATTGGGCTTCTAGAACTATGCCACCCATCCACGCTAACCAATCGGTAATTTGATTGGATTGATTGCAAGCACTTAATGCCGCGTAATATTCCTTTTGATTGTGGCACATATTGGTGGCCAACCCAATCACACATGGACGACCCAAACCCTGGATCAATACCTTTTCCGCGATAGCGCGGCCAACCCGACCATTGCCGTCTTCAAACGGGTGGATGGATACAAAATACAAGTGAGCTATTCCCGCTCTGGCCAAAGCAGGTAAAGGGGTCGGTCCGTTGGGGCCAGTGCTCTCATACCACTCGACAAATCGCTTCATTTCGCGTGTTACACATGCAGAAGGCGGTGCTTCAAAATGGACTTTGGGCGAGCCCACCTGACCGAATACGATCTGCATGGATTCAGCGTGAGATCGATAGCTCCCAACCTCTTTTAGATCGCGCCGACTCAAACAAATTTTGCTGTGCCAATCGAACAGGGATTGATGACTTAGCGGCTCATTCCAATCGCGATATAGCGCGGTCATCAGCTCCGCGATGCCTTGCTCAGGAGGACCAACCTGCCGCTGATCGAATCCCAATCCAAGCTGCCGACGGATGGACGACCGCAAACTTTCTCGGTCGAGATGTTCTCCTTCGATTTGGGAGGTGGTTATGGCTTCAGAAAGAATCGTCTCGACCGAGACCAAATCTTGATTTGGCCCACTGAGCGTATCTAGCTTGCCCCAAAACACCCCTCCATTGACCAAAAACAGCCGTTCAGCCTTCGCCAAACGAGCCTCAGACCACTCAAATGTGGGCCAATCGGGTTGTTGCCAATTCCATTCCATGATCGATATGCGACCGCTTTATCGATCATAATGCCACATAATTCGATCGATACACTGAGATTTTATCGATCAACAGGGCTTTCAGCTCACCCAATATCCACCAAAGATCTCATCCAATACCCTCCAAACGCCATTCGATTTCTTTAGAACCCGAATGTAGCCACCTCCAGCACGAATACCACTTTGGTGCCCTAAATAGAGGAAGGCTGTGGTTCCTTCCATGCTAATCCCCGGCCTAGAAATCGTCACCATTCCAATAGCACCAGGATGATCAAAGTAGAAATCTTCCCACCCATTCATCGAGCCACCATTTTCTCTAGAAAAATATTCGTGTAGCTCTTTGGTATCGATGACTTTGATCTTAGGAAGCCAAGCATCTGGGAAATCGAATTCAAACTCTCCTTGGTTATTCCCGAGAAAGTCTTTGAAAGCTGACAGAAATTCTTGGCCACGCGATTCGGCATCTTCCAAAAAAACTGGAATCGGGTCTTCTTGACCGTATTCAGGATCGAATTCAAAAATAGGTCCAAATGAAACTACTGATTTAACAATGACACGAGTTGGGTTGTACCGTCCATTTTCAAACGGTCCCAATTGCCAAGTATCCTGAATCATTGCGTGAATAATCGCTAGCTCTTCGGGAGGAGGATTAGTGTCAGCCGACACCCTTGTAGCTTCGCCTGGAATCTGCGTACAAGCGCCTACCAAGACCAAGAGTATCGGGCACCGGAGCCCGAGCTTAAGCGAATTTCGTTTGAGCATTAAACCAAACTAGGCACTTCAAATCCTTCGGCAACTGGTTTGCGCAACAACTTGTTGGCTGCGTCAGCATGCGCTCCGGTGAAGCGTTCGGTCTTGACGTCGAAGTTGAGCAATGAACCGGCAAAGCCGAGCTCTTTACTCAGGTCCAGACCGTTTTCGCCCAAATGCTTGTAGTAACGCGATAGCGATTCCGCAGCGATTTCAACGCCCGGGCCATTCTTAAACTTGGCAAACGCGTTCTCCATTTTTTTAACCGGAGTGCTTTCACCCGCAAGATAAGAAATATTGCCGAGGTGACACAGCGCGCTAGAAAGGTGGCCATCAAGCGGACTGGCATTCACCATTTCCGGCTTGCCAGCGCGCACGGCTTGCATGAATTGCGCGAAGTGATTTTGGTCGCCTTCGAAAGTTTGGATCACATTTCCATCGTGATCATAAGCATGCAGCTTGCCGTAACTGGCACTTACCAAATAACCCTTTTCGCATTCAAACACGACACCAATCGAAGCACCGCGATATCCCGGCGTCTTCAAACCGCGCACTTCAAACATCAACTGCTGCTCACCAAAATCAAACAGCGACAACAAGGTGTTCGGAGTATCGCCATCGTCGACATAACCGAAGCGGCCGCCCACACTAATGATGCGCTGCGGCAGGTGATCCACACCCAACCCCCAGCGCGCGATGTCCATTTGGTGCACGCCCTGATTTCCCATGTCACCGTTGCCGGTGCGGAAATTCCAGTGCCAGTCATAGTGCAAACTCTTGCGGCGCAATTCATGCACGCCAGCCGGGCCGCACCATAGTTTGTAATCGCAACTATCCGGCGGAGTTTGCGGACCAGCCACTTTGCCGATGGATTGACGTCGTTTGTAGCACAAGGCGCGCGCGAACTTGACCTTGCCCAGCCCGCCGGAATGCAAGTACGCCATCGCGTCGCGGGTAGCGGTAGCAGTGCGTGACTGGGTGCCATGCTGGACCACCAAACCAGAGGCGTCGGCGGCGCGGACTAGCTGACGACCTTCAAACACGTCATGGCTCAGCGGCTTTTCGACGTAAACATGCTTGCCGGCTTGCAGCGCCCAAATCGACACTAAGGAGTGCCAATGGTTCGGCGTAGCGACGGTGACGACGTCGACTAAATCCGACTCAAGCATATGCCGAACATCCTGGAAGTACTTCGCTTCTGGCACCGACTTCAACGCTAGGTCGGACATGGCGGAATCAGCATCGCAAATGGCAGTCACCTTTACGTTCGCCATCTTCTTAAATTCGCCGATGTGCGCCCGACCGCGACCACGCACTCCAACCACCCCCACCCGCACGGTTTCGTTCGGCGAGCGCGGAGCCGGCGGCTGAGCTACTTGGCCAAATAATTGCCGTCCGGAAAAGGTGCTGGCACCCAACGCTGCAGCAGCCAGAAGTTGATCAAAAAATTCGCGTCGCGTAGTTTTCATTGTTTGCTTCCTTTATCCGGACCATCACGCACCACCCTAAAGCCGAGGTGACTGCCGTCGGGAATCCACCATACACCGGGCGGGTAGTTTGGGTCACGCAAAGTCCAATCGATATTGAAAGGCAGGCGCGTTTCCGGGCTAAGGTCGGCGGCGCTATTCAGCCATGAGCCGCCGCGCAGCACGGCTTGCTCGAGGTCGTCGCTGGAATAGGGGTTGGCGCAGTACTCCCATAAATTGCCATACATGTCGTGCAGGCCGTTGGAATTGGCAGCTTTTTGACCCACCTCCTGAGTCTTGTTGCCAGCGTTTTCCAAGCACCAAGCCACGCTTTTGGCGACGTCGGCAGTTTCGGGCGCGGCACCACACGCCAACTCCCATTCCTTTTCCGACGGCAGCCGATATCGGATCATCGTATTCCAGCTCAGCCATTCACAGTACTTTTGCGCCGATTGCCAGCTCATGCCCACCGCCGGGCGCTTGCCAGCACCCCAGTTGTGGTCATACGGCGTCCAGTCCAATGGCTTCGACGGCTTGCTGACGGCGTCGGCGTCGGGTGCAAGGCCGTTGTTTTCCTCGAAGTCGCAGTAGAGCAAAAATTCATCCCAGGTGACCTCAGTTTTGCCCACCCAAAGATGCGCATCAGGCACCCATACCATTTCAAACTGCACCTCAGTGCCACGAATCGTTTCGACGTAATTCTGCGGCTGTTGGCTAGTGTTGTCGCCATCAGATCCGCCGCTGCAGGCCGTCGCCCATAGGGTTAACGAAACCAAAAACAGTCGAGTTACGAAACCGGTTTTTGCCATGGTCAAGATTACGGTTTGGAGGAGAGTTGGGTCGTGGCCGGGAGTTCCGTCACGAAGGTAGCCTAACTTACGGTCCCTCTGCTTAAACCCGCAAATATCGGCTGCCGAGGCTTCTTTGCTGAACCTATTGGGGCACGAGGCGTTGTCCCATTATGCGCAAACATGCCAACTACCCCCTATGGCTAGCATTCCTATTTTGTTCGCTTTTTCCGAGTTGCGCCGACCTGGAAGACGTCGCCAGTTATGTTGCTGAGCTTCGCTTCATAGGACAGCGAGAAGGCCGTATGGGACCGATTAGCGTCCAGCTCACTGCGGTCGAAGAGCGACTCATTCCGGCTGTGATTGTGGTGCTGCATAACGATTCGGAGCATGAGGTTTGGTGGAAAAGGGGTGGTGGGCGAAGCAGCTCAGGGTCATGGTCCGTACAAGTAAGGGAAAGGAGTGGAGGTATTAGTGGAGCTAGAGGTTGCAGCCCAGTCCGCGCCGAAAGAGCGCCGACGCCTGCCGAACTTCAAAGCTGGTCCATGCGGCCGGGGGAATCGCGGATGTTTGTTCGCAGGTACAAAACACCGCCACCTGAAAGCATCCACGGCAAGAGATTCCTACGTTGGTCCACTCATTTCGACGTCACGGTGCCTTTGAAAGCTGAACCGTCGACTTATTACGGCGCGTGGAAGAAAAGTCATTTGGAGGTCAGGGTCGACCCAAAGACGGGCACGGTTCAATTCGGTTTTTGAAATCTGCTGTAGAATCAGGGCAATCGCCATGAACTGCACCCGTCCCCTCCAACTTCTCTTCTCCCTCGCATTGGCTGTCGCGGCAACTTCCGTTGCTAGCGCGCAGACCACCCACCAAGTCGACTTGGGGAGCATTTCGTTCAGCCCCAAGAACATCACCATCCAAGAAGGTGACACCGTGCTTTGGAATTGGGTCACCGGCAAGCACAACGTGGTTTCTTTCGACGGTTTGTTCAGCTCAGGAGCGACGGTTTCGCCGCCGTTCACTTACAGCATTACTTTCGACGCCAACTTTTTGGCTTCCGTGCCCGCGAACGGCAACGTGTACGACTATTACTGCGCGCCGCACTTGGCCATTGGCATGGTGGGTTCGGTAACCGTTCTGACCGCTAATCCGGTTTTAACTGTCGACAATCTTGTAGCCGGTTCTGCCGCAACCCTGACCGTTGAAAACGCAACTCCCCAAAACCCAGTTGCGTTTGCATATTCCCGCGCCGGAGCCGGCCCCAACCTGGTTCCCGTCGGAGCATGCGGTTTGGTGAATGCCTCCCTCAGCTTCCCCATCGAATTGCTGCCTCAAACCAACGCCGACGGCAACGGAATTGCGGCGTTGTCTTTGAATGTACCTGCTGGGATTTCCGGTATGTCAGTTTGGGTGCAAGCTTTTGATTTCGGCAGTTGCTCGCTGTCCAACGGCGCGACGATGGTGATTGGTTAATTGAGCCAATTGGCTGATTTTCCTAACCCGGACTATTCATGAAGCTTCGAAATAATCGCTGATCCCGACGTTTTCCCTTTCAATCGGCCCGCCTTTACCCGAGCATCCCGGCGTAGCTTCTCCCATTTCATTCATCACCTGAAAATTAAGCCCCTTTCCTTATTTCC
>JACNIZ010000228.1 GCA_014382805.1 Planctomycetota bacterium
TCTGCCGCGGATCCCGCGGTTTTTGTTGCCTCGGTTGGAGGAGCGCGGAATCCGCTACCAATACTTGGAGCAAGCCGACGCCACCGCCCTGATTTGGATCGGCAAGCCGTAACGGCGGCTGTTTCGCGGGGCTCGCCTACCCCATCACGCTTCACGCATCATGCAAACCGCCGGTCTAAGCCTGGACCAAGCGCCGCCGCTTGATATCCCGGCGCGATTTTTTCTCACTGCGCCATTGATGATCATCGTGGCGGGCGTGGCCGCCCTAGTCACTGGCTCGGGGCCGTGGGCGTCGCCGTGGTATTTGCAGACGATGGGCTGGGTGCATTTGGGCACTCTGGGGGTCATCGGCTTCATCATGATGGGCGCGCTGTATCAAATGGTGCCGGTGGTGGCTGGCGCGCCGGTGCCGCTGATCCAGCTGGCGAAGTTAGTGCACGCGTTTTTACTGCTGGGCTTGATCGGTATGCAATTCGGGTTTTACGACTCCTCGATTATGGGGATGAAATTGGGCGTGCATGCTTTGATGACCGCGATGCTGCTGTTCGTGCTGCCGGTCGGCTACGGCCTAATTGTGGCGCCAATGAAAGATCCGACGGTTTGGGGTATGCGGCTTGCGTTCGTCGGCTTTTTGGCGACGGCGGTGCTCGGTTTTTTAATGGCTCGCGGTCATTACGCGGGCACCTTTCCAGCGGCACGAACGCTGTTGCTGCAGGTGCATTTCAATCTGGCCTTGTTGACTTGGGTAGGCGGTTTGATCGTTGCTGTTTCGTGGCAGGTGGTGCCGATGTTTTACCTCACGCCGACGCCCTCCAATGGCCGCAAAAACGCGATGTTAGTTGCCATCGCCATCAGCTTGGTGGCATTAATGGCGAGTCTTTGGATTGCCGACGCCACTTCACGCACAGTTTTGATCGCAGCGGCACCTGCGGCGTTGGTGGTTTGGATTTTGCATCCCATTTCAACCCTGCGCATGCTCAGCCAGCGCAAACGGCCACGCCCTGACGGCAGCTTGCTGTTTTGGCGCGCCGGGCTGACGGTTGGATTAGCGCTCGTTCCATTGGGTTTGATCGCGCATTTTTCCGATCAGGCGCGTTGGTCCATGCTGTGGGGCTGGTGGGCGATTTGGGGTTGGGGCGGTTTGATCGTGCACGGCATGTTGACGCGCATCGTGCCGTTTTTAGTTTGGTTCCACCGCATGTCGCCGTTGGTCGGATTGCAGCCGGTGCCGTCGATGCGCGGCTTGCTTGCTCAAAAAAACATCAAGCTGGGGTTGTGGTTGCATCTAACGTCGCTGCTTTGCGGTAGCGTCGGCATGCTTAGGCCGACGGATTGGCTGACTGCTGTTACAGGCGGATTGTTGATTGCCACTGGCGCGGTGTTGCTGTATTCGCTAATTCACGTGCTGCGTCAATTCCCACCATCCGCGCCCAATTTGACTCCGCCCGCAGCAAATCCGACGCCGTCGGCGAGCTAATCCCCTTGCGGCCGGAAAGCCCGCTAAACTGGCTTAGACATGAGTCAGATCCGCCTAGGCTTGGACGGCAAGCAAATCGAAGTTGAGCCGCACACTACGTTGCTGCAGGCCGCGCATCAGCATGGCATCGAAATCCCGACGCTTTGTCACGATGATCGCTTAGATCCTTACGGCGGTTGCCGCTTGTGTTTGGTCGAGGTTGATGGTGCGCCGCGGCCGGTGGCGGCTTGTAAAACGGTGTGTGCGGACAATATGACGGTACGCACTCATAGTGACGACCTGCATCGATTGCGGCGCACCATGTTAGACATGCTAATGGCGGAGCATTACGAAGACGTCGGCGTGAAGCCGAACCAGTTGCAAGAATTGGCGGCCGAGCATCAGCTGGTGCAGCCGTCGCTGAAGTTGGGACGGCGCGCGGCTTATGACGATCGCAATCAATGGATTGGTTTTAATCCAGGCGCGTGCATTATGTGTGATCGCTGTGTGCGTTATTGCGATGAAGTCATGCAGTGTTCGGCGCTGGAGCACGTCGGCCAAGGGGTTGGCGCAGTGGTGCAGCCGACCGGGCGGAAGAGTTTTTTAGATACCAGTTGTGAGTTGTGCGGCGGCTGTGTTTCAACTTGCCCGACTGGTGCGTTGTATGAAAAGCAAGCGATTGTGAAACGTGGTGAAGAAGTTGTACTTGGTGGCGGTGGTCCTATCGCCGATGCCGAGTGTGAAAAAACTCGTAGCGTGTGCACCTTTTGCGGTGTGGGTTGTGTCTTAGATCTCAACACTAAAGATGGCAAAGTAGTGAAGGTTACCAGCGACATAGGTGTCGGTCCAAACGAAGGCAACTTGTGCAATAAAGGCAAGTTCGCATTTGAATTCATTCATCATTCAGATCGTCTGACCGAACCACTAGTACGCGGCGCCGACGGCGAATTGCATGTCACCAGTTGGGATGATGCTTTGCAAAAAGTTGCGGCTGGGATGAATGGAGTTAAACAGCGCAGTGGGCCTGACGCCATTGGGTTTTTGGCGTCCAGCCGTTGCACCAACGAAGACGTCTATATCGTGCAGAAAATTGCGCGGGCGGCCATAGGCACAAATAACGTGCATAGTTGCGCTGCAACCTGACACGCTCCAACTGTATACGGCCTGGTCAGGTCGTTAGGTGCTGGCGCGATGACTAACTCGATTGCGGAAATCGAGGACGCCGATTGCATGTTTGTGATTGGTAGTAATACCACCGAAGCGCATCCGGTGATTGCATTGCGCATGAAAAAAGCTTTGCGTCGTGGCGCCAAGTTATTGGTCGCCGATCCGCGTAAAACTTGGTTGGCGCGGCATGCGGATTTGCATTTGCAGTTGACTCCTGGAACTGACATTCCGTTGTTGTGCGGTATGGCGTATGTGATTTTGGAGGAAGGGCTGCAAGATCAAAATTACATCGATAACCTAACTGAAAACTTTGACGAATTTGCTGCCGCAGTAAATGAGTGGCCGCCCGAACGCGCTGCCAAAGTGTGCGGCGTGCCAGCCGGAATGATTCGTGAAGCGGCGCGCATTTACGCCACCACCGAGCGCGCTGGAATTTATTACACCTTAGGAATCACCGAGCACATTTGCGGAGTGGACAACGTGCGTGCACTGTCTAACTTGGCGTTGATCACCGGCCACATCGGTCGCGAATCTGCTGGCGTGAATCCGTTGCGCGGCCAAAACAACGTGCAAGGTTGCAACGACATGGGCAATAACCCAACCTACTTGCCGGGTTACCAAGCGGTCGACAATGCTGACGAGCTACGCAAGTTTTCCGACGCCTGGGGCAGCGAGCTTTCGAGCGTTCCAGGTTTGCGTTTGGACCAAATGATGGCCGGCATGCACGACGATAGCGTCAAGTGCTTTTACATCATGGGTGAGGATCCGATCATTTCCGAGCCGAACTTAAGCCATGTCGAAAAGGGCTTTGCAAAGTTGGACTTTGTTGTTTGCCAAGACATCTTCCTAACCGAAACTGCGCGCAAATACGCCGACGTCGTCCTGCCGTCCTCTTGCTTCGCTGAAAAATCGGGTACCTTCACCAATTCAGAACGGCGCGTGCAGCGGGTGCGGCGCAGCGTCGATCCACCGGGGAATGCGCGCACCGATTTGCGCATTTTGCTAGACGTCGCCCGCGCCTTGGGTCATGACTTTGGCGAAGAAAACCCGCGTGCAATTTGGGATGAAGTGGCTGCACTCAGTCCTAAATTCTCGGGTATTCATTATGCGCGCATCGAAGAGGTCGGCTTGCAATGGCCGTGCCCGGACGTCGATCATCCGGGGACCAAATTCCTGCATGAGGGCGCACCGATTCGCGGCAAGGGCTTGCTTTACGCCGTCGACCACGTGCCTCCCGGTGAAGAACCATGCGCCGAATACCCCGTTCTGCTGACCACTGGCCGCACCCTGTATCACTACAACGCGGCCACTATGACCATGCGCAGCCCGGGAAATGTTGAAAAACAATCGCTACCCTTTGTAGAAATCTCGCCCGACGACGCCCGTGACCTCGGTGTGGTTGAAGGCCAAGCATTGCAGATGGAATCTCGACGCGGCCAGGTGGAGGTTCTTGCGCAAATTACCGACCGAGTCCACCCGGGGGTGGTGTGGATGGGCATGCATTACGCCGAAGCGCGCGCCAATTTGCTCACCAGCGATGCCAAGGATCCAGAAATTGGCGTGCCTGAATACAAAGTCACCGCGGTCCGTCTACACCCAGCCGGCTGAAGCCAGCCAACTAAGCCCTGCTAATATCGTCGCGTGGAGATTTCGGGCCCCCCGGTACTCGCTGTAACCATCCTGCTCCTCATCCTTTTGGTGAAGGAGAAGGCTTCCTTAGACGCCATCGGCATTGGCGTTTTGGTGGCCCTGGTTGCGATTGGCGAGTGCATGCGTTTGATCAGTCCGGGATTTGATCCAGCCGCCAGCCTGATCAGCGCCAAGGATGCACTTGCTGGTTTTGGTAATAGTGCGGTGCTGACAATTGCGTCGTTGTATGTAATCGGCGAAGGCTTGACGCGTACTGGCGCGGTTGAATTCATTGCGCGATGGGTGATGAAATTCAGCGCCAATAAGGAACGGCGCATGGTGTTTTTGGTGGCGCTGATCGCAGGCGTATTGTCCGCGTTTTTGAATAACACCGGAGTGGTGGTGGTCTTCATTCCGATTTTGATCGGCATGGCCAAAGACACCGGGGTGGCGGCGTCGCGATTGATGATCCCGCTGGCCTACGCCTCCATTTTGGGCGGCACCGTGACTTTGGTGGGTACGTCCACCAACCTGCTGGTGTCTGGTGTCGCCGAAGACGCCGGCTACGCACCGTTGGGCATGTTCGAAATGACAGCGGTCGGCGGCGTCATTTTGCTGGCTGGTGTTCTGTTCATTGCAGTGTTTGTGCGCCGCCTGTTGCCGAAACGCCAATCGCTGTCCACCATGATGGCCGGCCCCGGCTCGCGCGAATACGTGACTGAGTTGACGATCAGTCCGCAATCGCCACTGCTCGGCCAAGCCTACGACGACGTCTTCTCCAGCAGCCGCGCCGAACTGCTGTTTTTCGCCCGCGAAGACACCATGGTCATGCCGCCCTATGCTGGCCAAAACATTGAGCATGGCGACGTCATCATGCTGCGCGGAAACGTCGACACTCTGGCGGGTTTGCAGGATGAATTTGGCTTGCGCTTGTTGGCTGAATCCCGCTTTGATCCGAAGTCGATGCAGTTTTTCGAGCTAGCCTTGGCTCCGCACTCGTCCATCGTAGGCCGCACTGTCGGCGACGTGCATTTGTGGCGTGATTACGGCGCCATTTTGGTCGCAGTTTTGCGCGACGGCCGCCATATTCGCGAGCGCGCATCGAAGCAGGTGCTGCACGTCGGCGATTTGCTTTTGGTGAGCGGCGACGAAGAGTCGCAGAATCGAATCCGGGCCAAAAACGACTTTTTCTTGCTCACCGGCGCCCATGATTGGGTGGTGCTGCGCGGCAAGGCGCGGGTTTCGCTGGGCATCGTGCTGGGCGTGATGGTGGCTTTTGGCATGTGCTCGATGGGTAGCGTCGGCCACCTGCTGCCGGTCATTGCCCTGTTCGGCGCGTTGGCGATGGTGGCTAGCGGTTGTTTGACCACCCGCAAGGCCTACCAAGCCATCGACTGGCCGATTTTGATGTTTATAGTCGGCACCATTGGCTTGGGCAGGGCGATGGAGCAGTCCGGCGTTGCCTCATTTTTGGCTGGCGGCATCGTCGATTCGCTGATCGGCATGGGCGCGGTCGCCGTTTTGGGCGGCTTGTTGGTGGTGTGCGGCGTCCTCACCAACTTCATTTCCAACCAGGCCGTTGCGGTACTGCTGACCCCCATTGCCATAGGTGCAGCCAAGCAGGTCGAATCTATGCAAGGCCTTAGCCAGGCAGAGTTTGACCCCATGTTGCGGGCATTTATTTTGGCCGTGGCCTTCGGCTCTTCGATCAGCTTTGCCACGCCTGTGGGGCACCAGTCCAACCTCATGGTGTATGGGCCGGGTGGCTATAAATTCGGTGATTACCTTAAGATGGGGATCCCCATCAGCATCCTAGTCCTGATTTTGGCCTTCATTGGCATCCCGCTTTTGACTGGCATGGGCTTTTAGGCTGACCTAAAGAAGCAACTGTCCTGGCACATTCTGGCCCGCTTCGGCTTTTTGTCGGAACGCTAGGCAGCAACTCGTGTTTTAATCCCATGCAAGCTGGACCCCTAGTAACCATCGCCTTAGTTGGCGGTTTTGTCGCCGGAGCCTTGGGCGGCACGCTTTTCAGCCCCTCCATTGCAGATTCGAATTCTTCACTGTTGCCAGTGGAGGCCGCTGCCGGCAATGCCGAAGGTGATTTCGAACAGCAACTACTGGAGTTAGGCGCCGAAAACGCTGCTCAAACCGCATCGATTGATGCGCTGCGAGCCACCATTCGCGATCTCGAGGGTCGTCGCCCTGCGATGATGCCACCTGATCAAGCCGCAGGCGGCCGACGTCCATTGGCGTCGATTAATGATTCGGCTGAGCCTTTTAGCCAGGAAGAAGAGGCGCGCTTTGGTGCCTATTTGGATCGCATTGAAGCCCAAAAAGAGGAAGATCGCGAGAAGCGTCAAGAGGAGCAACGCGCCGAGCGCTTGACCCAACGCATGGATCGCTACATCAAAGAGTTGGGGCTTGATACTTACCAGAGCGCGCAAATGGCACGCGTCCTGGAAGAGCAAGATAGTGCGATGCGCAATGCCTGGAGTGAGATGCGTGAGGCCGGCGGCAATTTTGACCGCACCACTGCGCGCACCGCTATGGAAGAAATGCGCACCAAAACCAACGAGCAGTTGGGACAGTTCCTGACGACCACGCAATTGGAATCTTATAGCACCATGAGCAGCGGTGGCTTTGGAGGCCGTGGCGGTGACCGTGGCGGTCGCGGCGGTGGGGATGCTGCTGGTGGCGGCGGCCGTGGACAGGGCGGAACCGGTGGAGGCCGCGGCGGAGAGTTCTAATCCAACTCAACACGCCGAAGTGGCTGGACTAAGCGCCAGTTTCGCTAACCCATAGGCTGATACATTTCCCTCACCGCTGACTCCAGGTCGGCGGTGAGTTTTTTTCTGCTATCCGACGTAATCGGCGGCGCAAAAGTGAGGCGTGCCTCAATTGGTTTGCCAGACCAACCCCCAGGCCGACGCTTGCGCCTCCATTTGGCCCGCATGAGTCTTCGCGCGTGTTGGCCGAGAGTGGTGCCATCGCACCAGGTGACGTCGGCGAGATCGTAGTGGATGGCGGCGGGTACGCAGGGAGTGCTCAGTTCTGCGGCGCCGGCCAGTAGTGAGCTTTTGAATTTGCTCAATTCCACACCGTTGCCGATGCCGCCCTCCGGGAACATCGTGATGGTTAATCCAGCGGCTAGATAGTCCTTGAGTTCAGCGGCGAGGCGGTGGGCATCGCGTCGCGATTCGCGATTGATGAACATGGTGCCAGCGACGCGAAAGCAAAAGCCGAAGCCGGGCAGTTTGGCCAATTCGCGTTTGGCGATGAGATTGGAGGAGTAGGCCGAACCCAGCACCGCGATGTCCAGCCAAGTGACATGATTGCTAACGACAAAGTTGCCGCGTTTGGGGCGCGGTCCGTCGATGCGCAAACGCACGCCGATCACAAACAAGATGCCGCGCGCCCAGATTTTGGTGACCCAGGCACCGACCTTCATTTGGCGAGTATTGCTGCCTATACCGCAAACTGCAGCCCCCGGAAGTAGGAGGCTGCAGATTGCGGTCCAAACGATGGCAAGGCCTAGTCTCATTTACCGTGGTGGAAGTATTGATTCCAGCGGCATGGAGCAGGTCTGCCGGGTTTAGAGTTCTTTGAGTTCTTCCAGTACACTAACCAGGAACTCCTTGCCGTCGCCGAAACACATCAGGGTGTTGTCGCGCTCGAATAGCGGGTTTTTGATGCCAGCGTAACCCGGCGACAAACTGCGCTTGATCATCAGCACGGTTTGCGCTTCGTGCGCCATCAAGATGGGCATGCCAGCGATCGGACTCTTCGGATTTTCGATGGCTTCGGGGTTAACCACGTCGTTGGCGCCGATGATGACGACCACGTCGGTGTTTTTGAAGTCACTGTTGATCCGCTCCAGCTCAAGCAGCTGCTCGTAAGGGACGTCGGCTTCGGCCAGCAGTACGTTCATGTGGCCCGGCATTCGACCGGCAACCGGGTGGATGCCGTAGCGAACTTCTGCTCCCATTTTCTCCATCACTTGGCCCAATTCTTTGACCACGTGTTGGGCTTGAGCGACCGCCATGCCGTAACCCGGAATGAAGATGACCGACGTAGCGGCTTCCAGCACCATGGCTGCTTCTTCCGGCGATGCCGACTTGACGTTGGTGTAGTCGCGAGCGTCCTCCGAAACCTCGGCGTCGCCAAAACCACCGACGAGCACGTTACCCAGCGAACGGTTCATCGCTTTGCACATGATCATGGTCAGGATCAAGCCTGCTGCACCAACCAATGCACCTGCGGTAATTAGCAGCGCGTTGCCGATAACGAAGCCCGCCATCGATGCTGCGATACCGGAGTAGGAGTTCAGCAAAGAAACTACTACCGGCATGTCGGCGCCACCAATCGGGAGCACGGCCAGAATGCCAATGATGCCAGCGACAGCTGCTAAGACTATCAAGCCGGTGGCCGCATCCGAGCCCATTCCGCCGAATCCAGCAAACCAAGATGCGCCAATGGCAACCAGGAACAGGCCACCCAGAATGAAGTGGCGGCCAGGCAGAATGATTGGCTTGCCGGCGATTTTGCCGGACAGCTTGCCCATCGCAACCAAGCTACCGGTGAAGGTCACCGATCCGACTAGGATGGATAGCACAACGGCAACCGCCCAAACGGCGGCGCCGTATTCATTGGACAGCATTTCGCCGAGTTCAGGAACGCCGGAGGCGGAATTGGAAACCGAATGCGGACTGGCTAGGTAGCGTCCCCAATAATCTGACATGGCCACCAGCACCGAAGCCAAACCACCGAAACCGTTGAACAAAGCAACCAGTTCCGGCATGCCGGTCATTTCGACCTTCTTGGCGTAGAGCCCGCCTATGCCACCGCCGACTACCAAGCCGGCAATGACGATGGTCCAGTCCAGACCAGAGTATTCGACCAAGGTGGTAACTACCGCCACCAACATGCCCAAAGCGGCGAGTTGGTTGCCTTTTTGCGCGGTTCGAACCTTCGATAGGTTCTTTACTCCAAAAATGAAGAGCGCCGTGGCAATTAAGTAAACAATGCCTGCGAGAGTACTCATTAGGCTTTCTTCTTCTTCTTCTTGGAGGCGAACATGGCAAGCATGCGGTCAGTAACCATGAAGCCGCCGACCACGTTAATGGTCGCGAAAACGATGGCCAGAAAGCCCAGGGTTTTGGCAGTAGTGCCAAACTCCGCGTTGGCGCAGATCAGTGCACCAACGATGGTGATGCCCGAAATCGCGTTTGCGCCGGACATCAGAGGGGTGTGCAGTGTCGGGGGAACCTTCGTAATCAGCTCGAAGCCGGTGAAGATCGCCAGGACAAAAACAAACAGCAGGAGAACCAGCATTTGTAGAAGGTGGTCTGGGGCTCAATCAGGAAGCAACGGTGGCAGCCAGTGCCTCGCGTAGCGGTTCATTACGGATCTCGCCGGCGTGTATGGCGACTGAGCCGTTGGTGATTTCGTCTTCAAAGTCGAGCACGACCTGAAGTGGGGGTACTTCGCCGCCTTCTTCCGAAGCCTTGGGCG
>JACNIZ010000258.1 GCA_014382805.1 Planctomycetota bacterium
CGCAGGTCTGGTTTTATGCCCGCAAGTAAAACGAAGCTGAGCGTGGTGTGAGCCGACATCACCAACCTTACAGTCGACCCCATCGTCAATGCCGAAACTGCTGCCTTGGCCGGTGATGGAGGAGTCGATGGAGAAACTCACGCCGCAGATGAGCAGCAATTGCTTGCGGCGTGTCAAGAAATTGGCGGCTGCGCGCCCGGTGGCGCCGTGGTCACACCAGGGTTTGAACTAGCTGCCAAATACGTCATCCACGCCGTCGGCCCGATCTGGTTGGCGGGGCGAGTCCAGGAGGCCGAATTGCTGGCTAGTTGTTACCGCAATTGCATGAAAATTGCTCGCGATATGCAGTTTGGCAGCATTGCATTTTCAGCAATCTCTTGCGGTGTATATGGTTTTCCTATCGAACAAGCCGCTCAAATTGCCGTCGCGACGGTCAGCGAAGAACTCGCCACTAGCCCCTGCATGAAGCATGTGGATTTCGTTTGTTTCGGCGACGTCGTCGAAGCGGCCTATAGACTTGCGCTGCAATCAGTCCTTGAAAGATGAAAGGGTCTCGTTGAATTCGGATTCATCGATTTGCAGAGTAAAGCTCTGCATCCCAATTTGCTCTTTTACTTCAATTTCTGTGGATCCCGAAATGTGTCTGGACGATCTTCGACTATAGTTGCCATCGCTCGTCGAGCTTAGGGTGATGGAAACGGAATATTTGCCACTGTTCGGAACCCTCAATGTGGCGGTGCCATCACGCTCAATAAGCGCCGATAAATTGACCCTTCGATACGATGAAAAATCAAAATTGAATTCGCTATCTGCGCTTGCTACTAGATTTTCGTTCGAGGCCGGAGTCATGCGGGCGATGATCCGGCAATCATTGCGTTGAGCGTATTGAGTTGGGATTCGCAATTGAACTTCCCAGCCCAAGTTCATCCGGACATCTTGGCTTTGGAAAACTGCTTGAAGTTCCTGATTGCGGAAGCCTTCGGCAAGAATACTTAGAGTCGGAATAGGTTCAAAGGCAAACAATTCAATCGTAGATGCCACGGCTTCCACTTCTGAGCCATCCTCAAAGTATGCCGACGCCGAGCTACGCAAAGGCTCACCATTCGGGTCAATCAAGCGCAATTCCAATTGCTTAAGGCGCCCGCGCAAGTCTATTTGTTTCCATCCTTGCGGGGTGCAATCTAACCCCGGCGTTAGAGGAACGGATTCAGCCGTCATCAAGGTTTGATCATTGGATGCAACTAAACAGATTTGGCATTCGCCGGCTGGCAATTCCTTCAAAGCGTAGGAGTAGCTGCCTGATTGATCGACAATGGGCGAAAGCTCAGAATCAAAGTAAAAATTGGTCCGAGTTTCGAGGTTGCTGGCGACTTGAATAGTCACGCTGAGTTGGGTAGCGAGAATGCCGGCATCTAGGTGAACGATTCCACTGATTTGCGCGGCATGCTTTAGGTGAATTTTTAAGTCGGTTTGGCCATGGTCGACCGGAGTGGTTTCTTCAATGAATGTGGGGGCGGTTACCACCAACTGTAATTCACGGTCTTTGGTGTCCGAATAAATCGAAAATTCGCCCTCGCCGTTGCTGCGTGTTTGGCCACCCTGAACCGTACTCCAATAATGATACTCGTGTTCCTCCAAGGTTGTTTTTGATTCCAATTTCACCAAAGCTTTTGCTACCGGTTTATTATTCGAATCTAATATCAACCCGCCGACGACTTTTGACATGGCCTGCATTTTGTTTACGCCCAAGTCTAATTCACCCCGTGGAAGCTCCGTTGGCAGATTAATGATGCAATGCAAGCTGGCACCGTTGGGATCGGGAAGCAGAATATTTAATTCTCTGTCGGTGGTTTGTAGCGCCAGATCCTTGCGCATGAGAGGCATTCGGAATCCACCCTCGGCATCGGTCAATAAGCGCATACGAGTAGAATCTTGGCGTCCGTCAGCATTCCAGCTATAGGTTAATGCTAGTTTTTGGCTGGCGACGGCTTCCCCGTTTTCCAATTGCAAGGTTCCAACCAGCACACAATTATTTTCGATTACGAAATCAACTTCCACCACCTCGCCGATGCGCGTGGGTCCCGCAATATCTTGGTTTTTTCCAAGTAAGCCAGACTGATTCCCCACCGTAAGCAGCAATTGTTCCTGCAAAGCAATATATGGAAATTCAGCAACTCCTTGAATCGCCTTGGTGTTGACAACATTTTGGCTCATTTGGAACCCAGATCCAGAATCTTCCTCGAACGGCGCCAGCGCAGCAGTGCAATCTTCATCAATCAACTCGCCTTCAGGGTTTACCATGCGCACCCGCACTGAGCCATATTCGGGTAGCCACAAGTGCTGCTGTTCTATTCCAACATCGTCCATGGTGATCGGAATTTCGTACTTAGTATTCCGTGCCACTTCACTCGGCATGAGCATAGATAAGCCGAGGAACATGTCGCCGGATGGACCCACTTGATCTTGAAAAAATACATTCAGGTTTTTGAAATGAGCGACGCCCTGCTCATCAGTGAGTTGCGAAATCAGGTTGAATTCAAAATTATCACTGCGGCTTTTTAAGGCTACTGGAACTGCAGCGGCTGGTGCGCCGTCGGCGTTGGTGACGAGCACGTCAACCGTGAAATCGGGCTCCAGTTGCAAAATCCAGTCAGAATCATTCGGAGATAAATTGAAAGCCAGCGTAGTTTGATGATCTTTACGGCCAAATAAAACTGTGCTTGTATCAAGTGGTCTTTTGACTGCAGTTTGGCCATTTTCGTCGCTGCGATAATGCAAACCGTATTCGATACATATCTGCTCTAAGGTGTAATTGCCGGATTGGAATTTGGCTTGCAGTTCGGCCTCGTCATGATCGGTGGGGTACAGCGCATAGACTTCGGTGTGAGGCAAAGGCTCTCCGGTGATTCGATCCCGGGTCCAAACTGTGATTGCGTCTTCACCTGTGACCGCAGGCAGCGGCAAGCCGGTTTCAGCGGCGGCCGGGGCAGCGCTCTTGGCTTCGGTGCGAAGTTGCGGGTTGGCGGTGGATGGGGGAGCACTAGTATCTACGGCTTCGGCCGATTCCTGAGTCGATCCATCCGAGTCCGCCTCAACCGCGGAATGGTTGGGCTGGGCAAGGTCCTCCTGCGATGCCTCTGGCCACATTAAATAGGTGGTTAGAGCTGCCAATAATAAAACCAGAAACAGGGCTAATGGGCGCGCCATCATCTGATTCTAGCTTAGGCAAGGCTAGATAGTTAGGCTATGGGCATGATTCCAAATGACCCTCCCACGGCGGGCCGACGGCACATAGTCGTTTTGACTGGCGCCGGAATTAGCGCGGAAAGCGGTCTCCAGACTTTTCGCGATGGCGACGGTCTGTGGGAAAACTATCGCGTCGAAGACGTTGCTACGCCTGAGGCCTGGCAGCGTGATGCCGAGTTGGTGCAACGGTTCTATAACGAGCGACGTCGCCAGGTGGTTGCAGCGCAGCCAAATGCGGCACACCGGGCGCTAGCGGCGTTGGAGGATCACTTCCGGGTTTCGATCATCACCCAAAATATCGACGATCTACACGAGCGAGCCGGCTCCAGCAAGATCCTGCATTTGCATGGGGAAATTCTTAAATCGCGCAGTTCACGCGATGCAAACCTACTTTACGACACGCACGGTGCAGACATTCAAATGGGCCAAAAATGCGAATTGGGCAGCCAGTTGCGCCCACACGTGGTGTGGTTCGGTGAAGACGTCCCGGCTATGCAAGTAGCCATGCATTGGGTATTGAATGCCGACGTTTTGTTAGTCGTCGGCACTTCCTTGTTGGTCTATCCGGCCGCGTCCTTAGTGCAGTACGCACCGCCCAATGGCGACGTTTTTGTGATTGCCCCGGCCGCCCCTTCGGTTGCTCATCCACGCGCAAAAAGCATTGCGCAAACCGCCAGTGAAGGCGTGCCCATTTGGGTGCAGGAAATGGTGAAAAATGCTGTATAGACCCATTCAAGCCGATGATCAAAACGCTCTGGCGGATGGCATTTGGCAGGTGTACTCGCAATTCGACTGCGTAGGGCCAGGGTATGGACCGCATGATCCGGACATGCAGGATCTGAATGCGTTTTACCACCAGCCAGGTAGTTTTTACCTGGTTGCCGTCGACGAAAGCACGGGCGCCGTCGTCGGTGGTTGCGGCTTCGCGGCATTTGGTCCATCAGATGAAGCCACTTGCGAGTTGCGCAAGTTATTTCTGTTACCGGCAGCACGCGGAACTGGCGCGGGCGAGCAACTTTTACGTCAAACTTTAGAAAAGGCAAAAAGCATGAACTACCGACAGTGTTATTTAGAAACGGTGGAGCGCATGCAAGAGGCCTGTAAGCTTTACGAAAAATTTGGATTTGAAAGGCTAGAAAAAGAACTGTTTGGCGGTGGCCATCACGTCTGTGAACGTAAGTATTTGAAAGCACTTTCGACTTTAGCGCTGTGGATTCTGGCACTCATTTTGCCGGCTTGTAGTTCGTCCTTTGTGCCACCGACGGACGAGGTTCATGCTGCTCCCGATTTACGTGTAGAGTTGATGAGCATGCATCTGGTGAACGAGGAATTACGTAAAGAGTTGATTGAAATTGGGCTGAGCAATTTGCGCTTAAAAGACGTATACCGCCAAGAATCCTTGGACCGCATGCATAGCTCCAGGTTAAAAGAGATCGTCGCCGCCCACGGTTGGCCAGGTATCGATTTGGTAGGCACTGACGGCGCCGAAGCTGCTTTTCATTTGGCCGAACACAGCCACCGCGAACCCCAGTTTCAAAATGAGTGCCTAGAGTTAATGGAAAATGCTCTGCAGCAAGGACAGGTTAAGCCCGCCCATTACGCTGAGCTTTTTGATCGTGTGCAAATCGACCGCGGCAATATGCAGCGCTTCGGCACTCAGGCAGTATTCCATCAAGGCAAGATTGAATTTTTGCCGTTGGAAGACCCCGATCGCGTCGACGCGCGACGAGCGCGGATGGGCATGGTGCCACTACGGGAGTATCGAGCCCAGTTGGAACAGGCTTATTTTATCCACAACGACGGGCGCTGATTCCAACAAGGGTTACTCTGCAGTGGCAGTGGCAGTTGCTGGTGCCGCAGCCAACACAGCTAGCCTAGCTTCCATGTCCGCTCGTTGCGCCATCATTGAGCGCGCAAGTTCAAATTGACAGCGCGCCCGGTCCAGGTTCTGGTTGCGGCGATGAGTGCGGAAATAGTGATCACCCTGCAAATGGTCAGCCAAAAAGCGCGAGCCAGTTTCAATGGTGATCAGAATCCCGGAAAATACCAACATGTCCATTTCCGCTTGGTTCAAAATCGCGCGCGCCCCGCGTAAATAGCCGTCGGCAAGTGCTTGAAACATGTCCATATCAACTTTTACTTTGCTTAGGTCGATTTCATCTTCGGGTGCTCGGCATAACATGGTGCGCATCATGTCACCAAAGTCGTAGAGTACCGACCCAGGCATCACGGTGTCGAGATCAATGACACACAGGCGCTGGCCAGTGTTGCAATCCAACAGCACATTACTCATTTTGGCGTCGTTGTGCACGGTGCGCCGCGCCAAAGTGCCGTCGCGCATGCCGTCTACGATGAGATTGCCGTTGCTAGCGAAATCGAGAGCAAACTTGATCTCGCGCTTAGCGTATTCAGCCCTTTGCAGCGGGTCTGCATCCACTACCTTGCGTAAATTTTCCAAGCGCTTCGGCGTATCATGGAAATCTTCAATAATTTCATGCAGATCAGGTCCGGGCAGGTCGGCGAGCAGGACCTGAAATTCTCCAAATGCCAAACCGGCTTGCCTCGCCTCGGCCGGAGAGGCGGCTGATTCTTGCATGATGGAGCCTTCGATAAACTCGTACATACGCCACACGTCTCCGCCGTCGCATCGCGTATAGGGCTGGCCCGCTTTGGTGACCACCAAGTTCAGAAAGGTGCTTTCCGATTTCGCCATCGCCGACGTATGGCTTTGGCTTTGCACGTGCTCGCTGACGCGTCGGATATTCTCCATAATCTGATCCGGGCGCGGGAAAACGTCGGCGTTTAGGCGCTGCAGTAGAAATCGCGGATGTTCCGTCGAGGCACAACTGATCAAATAAGAGTCATTAATGTGGCCTCCAGGGTAAATCTCAGCGTCCTTCAGGGGGGCTGGGAGTTGGAACAGCGCGGCGATTTCGCGGGCGAGATTCAGGTCGGCCATAGCAGATCATAAACGCTCGATCGGTCCACGCAGCTCGGTTGCGCTTTGTTCCAAATCGGCGAGTCGTTGTTCTGAAAGGGGGTGGGTTTGGAACATGGCGCCCAGCTTGTTGCCGTCGCCGTGCAAAGCATGCATGTCTTCGAAAAATTCGAATGCGCCTTCGGTGGTGCCGTAGGTCTGGTACACCAAGGCGAGGCCAAATTGATCGGCTTCGGATTCCTGATCGCGCGAGTGTTTGAGGGTGGCTAGCGACAGGCTGTAGTTGAGCAGGGAAAGGTCGCCAGCGCCAGAAATCCAACCCATCGCAATGCGGTAAATGAGGGTGCGCCCAAGCCGTTTCAGCGCGTGCCGATGTTGTTGGTGGCCGAGCTCGTGGGCCAAAACAAATGCCAAGCCGATTTCTGATTTGACCTCATCGAGCAGCGCCGGGGTGACGCCAATGGTCCCGCCCGGCAAGGCGAAAGCGTTGGGACCCTCCATTTCTAGCATGACTAAGCGATAGGGTAGTGGACGCAAATCGGGCGCGTCTTTGAGCCTGTTGAAAATCTCTTGCAAGTGAGCGAATTCTGCCTGATGACTAAGCGCATCGCCGACGTCCAACCATTGAAATAATTTTGCTTCGGTTTCTTCGGAAATATTGTTGGCCACCACATCCGCTGTCCAGCCCAATGCGAAATAAGCAAAGACGAAAAACACGCCTAGCGATAGCAACCCTTTGACCCAATCCTTCAGGATCGGTTTGCCTTTGGAGTTGTCTCGAGTGTAAACGAGACGGCGTGGGACGAACTTCATCGATGCTGGGTTGGCAGTTAGGAATCGACTTCTGGTGACGTGGCTGGCGCGCTTTGGAACAAAAGATTGGCGTCGCTATCTGCAAAGCGGATGCCAGTTGCATATGCCAAAACTTCCACCGTGCCCCAGGAGGTGCCGGCCGAATTGGAAATCGTCGACGTTTCGAAACGGAAGTTCAGCAGATAATCGGCGCGCGGCCAAGATTCGATCATACGCAATTTTGCCTCGCGCCGGGCCCGATCTAACAAAGAGCCATAGGCGTGAATTTCGCCGCCGAACAATCCTTTAAACCATGCCAAAAAGCGCTTGAAATGGTCTACGGAAACGACAACGGAGCCAAACATCAGGCGAGTTTCAATGACTTCGCGCTGCGAGGGGTAAAGGCGGCGCTCATTGGTGAGAGGCACATTAAGGCTGGCTTCTTCGCGTTGATGAATCGACGCATAATGGCGACGTTCAGCAATGCGGCCAAAACCCCAGCCCATTAGGAGCAGAAATATCGGCACTGCAAGCTGAATGATCAGTGAAATGGTGCTTGGATCCATGTCCCTTATTCCACCAGTACGGCAGTGCCGTAACACAAGATTTCTGAGGCGCCCGCGGCCACCGAAGAGGTGGCAAATCGAACATTGACGACTGCATTGGCGCCGAGTTCTTCCGCTTGCTCGATCATGCGCTGAAATGCTTGATCTCGCGATTCTTTTAACAATTCGGTGTAGCCGCGGAGTTCGCCGCCAACAATATTTTTTAATCCAGCGGCAAAATCGCGACCAAGGTGTTTGGCGCGAATCGTGCTGCCTTGCACAATTCCATAGTGTTCGACGATGGTTCGCCCTGGAACCGTCTCGATGTTTGTCGTAATCATTAAGCCATTCTACTGGCAGCCAAAGTGCGCTACAGTAGCCAAAACCACTTCCCAAAAAACTAGTGACCCAATTGCAATGAGCGTCGAAATCACTCTGGCTTACGAAGGCGAGCTGCGCTGCTCTGCCGAACATGGCCCCTCCGGCGTAAGACTACATACTGACGCTCCAGTCGATAACTGTGGTAAAGGCGAGTCGTTTTCGCCGACCGACCTCGTCGCCACCGCTCTTGGAGCATGCGTGCTCACGATTTTGGGGATTCAAGCCCAGAAACACAATCTCGACCTCACTGGGACTACGGTGCATGTCGAAAAACATATGGCGGCCGCACCGTTGCGGCGTATCGCGAAACTGCCGGTGCACGTGCACCTATCCGTCCCTTTGAGCCCGCGTTTTCAGGCCCTGTTCCAACGAGCGGCCGCAACCTGCCCGGTCCACCAAAGCTTGAGGGAGGACATCGAACGACCGATAAACTTCCATTGGAAATCTGACGATTCATCCGAGCTTCCTTAGGAAATCCATGGATTCCGCCGATACAGAAGGAAACCATGAATTTCGCCCCATTCGCACTTCAAAAACTGGTTCAGGAACACCCAGCGTGCTCTCACGTTTTTCTGAATCGTCTGACCCAAGCAGGGGTGGACAGCAGCGTTTTGCAAGTGTTCGCTATCGAATATGGCGTACTTCGACGCGGCGCTCGAGTGCTGGATGCACACTGTCCCGGCGCTGAAGCCCGCTACCGTGAATTTCAACTATCTTGCGGTATCCGAGGCCAAAGAACTCTAGAACAAGCCTTGCCTGGCACCCGGCTTGCGGTCGCTGGTTTAAGCGCCCTTATGAAGGATCTTAAGCGCCGCGAAGGAGCCCTATGGGCGATCGAAAACGTCGGCATCGCCTGGGCCAAACAATGGCGTCAAGCCCGCCCCGAACCAAACCGAGGCGTTTGGGATGGTTACTGGCGGGAAATGGCCATGGGCGATCTCCTGATTGCTGATCCAAATCCGGAGGCCGGTGGTTTGAACCATTGGGAAACTGGATTCACGCAGGCGTTAGGGTGCTTGACCGGCTTTTTGGACGGTTGTGAAGCCGCTATCAATACTATCCACGCAGCTTAAGAAAGAGACTGGCTGCGTCGAAATTGACCGGGTGTGGTGGCACAAAGGCGTTTGAATACGGACGACATGTGGGATTCGGTTTGAAAGCCGGTATTCCTTGCCACGCTGACTAACGGCAATTTTGTTTCCATCAGTAAACGTTTCACGTGCTGAAGCCGGACTTGCATGATGTGGTCTTTGGGGGTTCGATCCATCGAATCGGCAAAGCGGCGTTCCAGGGTGGCGCGCGAAGTGCCGACTTCGGCTAGTACATCTTGCACTTGGATTCCGTTGCAGGCGTGGTCGCGGATGTAGCGAAGGGCGCTACCCAGGATGGGATCATCGGTGGCGACGACGTCGCTAGAACGGCGGCCGACGACCTTTGAGGGTGAAAAGAGCAATGGCTTCTCGGGCGGCGGATTACCGTTCATTAAATCGGCCAGGATTTCGGCGCCGCGAAAGCCGATTTCGCCAGTGGCAGGCTCGATGCTACTGAGTGCTGGTTCGGATAGTTCTCAAACGACGGGGTCATTGTCCACGCCGAGCACTGCGACTTGATCAGGAACGGCTAGGTTCAGGCGATGGCACTGTTGAAGTATCTGGCGGCCGCGGGCATCGTTGCAGGCGAAAATGGCGACGGGTTTCGCTAGGTTCAGCAGCCACTTAGCGAGAGCCGGGTCTTTGGAATGCA
>JACNIZ010000378.1 GCA_014382805.1 Planctomycetota bacterium
GCGCTACCAAGCGCATGGGCCGAAGGGACTGGAAGATCGGCCGTACCAGCGCAAACCGCGGTAGGTTCGTTGTCGGAGCTATGCAAGCGGTTTACTGGTTTTGATTTCAATCAGGACGGCTTAGCGGAAATCAATCGTCTGGATCACCTAAGCGCTGACGGGTATTTGGAGGGCACTGGCAGGTATGCCCAAGCGAGCCGAAATAAACGAGTATTGGTTTTGGTGGAGGCACGCCTGTTGAATAACGGCGAGGGTGAATTCGATTTGCAGCCACAAATTGCTCAGCTTGCGGTTGACCTTGGCAACGAAGGCTGGACTGCAGATATAGTTGCATTTGATCTGCCACATCACAATCGCCATCAAGATGGCTTGCATGTGCTAGCTTTGCGGGAGTTTTTGCGCGCTGTGGATGGTTTAGGACAAGCATCGGAGAATGCGCAACCCGGGACTACCGCGCCAACTCTGGCGGGCGTGATTTTGCTAGGTCGGTTTCCCGACGCCTACCTAGTGCGTACTTGCAACTGGCGCAAAAAAGGTGACTTGGTCCTGCGCAATAAAACGCCGTTTCAGAAGCAATACAAAGGTGTGCCTTACTTGCGGCGTGTTTCAGAATGCGTCGCCAATCGTGCCGACATCGTTCTAGCGGACTTGGATGGCCGCTGGGAAGACGTTTATGTGCAGCCGCGGGCGACCTTGCAGAGCACGATTGCCGTTTTTCCTGACGGTATTCCGCAGCATGGTGGAGTTTGCGTGGATGTTGAACATGGCGGCAATGAGTACGAGGACTTTTTTCATATTTCGGATGGGCGCTTGGAAGTGGCATCGTTGAAGAATGACGGTGAGCGTGGGAATTGGCTGGTGACCTTGTTTGATGAGCAAGGGGACATGGAATGCTCGGACGAGGATTTGACACACTCCAATCGAATTGCGCGACCGGATATTTGGGTGTCGCGTATCGACGCGCGCGGATCGGCGTTGTCGCCTTCGGTGGATGTGGTGGGAGTGCACGGCGAAGGTTTGTTGGATGAAAACGGGCAGGCGCAAGTAGTTGAATTTGCCGATGCTAAGTCGGTTCCGAGTTGGAGCTCCACAATCTGGGTCGAAGACCGGGTACTAGAGCGGCAGCTACTCTCGCAATATTTGCAACGCAATCACGATTTTAGAACCGTTTCTGGACCGATTGCGTTTCACCCTTCCTCTATTGCGCACGAATTGGGATCTGGTTTTAACGTGATCAAAAAAGCCTCGCCGCAATGGACGCCGGCTAGTGCGCTGACTCCAGGAGCAAAAAAATACGCCGACGTCCACGGCAAGCCTAACTTGGTGGAGTTTGTGCAATGGCTCAAGCAGCCGGCGGTTTTGCGCACCGTGCGGGCGCATAGTGATGCATGGGGCAGCGTATTCTCAAGAGCTCCTATTGCCGACCTAAACACCGCGGTTTGTGGCGAGGAATTGCAAAACCCTTTGAGTTGGACTCATCAAGGAAACAAGTTAGTTCCTTCGCTACAAGCAGCCGCCGGACGCGGAAAATTGGACTTTTTCTTGCTGCGTTCTTTATGGGCGTCGGGCCAAGTGCCTGTTGAGCCGTCCATCTATTTGCATACCGGTTGCGATATCACTACACCGCCAGGTGCCGATAACCAACCATTTCACCACCCGTCCTACGCCCGACGTGCGGGCGGCGCATCCCTTATGTTTTTTGGCGGCGGGCTAGCGCTGGTTGGTCGTGCCAAAGTTTTTTACGACGAACCGCTTGGCTTCAGCCAAATTCTGGCCAGCGGAGGAACCATCGGCGAAGCCTGGGCGCAGTATTACGAAATCGAATCCAACGCTCCGACCTGGAGCAAAGCCGGCGGTGACATCGGCCGCAAGCGCAGCTACTTTTGGAGTGTGTTGGGTGATTGCACCTTGCGGCTGAACCCAGGGGATGAATAGAGCAAATTCAATTTTCCGAATGAGTGGAAAAGTGCTCGTGGGTGGAGCTCGCGCTGGCATGATCCAATCATGTTGTTCGGTTTCCTCCTAGCTGCTTGCGTTCAGGTTGACGTTGCCGAACCGGCCGAAGTCTTTTTGTTGTCAGGGCAATCCAATATGCAAGGCATTGGAAAGCTTGCCGAATTGCCGACGGAGTGGCAGCGGCCGATGGCAGGGGTTTATTTTTGGAATGGGAAGGAGTTTGAAATTTTAGATCCGAAATCAAGCAAGATTTCAGCGCGCGTGGGGGAGTTTGGACCTGAGTTGGGATTTGCTCAAGGTCTGCGTCGGGCTGGGTTCACGCGGGATCTTTATTTGGTTAAATTCTATCGCAGTGGTCAACCGCTGCATTTTAGTTTGAGCAGTAGCAAGTGGGTTGGAGAAATACCGGGACCAGGGCGTGAGACTTTTTATCCGGGTGAGCAGGCTGAAGATGAAAACGTCGGCCTGCACTATGTGGCTTGGTTGCGACAATGTCGCAATGCGTTGGCGGCGCTGAAAGTAGCAGGTAAAACTCCCAAACTGCGCGGCTTGGTTTGGATGCAAGGAGAAGCCGACGCCAAGTTTGAGCAAGCAGCGGCGAACTATGCTCAAAGCATGCGGCAGTTGCGGTCGCGACTGCTTGATGATTTGAAGGAGGATTTGGGCGTAGGCATGTATTCAAGCCAATTACCGATGGTTTATGGGCAAGTGCTTCCACATGAACCGGCAATGGAGAGATTTAAGTATCGGGTTGAGGCGCGTCAGCAAATGGCGGCGCTGGATCAAAATTCGGGGTTGGCGGAGGCGACCGTCGGCATGCGCATGGTGGCCACTGAGGGCATGCCATTGAAAAACGATACGGTTCATTACAACAGCCAAGGTCAGCAGCAACTTGGTGTGGCATTTGCAAACGCGATGATGTCGCAATTGCGACAAACTCCTGAAGCGCTCGCCGACGACTGGCAACTGCGTGGCATTGCCATTAATGAGCCGGGCTATCACGTGTGGGGATGCAGTCCCATCATGGATGAAAAAGGACGCGTTCACCTATACGCCGCGCGTTGGCCGGTGGCCGCACGCTTCGTGCCCGGCTGGCATACGGCTTGCGAAATCGCCCACTACATCGGTGCGGGTCCAGAAGGCCCATTTGAGTTTGCCGACGTCGTCGCACGCGGCGATGGCGAAGGTTGGAACAAACAAGGCATTCACAATCCCCACATCAGCAAAGTAGGGGATCGTTTTGCTCTGACCTTCATTGGCAATACCGGCGTCGACTTCCCCGCAAGTCAAACCATCGGCATGTTGGTGGCGGACAATTTGAACGGTCCATGGCAACCAGCCAATGGCGACGCTAATCAACCGCTGCTTGCGCCGCCCAATGATCCTTCGATTTGGTGCTATGACAGCGGTTGTGGAGTCAACAATCCGTCGCTATTCCAACATTCAAATGGTCGTTTTTACCTCTACTTCAAATCCAAATCCGGCCGCAAAAGCACCGTCAAAATGGGCGTCGCCATAGCCGAAAAATTGGAGGGTCCGTACGTCATCCAACCCAAGCCAATTACCAGCAATGACCGCATCATCGAAGACGGCTACGCCTTCCAATGGCGCAATCACATCTGCCTAATCACCACCGACAATCACGGCATGATCGAAAACGGCGGCGGCTTGTTGTGGACTTCCACCGATGGCCTTACCTTTGCACCGCAACCCCTGAAAGCCTTCCACCATTTCGGCCGCCATTATTTCCCCAGCGGCGTACCAAAAAACTCGCGCGCCCACTACACCAACCAGGTCAAATTCGAACGTCCGCAACTACTCATGATCGACGGCGAACCGCGTTACCTTTACGTGCCCAGTGGCCGCGCAACCGACGGTTCTGACGGCACTAATAACTACATTCTTTCCCGCTGACTCCGTGAAACTATTACTTTCCATTACTATTTCCTTTTTGCTTTGGGGTTGCGGTAAATCTGAAAACTCCAATCAACCGGATAGCGTTGAATCAGCAAACCTGCTGCGTCTATTTCATGAACTGCTCCGGAATTGCAGCTTGCCCGACCTGCGCGACACTCCGGATGCTACGCCGTCTCCTTTGGCGGAGCGCAAGGCCAGAATCATGATTAGTTTGGATCGCCCAGAAAGCGGTTTGCAATACCGCGTAACTCAACATTCCATTTATGGAAGGAATCGTCCAGGAACTCGTCTACAATTTGACTCTGGGGTCACAGATGGAAATGGTGAACTGCGATTTCAATTACATCCGCATTGCGCCAGAATTTCAATTTCCGTAGTGCCGGATGGCGAACCGCCAGTATTTGTTTTTCAAAAAGACCTGAAAGTCAGCCAGGTCGATTTAGGTAATCTCATTCTCCCACCTATTCAATCCATTCATGGAAAAGTGAATCTGTCTGCGAGAAGAGAAAGCAAACCCAAACGGCTTTGGGTTTGGGATGGCCACAGCGCATTCGACCTCCCATCTCTAAACCTACTCCCGGATGGCATTCTCCTTCATGGATTGGATGAAGACTATTTAGAAGATGCTGCACCCATTGAAGCGTGGCGAAATGAAGGCGACCTGAGGCTCGGGCAGGTGAAGCCGATTGAAATTCAATTCGGCATGAACTTCGATTTCATTCTAAATACACGGTTCCAATATCTAGTCTTTTGTGTACAAGACCAAAATGAACGGTTTCACTTTGGCAGCATGGATACAGCCAAGAGTTCCAAATTTGAAATGGCGTTGATTGACCCAGGCCAAGCGGTAATTCAATTGGTGGACGAAAATGGAAAACCTGCTGCCGATGCTCAAATCGCCACCCCTGAAGGTGGAAGCTCTAATTTGCTCCAAATATTGCGTCCCTGTGGTTCTTTGCCGACCAACGGTATGATGAAAGTCAGTGCCAACGCTGGAGAATTCGTAACTATCGCCGCTCGTTGGCAGGACGGCGACCCTTGGTACACCTTCAACTGGATGGATGAAGATACCGTTAGGCGGTCTCCAACATTCCCTAGTGTTCTAGCCCGGCCGAAACAGTTTACGGTTTATGTTGAAGATGAGAATGAGCAGGCGGTAACCGTCGGTCGACTCGTGTTGGTGTCGGGTGATTTTTTGAATGATCCGCAAAACCCCGCCTTTTATTTTCAAGGGGAATTAAATGAGGATGGTGCTGTAGTTATCCCGCGTTTGCCGCCGATCAATGGGTTAATTGCAATTCATGAATCGGGTGTTCACTCCGTTTGTGTGGATTGGTTGTTTTGGAACCCGGAGGATTCGCAGGCCATCGCTCAAATCTCTCCACATAAGGACTTAGAGGTTCGGTTTGAGGGTGAATTATTCAACTCAGAATTTTTTCCCGCCCGAGTTTCACTCGACAAGTATCACTCCGTGGCAAACGACATCCGATGGATTGAGAGTACGGGTTCCATTGTGTTTCCAAACGTCAGGTGCGAAGAGCAAGTTTTGGAAGTGGAAGGAGCCAATGGTGCCGATGCAATATGCGGCTGGGATGGCAAGTCCGACTTCGTAGTCTTTAAAGAGCATCCTTAGAAAGCTTCAACTTATCTGGAGGTGAAGTCGGAATAACAGAACTTGGGGGACCATACTGTGTAGCCCCTTTTATTGCCGGGGAAGGATTTCAAGGCTAGTCCAATTTGGGTCGGAGGATCGGATTTGAGTATGGACATGGTGAAGTCCAGTGAACCATGGGCGGGGATAGTCGTGAATTCCCATTGGTGTTGGCTGCAACCCGCAAAAGTGCCTTTTTCCTTCGCTTTGCCATTAATCCAGTATCGGTGTTTGAATAGATAAGGTCGTCCGTCCTGGGTTGAGTACGAGAGATCCCAATCCAGCGGATTCATAATCCTAAATCTTGCTGGCCAGGTCACCAGGCGCTCCCGGTCGGCCAAAAACCCTGAGGCGATGGTAGGCGTCGCGGTCGGTTCACCCCAGCCCATGAAGAGCAGGTGCGGCGCAGTTGGATCAGGTTCAACTGGCTGAGATTGACATCCCAACCCGCTAAGCAGCACCAGCAAAAATCCAAATCTCACAGTACGGATTATATAACCTAATTCCCATGCCAACTGACTTCCAAACCATTGCCCTGAATGCCTGCGGCCCCGTCGCTGCGCTGCAGCTAAATCGGCCACGCAAAGCGAATGCGTTGAACGCGGAGATGGCGTCGGAGTTGATAGACGTATTCCGATGGCTGGATCAAGAGCCGTCGGTGCGGGCGGTGGTTTTGACGGGCGCCGGACGGTTTTTTTCGGCGGGAATTGATCTGGAGTATTTGCAGCAGATTCAAGCGCAAGTCATGGCGACGGAAAGTGATCAACAGCAATCGAAACTGCGCGGGATCATTGAACATTTACAACAGGTAACCATGGCGGTTGAACTTTGCCGTAAACCAGTCGTCGCCCAAATCGGTGGAGTTTGTTATGGATTCGGATTGGATTTGGCAGCTGCATGTGACATGCGCTACTGCACCGACAAATCGCGCTTTTCGGTAAAAGAAGTGGACCTCGCCATCATCGCCGATCTCGGTTCACTGCAACGCCTTCCTGGAATTGTCGGCGAAGGTCGAGCGCGTGAACTCGCATACACTGGCCGGGACTTTTTTGGTCCCGAAGCCGCGGCAATGGGTTTTGCCAATCAAAGTTTTGCCGTTGCCGACGATCTCGAACCACACGTGACCGAGCTGGCGCATCAACTCACCCAAAAATCTCCACGCACCCTGCGCGGCATCAAACAATCCATGAACTTCAGCCGCGATCATTCTCTCGCCGACGGCCTAAAGCACATCGCCGCGAAGAACTCGGTAGAACTGCTTCGCGGCGATCTAGCCGAAGTCGTAACCGCTAGGATGCAGAAGCGGTCGCCCCAGTTCCCTGATTGATTCCTGGGGAACCAGTCGTAGGAGTGTTGGACGAACCTGCGCCAGCCGACGAATTGGCGTCGGAAAGATGCATGTGCGGTTTATGCGGCGAACGCACCGCCATGGTGATGCCTGCAGCAATTAGGCACAGCACACCACAGATCGTGAACGCCATCGGGAAGTTTTTCATGTCTCCCAATTTTCCACCTAGCACCGGACCCAAGATCCCGCCGACGCCATAAGCCAAGAACACCCAGCCATAATTTTGGCCGACGTACCTAGTTCCAAAAATATCCGCCGTCGCAGTTGGGAACAGCGCAAAATTACCGCCAAAGTTGAAGCCGATCAACGCGGCGAACAAGTACAGCAACAGCGGCGTACCAGCTGCCCATTGGAAACAGATCACAAATACAGCTTGCGTCGCCATCATGATGATGATCGATTTACGTCGGCCTAGTTTGTCCGACGCCATGCCCCACAGAATCCGGCCCAAGCCGTTTGCTAACGAAAAGAACACTGCCATGGCAGTACCAGCAATCGCGCTCGCTTCAGCAATGGAATAACCGTTGCCTTCCAGGGCTTCAATCGGAAACAACTTCATCAGGCCAATGCTCATCAATCCAGCGCTAGCACCAAAAGCAAAAATCAGCAGCAACATATAAAACTGCGGCGTGCGCAACATTTCACCGCTGGAAAAATCCTTGTCTTCCACATTGCGGAAACCAGTTCCACTGACAACCGGCGGCACCCAACCCTCAGGCACGTAACCCTTGGGCGGGAAAATCATGTACTTACTGCCAATGGCAACCGCGATGAAAAACGCCACACCATAAATCATGAATGTCGTCGAAATGCCAATGTTTTCAAGCATGTGCCCCCAAGATCCACCGAGCTTGACCCACAGCATCGCGCCGAAGCCAAAACCCGCCACCGCCAATCCAGTAATCAAGCCCTTCTTATCAGGGAACCAGCGCATGCCGACGGCAATCGGCACCACGTAAGCCAATCCAATGCCAGCGCCTCCAACTATGCCGACGAAAATGAACGTGCTCCAAAAATTAACGCCAGCGCCGATCAGACCAGCGAGTATGTACCCAATACCCAATACTGCACCGCCAGCAAATGCCAGCTTTTGCGGGCCAATTTTCGGCATCAAGCGCCCGGCAATCACCATCACCACGGCAAAGCTAGCCAGCCCGGCCGAGAACACATATTGCGATTGCGCTCCGGTCCAACCGGCCTCCTTTAGCACTGGAGTAAAAACAGACCACGCGTAAATGGCCCCCAGACAAAGCTGGATCAAAATTGCGCCTATAACCACATTCCAGCGGTTAATCAATTTGCCATCTGTATGACTCACAAGTGCCCCCTGACTCTGGCTACACCCACGGCAAGGCGTACGCGTCTGCCGCCCGCAACCGGCGGAGAATTAACTCACGTGCCAGCGGTGTTCAAGGGCAGACCAGCGGGTATGTCGCTTTAGATTTACCCCTCGTAAAAGAGCGTGGTAGGATTATTTAATCTGAAAGCCGCCACAGGCCGCTGACACAGCGGATTCTCTCAGTTCAACGCCGCACTGCGGCATCGCTTGCAAAAAGCAGGAGTGGAATCATGGCGGATAAACTAGCTGATCTGGCGGGCCCCGGGATCGGTAACTATGACGATCTGGAGCAGGTCCTACCGCAAAATTATCATTCTGTATTGACGCCAATGGAGACTCAAAAAGCTCTGTTTGCGGTCAAGAATTTTATTGAGGACGGCCTCGCAAAAGAGCTGAATTTGCAGATGGTTACAGTGCCGTTGATCGTCGACAAAAATAGCGGCGTCAACGACATGCTGGATCGCGACGGCTCGCGTACGCCGGTGCCGTTGCACATAGCAAATGATTACAACAAGCACCCGATTGAGGCGCAGGTGGTGCAGGCGGCAACCAAGTGGAAGCGCGTCGCTTTGCAGCAATTTGGTTGCGCGGTTGGCGAAGGCATCAACACCGACATGCGGGCGGTGCGCAAGGATTATTTCCTTGACCATGACCACAGCGCATACGTCGACCAGTGGGACTGGGAGAAAGTCATCACCGCGGATCAACGCAACCTGACTTACTTAAAGGAAACCGTCACAAAAATCTGGAGCGTGTTGGTCGGAGCAGACCGCTTGGTACGGAAAATTTATCCGCAATTGAATCGTGACGACGTGCCAGCGTTGCCAGAAAAGCTAACCTTCTTGCACGCGGAAGAGATCCTCAGTATGTTCCCAGAACTACCTCGTAAAGAGCGCGAAACAGCCATTCTTCAGCGCTATCCAGCCGTCTTCATCATCGGAATTGGGTGGCCGCTTGCCGATGGCTATCCGCACGAAATGCGTGCCGCCGATTACGACGACTGGGTCACTGAAACTACCTCGGATGACGGCCTGCCTATGCATGGCTTGAATGGCGACATACTGGTTTGGAACCATATCACCAAACGTCGTCATGAATTGACTTCGATGGGTATACGAGTGACCAAAGAGACGTTGCATATGCAATTGGAGATGAGTGATCAGCTAGAATTCTTGGAGCAGCCGTATCATCAAGCGATAATGAAGGATGAAATTCACTTAGGATTTGGCGGTGGCATCGCCCGGGCCAGACCTTTTATGTATTTGTTGCCGAAAGCCCCCACCGGGGGGGGGAGGGGTACAGTTTGGCCGCAGGTTTTGAAGGAACTCTGCCGCAAACGGGAAATTCATGTTTTGGAAAAGGTTTTTGGTTTCGAGGGGCTTCCCCCCCGTCCCGGCGGAACC
>JACNIZ010000185.1 GCA_014382805.1 Planctomycetota bacterium
GGGGCGGGGGGGAGGGGAGGGGGGCGGTGTCGGTGGTGTGTACCGAGTCCAGTGGCTGCGCATCGCCCCGCACGGATGGCATTTAGCCGCGCCCGTGTCCGATCCCGATGTCGTGGGCTTGATGGAATGGTCGCGGAGAGGGCGGGGTGCGGGGCGGAGAGTAATCGATTCTTCGCTGCAGGTTAACTGCGAAGTGATCTCCGGCTCCAATATTGGCGAAACCGTGGCCGAGTACGCCAATGAAAACGACGTCGACCTAATCACGATGTCGACGCATGGCCGCACCGGCTTCCGTCGGCTGGTTTTAGGTAGCGTGGCGGAGTCTATCCTCCACTACGCCCATGTGCCGGTGCTGTGTTTCCCGCAGCCGGAATAGGCGGCGGCGAGTGGTCCAGCGAATCGACGACCGGGGCCGCGCTTGCCAAAGTACCCGGCAATTCATCGTCGATCAGCTCGTCGTCATCGAAAGCGGCAGCACGACGTTTGGCGTTGATGCGCAGTTGATCGAGCGAGATCGTGCCCGCGCCGGTGAAGAGAATGGCGACAAAGGCGATACCGTACAAAGCAGCCTTTTCCCAGGTGCTGAAGTCGATCCAGTTGGCGGACATTGCCATCGCCACGCCCATGACGAATGCGCAAACCAATGCCGCCCAGCGCGTGAAAAGCCCCAACGCCACCATCAGCCCGCACAGCAATTCACCCAGCTTCGCCGTATAGGCCATCGCCGTCGGCACCGGCCACTCGTTGGCTTCAATCAGTTTGGCGACGCCCTCGATTCCGTTTTCCATTAAAAACAAGGTCTGAAACCCGTGCCAGGCCAAGCCAAGGCCAAACATCAGGCGCAGCAGCAGTAAAGCGAGCGAATTCATGATTTTAGTAGCGCAGATCGAATGCGGTGCAACGCCCATTCTATCGGCAGGCAAGGGCAAATTTGAGAAGGACCTTGATCCTCAAATGGCATGAAATGGCAATTGAATTGCCAAATTATGCCAAAAACCAACTCGAGCAATAAAAATGCGGAGTCCCCCCCCAAAGGGAGACTCCGCAAAACCATAAACTCAATCCGGCCTTTATTGAATCAACAGGTTCGCGCCGTTGGTCAACGTCAAGGTGCCGACGTCCAGCGACTGAACCCAAACCTGCAGGCCAGAAGCGCCTGGAGGGGAGTACGTCGAGATCGTGACATTGCCGTTGGAGTCAGCGGCGACTGGTGGCAGGGTGTGGTACGGGTTGCTCAGATAAACGGTTCCCCATGCGGAGTTCTGAGGGCCGCCACCGGCTACCGACCAGGAAGCGTATTGCAACGCGCCCGGGGTGCAGCCAGCCATGCGTACGTGGTTGGTTTGACCACCGGCTAGATCGGCCAGCCACAGGTGCGGACCAGCGTGGTCGCCCGAGTAGTTGATGCGGCCGTTCCAGGTGCGGTTGGAAATCCCCGTCTGGTTAAAGGTGTTGGTGGTCATGCCTTTGCCAGTGTGAATGCGCATGTCCGAGTTCTCGTAGTACTCAGTACCAGTCGAATTGGTGTACTTCAAGATGTGGCCGTCGGCGTAACTGGCTAGGTGGATGTAGAAGGCGTAAGTCTGACCTGCGGACAGGTGAATGTCGCCAACTGCGATCCGAGTCCCGGTGTTGATACTCGCGGCAATTTCGGCTAGATCGGTGCCGACGTAAGTCCATGAGTTGACGTTATCTTCATGACCGACGTGACTGCCGGTGCGCATCCAAACATCCACGTGTGCAGTGCCTGGAGCAGCGGAGGCGTCGATGTTGACATCAAAACTGTTGATCACGATGTCGTTTTCAACGTCGACGTCAAACATGTTGCCAGCAAAGCCGTTGTTGGATGCGAACGTAGTATCCAACTGCACTTGACCTGCAGCGCCGTCGTAGTAAATCGCGCCGTTCCATTGACGGTCGAGGTAAACCGCGCCGCCCCAGCCAGCACCTTTGCCGATGCCGGACTCAATCTGCAGGTAGTTGTTTTCCCAAGTTTGGGTTGCACCGTTGGTGTAGCGCAAGCTGGTAGCTCCGGTGTAGGAAGCCATTTCAACGTAGATGCCGTAAGTGGTATCGGCGTCGAATTGACGCGTGCCAGGGTAGATGTAAGTCGACAAGTCAGTACCGGTTCCAGTGACGACATCGCTGCCCCACAGTTCCCAGCCAGACGAGCTGTTTTCATGACCGAAGTATCCACCTTCGTAAACCCACACGTTGTAGGTCTCCGAACCAGTGGCGCTGGTGTTGATCTTCATCGCCCAGACCTGGATGTCAGTCTTCGGCGTAATGTTGAACATGTTGCCAGCTTGACCGTTGTTCGAAGCCATCAGAGTTTCGACGCGGTGGCCGTAGTTCTTACTGGAACGCCATGCGGAAACGGTAGTCGCCGAGTAGTTCAGCGAAGCAGCGTTGTTATCAACGGAAGTACCCAGCGCGAGGCCGTTTGGTGCATCTTTGACCGGATTCGAGAAGGTCGGGATGCGCGTGCCTGGCGAGTACGCCATCACCGAACGGTAAGCGTTGTCGGTGGTGCGCCAGCCGAAGGAGTAAGTGGTCAAAGCACTGCCGGCGTTGGCACGATCGTGCGCGCTGCCCATGTTGTGACCAAGTTCGTGCGCGAACGAGTAGTACCCGGTTGCACAAGAGTCGGCGACGACGCTGAAGGCGCTGGATTCAAATGCAGCACTTAGCGTAGTCATGATGTAAGCAACACCGCAGTATGAACCGGTGTCGTAAATCAAGGTCACTACGTCGGCACCGTAAGTGTCGCGCAACGCGTGCACGTTATCGGCTACACCATCGGTTTTACCGGCAAGATCGGATAGATAACCGAAGTCATCGCCGTCTTCGAACCAGTTGATTTCTTCGGTGTGCACCAGCATCAGGCGCTGGGAGACGTCGGAACGGCTGTATGCCATGTTGGTCTCGTGCACCGCCAAGTTGATCAACGCGTTGATGCCGTTGGTGCCGCCGTTGCTGACGCGGGCGTTGTCGGTGTAAACCACCATCGAGTCGATTTCGTGGTCGACGAAGCGGTTGCCGTTGCCACCATGATCGTGACCTTTTTCACCAGCGTCGATTTCCAAACCGTGACCGTGGGTGCCGCATTCCGGCTCCAAGGTGTGGTCAATTTCGGAAACCGTAGCTTGGCCGCTACCGACGTAGTTCACCTTGTAAACCATGTCGTCGGCGTGGATGGTGGCGACGACTGCTTCGTCTACTACCGAGAACCAAGCGTGGCCGTGCTCGTAACCTTCGAGGTCGAAGTTGGCGATGTAACCGTTGTTACGAATCGGCGTAAAGCCTGTGAACTTGCCGACGAATTCTTCGCCTTCAAATAGGTTGAACAGAACGCCGTCTTCCGGCCCAAATGGGCTGGCGTCGTTATTGCCGAGCAAAGCCATGTTTACAAAAACATTGCGCTGTTGAACGGCGGCCTGGTCATCGTAAAGTCCGACGGACTGACCGACGGGCACTGGCGAAAACAGGCTCTGAGGGGGATGGGATTGGGCCCCGGTTTGTGCCAGCAGAGGCTGGGCAAACATGGCGCCAAGAAGAATCAGGGGTGCAAACGTTTTACGCATTCCCGGAGAGGGGTAAGTGTGGTTGTTGTTTTGTGGTGGTTGAGGAGGGATCGCTGAATATGCTGGCAGCTGAATATCAATTGCGATTAGATCTCATAAGCACTTAAACGCCATTCTTCCAGTGAACGCGACACGAATTTTTGGGAATTGTGGTTAGGATGAATTGAGGGACTGAATCCCTTGTCTTCACTTGAGGCGTTATTCCCAACTAGCCACTATTTGCCTGACCGCTCAGCTGCTTACCCCGGTTGAGGTTGGCAGGAGATTCTTGCTCCTTGCGGAAACGGAGAAGGCTCGGATTCAGAAAACTGATTTCCTCTAGGTCTAAGGCTCAATCAAAATACCCATCCCCGCAGAACTCACAACCAGCGAAGTTAGCCCTAGATCTGCAACGACTGCTGCGGCATGCAAGCGCCTGCCAATCACCGAGGTCAGGATTCCGGATGGAACTCGAATCTCCACCACTGCATTCCCTGTAGCATCCAACGATCCTCGAGCAAATTGAATTGCAGAAGGAAGATCGTATTGGACTGACTTTTGCATCAATGAATCCCAAGTAAGAGGCACTTTAAGGCCAAATAAATCAGTTGGCCCATATCCGCTCCAGGAGAAAAGCGCACCATAAGGGTGATTAGCGAACTCTACGGGAAAACTTAAAGAGAGGTCGACCGAAACAGGTCCGGATGCACTGACCTCATGGGCGGAGGTCGAGATATAAGGATCGAATGCAAACTGCATAGTCGATGCGTCAGAACCGGATGGCCCGAGTAATTGGCTAGCAAGGATTTTTGGCGTGCCGTCCAGGCTTGCTGCGATAAATTCACCCAACTTGACGCCTTCGGTATTCCTATCTCCACCACGGATGTAACGAATGTGTGCTCCGGTCAATCCAGAAAGCAGAGCCACCTTGCCGCCATTCCAAGTACCGCCTGATGCCAAATCAGGAGCTCCAACTGCGAAATCCTTATACCCGTCGCCATCTATATCAGGAATTGAAACCGTTCCACTTGAGTAAGGTTCTGAATCAACTTGGGTCCAAATGGTTTGAGCGGCGCTAGTACCGATGCAAATCTTTTGAGATAGGGGAAAGTTCGATTCTTCTACAACAATTTCCGGCAATCCGTCTCCATCAAGATCATCGCCGACCGCAGTTACCTTTGACCCATTTTTGAGAAAAATCCTCCCCGCACTGCCGAGGTCGAAAATTTGGTTGCCGGTTACGGAAGAAATCACGCGTAGCAAGCCACCACTTTGAAGAAGGAAGTCCGCACAACCGTCACCATCGTAGTCGACGCCATCGAGGTCACCGACCACTGAGGCCCAACCCCACCCTTGAGAATAGGTGTCCTTTGACCACAAAATGGCCCTTGTAGCACCGCAGTAGGCGAACAATTCAGGAGAGAATAAAGCGTGATTTAAATGGGCTAGAATCAAAAAGTCATTGACGCCATCAGAATCAATATCCCCAACCCGGCAACCTGAATCTCCAAAGCTCTCATGGCTACCCGTCATGGCTTCTACCCAGATCGTGCTCCCATCCGCGCCTGAGAGCAAAGCCGCAATCCCAGTAGAGATTGGCGCGTGGCTACCAATTAATAAATCGGAGACTCCATCACCATTCACATCATCAAGCCTTTCGATCCACTCAGGCGAAGAAGAAACCGCTTGGGAGTGAAGCCCCCGCCAGGAGACTCTCCAGGCTTCCCCGCCAATTCCACTATCGATTCGGATTATCTCGTTATCAAAAGGAACGTCTATGACCATCACGACTTCTTCTCCGCCGTCTCCGTCAGCATCCCCGAGGTTTTCCCAGGCCATGGTCCCAGAAATAGGCCCCGATGTCAGAAGGTTTCGATGCTCAACAAACCATTCGCCGCCACCGCTAAAGCTTGACTGCTGCAAAGTCATTAAAAGTGAGATTATTATCATTGCTATTCTCCACTTTGAACTTCAATGGCTCCGACATCATTGGTGTGTAAATCGAGGTAATTAGGGAATCCCGGGTGGTCGTAAGGCCGAGTATAGGCTCGACAATCAATCCCTCCCAGGTTGAAAACCGGCCAACGTCCTCTATCTATTAGGGGACTTGAACCTGGTGGCGTTGAAAGAGCAGTAGCTGGAAAAACAACCCCTAAGTCAACTCCAATAAAAGAGTACTGCCTAAAATCTGGGTCTACATAGAAGTTTTCATTTTCTGTGGCATAAAAGCCAGGAAAAGTAACCCCGGTAGACTCGAGGTCCGAGTAGTAGGTAGATTTAAATAATTTGGTCCACCTAGTTGTCCCTGGTTCAGGAAAATAGGAGGTGTCAATTGTTCCACTGCTCGTTCCATTGTCCCTAAGAACCGAATTCTCAACAAATGACTGATCGCCCAGCATTTCGACCGAAGAATGGCTGGGATCAGAAAGATCGTATATCGCAATGGCGTGTTGGGCATTGTTGGCAGTTACTGTTAAATGGGAAGCTCGCAACCAACCCTTGGCGTATTGATTCTCAACAGAATAGTGGATCGGAGCAGCTTCTTGCGGAGAAGAACCACTGGGAATAATCCCTTGGTTATCAGTAAAAATGTCGTTTGCCAAATCTACTTCAATGTGTCGCTCAGGAAGAGGGCCAATTTGGAAGACATTTATCCCTAGGCCAGAAGTGCCATTTGTACGGAGGATTGATTGCTCAATGTCCAAATTAATCCCGTCGTTTTGGAGTGAACAATGGACTCCATCAGATCGATTCCCAACTCCAGCTTGTCCGTTGTAAGAAAAGTTACACTTGAATGCATCAACATCTGGGAAACTTCTTGGAAATTCTACAGCTCCATTTCCCCTAAGAAGAAGACCATGATGCCCATTAAGGATGCACTCCGTTCCATTTAGTGAGATCTGTGACCACCTTGCATCTTCGTTCGAAATAATTCGGACACCGGATTGTTCAAATGAACTACTGGTGTAGAAGGGAGACCAATATGGAGAACCAGGGGGACTCAAAAGACCGCAATTCCGAATTTTTGAGCTGTCCAGCTGGAAGCCAACGGTAACATTGTCCCCTTTCACCTCAGCTAGGATCCCGTTCCCTAAACAGTCTCGTATTCTTAGGTTTCTGGCCTCGAATAGGGCTTCTGTTTCAAATCTGTAAAGCATTTCAATTCCAGCGCCATCGAAATACGGGCCGCCAGGTCCATCAGGAGAGCCGATAAATACTCCACGAAGCTCGTAGACCGACCCACCTCTTGTATCCTCCGTGGCGATAGCGATTGCAGAAGTTGCATGGTTAACGTCGACAGGCCTAATATCAACTGACTCTACCAGTAAATGAAGAGATCCATTATCGCCACTTTCCTTTTCTACGATTCGAATCATTGGCTGATCCTTATTTACTAATGAGCTCGCCGTTGGGCACCGGATTATCGATCTTTTCAATTGCAGATTCATTTCCTTCTCAATTAATAAGGAATAAAAGTCCAAAGCGATAGTGCAATCCTCAAACTTGAGACCATCCAATGAAACAGAAGATCCACTTTCCCATTCCAAATCATCTGGACTCAGCCTTATCCCAGCAAGCAAAAAATTCGAGAATAAAAAACGTTGCTTATCGGAGCCGCCTAATCCGCTAACCCAGCCATTCACAACAATGGGGGAGTTGGCAATTCCCTCCAATAATTTGAATCCAAAATTCTTGCCGGAGCCAAGGAAACGTACGAATCCAGGGTCTATAGGCAGGAGTCCCCACCTGTCCCAGTATTTTAGCGATATTCCGGCCGGAATTTCATAGTCCCAACTCTCTAAGCCACCTCCACTTGAGACATCTTGATAGTCACCAGCCGCAATATAAATTTGGTCACCGGGAGAAAGGGAAACAGAACTGCTGCCTCCTAAAACGTCATTCAAACTTAAAAAAGGAGTCAGAACTAAGCCATTATGAATCGATCCACTGTCATTAACATCAACGTACCAAGCCTGAGATTGCCCAGATGCGAATGAGCTGAGGAATGAAAAAATGGCGAGTAAAAATAAGCATTTCAAATTTTTCATCGTTCCATGATACATAGCTTCATCGCCTCCATCAATTGCAAAACTAGCCTATGAACCCTTCTCATCCTGCTCACGTATCTTACGAATGAAACAATAATGTACTTTTTATCAACCTGGAGCCATCAATGGAGGATTCTAGCCCGCCCCTCGGGCCATGAGCTTACAGAAGAGTAATCGCATTCAACTTCGGCATTGAGAGAGCTCTATTCAGATTTCCCTAAAACTAGTCGCCGATAAACGCGCGTAAACCATGGCTCATTGCCCAACCTGCGGGTTGCGTGCCGTCGAGCATTACGGCTTGTAAGTAGTATTCCTGACCGACCAAACTTGCATTGTTTGGAATGGAAAGGCCTACCGTCGCTACTCCCGAAGCATTGCTTTGCAGTTGCAGCAATTGCACTTGCTTTGACAGATCCACAAACGCGAGTCCACCAAAGTAAGGGGTCTCGTCGGCTTGGCTGCAGACGGCTAGATAACCGCTGCTGTTGGCGGGACCGCCACTAACCGTAAGCGTGAGGTTGGTGCCAATGATCGGTTGAGCGTCGGCGCGTAGTTGCAAGAAGTTGGGGTCAGGTCGCAGCTCGCCGTATGGGAAGAAGCCGGCGGTACCGGGTTCGTAATCCCAAACGCCGCGTCCATAAGTTGCAAAACGAATGGTGTTGGTAGACGGCACCGCTTCCACCGCCCAGTACAAAGTCAACGGTCCATCGGAACCCAGAATGTCATTCCAGTGTTTGGCGACGGGATCCCATTCCCATGCACCGCTTTGCGTAGCCAAGTACATGCTGCCACTGCCATCGGGTCCTTCGACCATTCCATACGCCAAAGTATTCGGCAGGTTTTGACTGCGGTTTTTCCACGTCACTCCGCCGTCATCGGAAAAGCGCACAGGTGGATTGGAATAACCTGAACCGGCTATCCAAACTTCGTCGACGTTCCATTGCGACGCAACGATGGTGGTGCCGTAAAAGTAATGTGCACCCGGGCCAGTGTCGACGGATTGAGTCCACGTCACCGCGCCGTCGGTGGAATAGAAAATCGATCCGCCGGTGGTGCAACACCACGCACGCTGCGGATCCAACGGTGAAAAGGTAATGCTCGACAATGTGCCGCCGAAGTTATGCGTAGTGTGTTGCACCGGACTCCAATTATTGTTGGACTTCAAGTAGCGCCACAACTTTTGACCGCACAGGTAAAACGCTTTTTTATCCGTCGGGTCGGCAACCATAAACGGCAGCCATTGACCGGAAAAACCATTCGGGAAATCTACCGTACGCAAGGACGGGTTTTCTTCACCCTCTTGCACCAAAACAAAACCGGGGTAGTCGCTGTAAATGATGTCATGACTACCATCCGACGAACTGAGGTGACCATAGTCCCCCGAAATCAACTGTGGCAAATCCACGTACGGCCCTGGCTGCCCACTCGGCGTACCGACGATACCACGCTGATAGCCCTGATCCTGCGCGCCGACCGCCAAGTACTTCGGATCGCGTCGGCTGGTGAAAGAACTGTAGTACTGACTCACGCCCAGCCCCGACAGGGTCAGGTTTTCAACGGTGCGCAAGCGGTCCATGCTTTGGTAACTGCCGCCGTGAGTATTCACGTACCAGCGTTCGCCGTAACTGGAAGTCGCATCCGGCATCGCCGAAATGCTCATGATGTCGGCGTGCAGCTTGCCGCCCGGGTCGCCGTAATATTCAGCCCAGCTATTCACCGTCTGAAAACTCGCCCCGGAATCGCGCGAGTAATACATATCGACGCCACCGTAAGCGATCAGCTTGTCCGTTTGCGTACCGGTGCAGAATGCATTCCACATTCCCGGCAGATCGCTTGCATGCGACCAATTCGCACCGCCATTGGTCGTCCGCCACAGCTCCCAGCCGGTGCCCGTATTCACTGCGAGACTAAATGTGGTGCCGCC
>JACNIZ010000198.1 GCA_014382805.1 Planctomycetota bacterium
GCCAGTGGTATCCAGGCGTGGAACAACGTTGGCAAGCCTTCGCCGAGCGCTATCCGCAGGCCGAAGTTTTTGGAGATCGGCAATGGATGCTCATCCCGGACGTCGCGCTGCGGGTAGATGAATACGCATGTCAAGTAGAGGCTTTTTGCGGCATCTTGGCCGAAACCAGTGTCGCTGCAAAACATCCCGAAGAATTTTTACGTATCGCGATACCGGCAGTAAACCAAAATGTGCGCGGTAGCCTTTCTTGTGTGATCCTGGCTCCCGGTCATGTGCAACGCAGCATTTTGCGTTTAGCCATTGCCGATCTTAATTATGGCGCGGTTGCCGTCAATACCTGGGGCGGCGCGGTGTTTGGATTAGGGCAAACGAGTTGGGGGGCGTTTCCGGGGCACACGGCGACAGATATCCAATCCGGTAACGGCGAAGTTCACAATTGCTTGCTGCTTGAAGATGTGCAAAAAAGCATACTCTGGGCACCGTTCCGTCCCTGGATGAGACCGATGTACCTACCCGGTCATCGACGTTTGGCGAGCGTCGGCAAAGCGTGGGTGAATTTTGAAGCCAAGCCGAGTCTGCTGCGATTTCATAAGCTGGCTATTCCTGCCATGTTTCCTTAAGCAGGCTGCCCATGCTGGTAAAGATTCCACTCCGTTTTGCCCTCCTGCTATTTTCAGCCACGGCGGTAGCGGCGCAATACCCGCAGCCATGGACGGATCAAAGTTATCACCAAGCGGGAGAGTTTATTTTTCGTGGCGACGAAGTGATGACCGTGAATGTGACTATGGATCCATTTGACTTGCAGTGGCTGCTGGAAAACCGCGGATTAGAGGAGTATCGTAAATGCGATGTGCAGTTGATCAATTCACGCATCCATGAGAGTTATAAAAACGTTGGCATTCGGCCGCGCGGGAATACAGCACGGCAGGCTTTAAAAAACCCGTGGAAATTAGACTTCGCCGAATTTGTTCCCGGTCGCAAAGTTCACGGCGTGCAAAAATTGAATCTAGGCAGTGAGGCCAGCGACCCAAGCCAAAGTCGCTCCACCATGGCATACCATCTGTTCCGATCCATGGGCGTGCCGGCGTCGCGCACCCATTATGTATGGCTCACGATTAATGATGGAGCAGTTGTTCAAGGATTGTATACCAGCATCGAACAAGTCGACGATGATCTTGTCGACGCCTGGTTTGGCAATAACGATGGCGTGCTCTATAAATGCCGTCACATCACCGAAGCCGCAAACCTCACTTGGAAAGCGCCCGGCACTGCGGCAACGTACAAAGAGATGGATGGGTATGAAGAAAAATTGCAACAAGGTGATTTCAAACCCTTAGCCAAGTTCATTGCATTTATTAACCAAACTAGCGCTCTTGATTTTAATGCCGCAATTGACAGTCATTTAAACATCGACGGGTTTTTGCGTGCCCTGGCGGTTGACATGGTGATAGGCCAATGGGACGGACTATGGTTGGGCGCTAATAATTATTACCTCTACCAGAACACTCGAACGGGAAGGTGGGAATACTTGCCATGGGATTTGGATCAAAGTTTCGGAATGGACTATTGGCGCTATCCCATCATTGGCAACTATGGCACCGATTTCGCGGAGCGGGCGTTTAAGGATTGGGGCAAAAATGGCTACGGAATGAATGGCGTCGGTCAACCGCCACTGATAGAACGCTTGTTGAGCATTCCGGAATATGAGCAACAACTACAGCGCTATGTGCAGTTGGCTGCCGCAAGTGAATTTCACCCCAGTCGGTCGAATGCAAAATTAGACCGGCTCAAAAAGATGCTTGCTCCATATGCTTTTCGTGGCGCCTTTGCAGCGACCGCGATGGACTACGGATACACGCCATTAAGCTTTGAGCAAGCATTCGACCGACCGGCAACCTATCAATCGAGCCATGTGCCGACCACCTGGGGAGTCAAACCATTCATTGCCAAGCGCACCCAAGTTATCCAGCGAACTTATCCTCGACCACCGGCAACGCCAACGGTACGCATCAACGAACTCGTCGCAAAAAACAGACGTGGAATCGTGAATGAAAATGGCAAGCACGAAGATTGGTTGGAGCTGCATAATTTTGGCGCTGCAGACGTCGATCTTAGTGGAATGTATTTAAGCGATTACGCAGGCGATCGCGGCAGCTGGAATATTCCAACTGGAACGATACTTGCGGCCGGCGAATATTTACTCATTTGGTGCGACAAGCAAAACCAGCTTTCATTACACGCCGACTTCAAACTGGCTGCGGAGAGCGAAGGCGTTTACCTTTGGCAAAACAAAGCGCATCGCCACACTCTGATCGATTCGGCGCTTTACCAAAACTTATCTGACGACCAGGCGTGGGCGCGTGATATAGACGGCGTCGGGAATTTTCGGGTCGCCGCCCCTACTCCGCTGGCGAAGAATCAGTAAAAACAACCCTGGCTCGTACTTATTTCGCCGAACAAGCCGCCGTCGCCGCCAGCTTGACTTCGTCATCCGTGAGTAAGCGTTTGGATCTTTTTGCAGCTGCAAGCACCGCGCCAACGTTCTCTTCGGTGGCTGCAATGCCCAATCGTTCAAGCTTCCAAATCACATTGGACTTGCCACTCATCGGGCCGACAGAAATGCGTTGCTCCAACCCAAAGTCACCAGCAGGCACGCCGGAGTAAACGCGGTCAGCCAACCAGTGATCGCCTTTTTTATAAGCCTTGATTACCGCAGCGGCGTGCACGCCGGTGCCGGTCTCAAAAGCGTCGGCGCCGAAAACAGGGTACTCGCCACGCAGCGGACGGCCTACCGCCTCGGAGGCAACGCGCATGTACTCACCAAGCGAAGTCAGGTCGCGTTTGATCCAACCAGTGATCTTTAAATTCACTAGCAGCAAATCCATTTCGGTATTGCCCGCGCGTTCACCAATACCCATCGCGCAACCATGAGCACGGTCAGCGCCCTGAGCGATTGCCGACAAAGTATTAATCAAACCCAAGCCTCGATCGCGGTGGCCATGCCAATCAATGCCAACATGCTCGGCGCCATGATCCACCAAAAATTGGCGGGTCCATTTCACCAAGTTGCGCACCTCGGCCGGCGTGCCGCTGCCGACGGTATCGCACAAACATAAACGCGTCGCGCCATTCTCAAGCGCCACGTTGAACAATCTCGACAAGGTTTCAGGGGTGGAACGAATCGTATCTTCGGTCACAAAAGTAACCGGCAGACCACTGCGAGTGCCAAAGCCCACCGCGTCGGCCACAATTTTTTCCATCTGCTTGAGGTCCCAATTTTCCGCATAAGCGCGAATCGGGCTGGAGCCAATAAAAGCACACACCTCGATCGGGGTTCCCAGCTTTTGCACCATCTCCACGACCGGCTCAATATCACCAACCATTGTGCGGCAGGCCACATTGGGAGTGATCGTGAGCTGCTGCATTTCCTTCGCCAAGGCCATGATGTGGTCGCAAGCGTTTTTGCCCGCGCCCGGCAGGCCGACGTCGGCGGTGTTTATGCCCAGCTTGTCCATCAAGTGGACCAACTCAATCTTCTTGTCCAGCGGTGGGTCGACCACCGAAGGACATTGCAATCCATCGCGCAGGGTTTCGTCGTCCAGCTGCACGGGTTTGCGCGGGAAAGGGAGATGGCGAGGGCCATGCTCTTCCCAGTCGTAGATGAGCTCGTTAGGTTCCACGTCCCTATTTTCCTCTCTTGCTGGAGAAACGCAAACCACCAAAGCTAAATAAGCCCCAGACATCGGGCAAAGACTGAAAAAGGCAGCACTGCACCAACCTATTGTGGGGAGGTAACATATGTGGGATGGCCAAGAACCGACGTCGCGAGATTCGACAGCAGGTATTCCAAGCGCTCACGGAGCATTTGGAACTACCGGTGGGGGCGCCCTTTGCCCCAGAAGACGCGCACCACCCGGCAGACATTGCTGATGTGCTGTGGTTCGACCTAGAAAAGGAGCAAGCGAAGCAGTTATTCGAGTGTTTTCCCGAAGAAACGCGTGCTGAGGTATTGGCTGAAGCCGAACCGCGTCTAACCGAAGTGCTGATTGACGGTATTGAACCCGAAGATCTAGCCAAGCTGCTCGAGCACATCTCAGCTGACGATGGCACCGACATTTTGGAGCTGGTGCCCGAAGAACTGCGCCAAAAGGTGCTGTGTTTTGTTGAGCCCGAAGACGCCAGCGATTTGCGTCATCTGGGCGAGTATGCGCCGGACACCGCTGGCGGCATGATGACCACCGAGTTCATCACTGCGCGCCAGGACGAACGCGTCGGCGACTTGCTGAAACGCATCAAACGCGACGAAGACGATGCAGAAACCATTCACGCGATTTACGTCATCGATGAGCGCGAAATTCTACAAGGCGTAATCAGTTCGCGTGAGTTGCTGGAGGCTGGCATTCACGATTTGATTGGCGACATCATGATCCCCGACGTCATTCTGGCGAAGGTGGATGAGGACCAGGAGGACGTTGCTCACCGGTTGTTGCACTACAACCTGTCCACGGTACCAGTGGTCGACCCACGAGGGGTGGTAGTCGGCATCGTCACCGCCGACGACGCGTTGGAAGTCCTGGAAGGCGAGGGTTCCGAGGACGCCTTATTGTTGGCTGGTGCAGGCCCCGAATCCGACGCTTCGGAATCGCCATGGGATAAGGTGGTCAAGCGCGGACCGATGTTGGCCATTCCGGTGGTTGCCGGTTTGGTGATGTCGCGGGTTATGGACAGTTATGCGCCGGGACTCGCGCACGCGGGTTCGCCTACCCCCGAAACCGAGGGCAGCGGCGTAGGCAGTTTCATGCCGATGGTTTTGGCATTGTCGGGTACCGTCGGTATGCAGACTTCGGCGGTATTAGTGCGTGGATTCGCCGTCGGGCAGATCGTTGAGGGTAAGCGCCTACGAGTTTTCTGGAGTGAAGTTTGCGCTGGCACCATATTGGGCACCATTTGCGCGCTGGTGGCTCTAGTCATGGCGTCGATCACCTCGCCTTTCCCGGTGGCGCTGGCCATAGGCTTGTCCCTCATGCTGGCCATGACCTGGACTACCACGGTGGCAAGCGGCATCGCAATGGGAACCGAAGCCCTCGGCCGCGATCCGGCTGTAGTTGCCGGCCCGCTGATGATCGCCGTTTCCGACCTTTCGGCGGTGGTTATTTTCTTCGTGACCGCTTCCGCCCTGTTGGAAAAAATCTAATGAAGTGGCGTCGGGCCGCCGTTGCGTGCAGCCTGCTTTTAATGGGCCTAGCAGCGGTGACTTTGCCGGTACGCGTGGCCGGCAATTCGATGGAGCCGACGTACCACGACGGTGACCTGCTGCTCACTTTGCCGGCATGGGGGTCCATTAAACAAGGCGAGGTTGTTGTTTTTACCCCGCCCGCGGGCTCCAAGGTCGCGCACGCTAGGCAAAGTGACCTAATGAAACGCGTCGTCGGGTTGCCCGGGCAGGTTCGTCGAGAAAACAGTCAACCCGCAGTTGAGGTGAGTTCGGGTGGGGGCGAAACAAAATCCACGCCCGCAACCCACACCGAATCCTGGGGTTTTGACTACACCCAAACCGTCGGGCTGCCCGCTCGGCACTATTTTCTACTTGGCGACAACCCCGAATCCAGCATCGACTCCCGCCAATTCGGGGCCGTGCCGCAAAACCGCATCCACCGCCGAGTGGTTGGCCGGATCTGGAGCAGTGGGGCCGCACCTACTGCCGCCGTTGTCCTCCAATCCCATGGGCAAAGCGGTGACTGAACCACCCCTCGAGGACCGCGGCGCCCAATGGATGCTGCAATTTCAGCAGGGTGACGAGCGCGCCTTCAACCATATCGTCGACGAATACCAAGGCATTGTTTTTAATATGTTTCGGCGCTTGCTGGGCCCACACGCGCTGATCGAAGACATGGCGCAGGAAGCCTTTGTGCGCCTTTACCGTTCCCGCGACCGCTATCAACCCTCCGGCAAGCTTGCTACCTTTCTCTATCGCATCACTTACAACCTGGCCCTGAACCGGGTTCGCGACGATAAACGCAAGCCAACTTCGACGCTCCCTAGAGCCGAAGACGGTACTCCTCTGGCGCTGCTCGACCCCAAAATCGGCGCTCCAGAAGAATCCACCCACCATCAGGATTGGGCGGACCTCATTGGCGTCGCCCTGACCGAATTGCCCGAGAACCAACGCGCCGCTTTAGTGTTACAACACTACGACGGCTTGGATCTGGTCGAAATCGGCGAAGTCCTACAAATTAGCCCCAAAGCGGCCAAGTCCCTGCTCCACCGCGCACGCGAAAAAATGCGCTCCCTCCTACAGCCCTTTAAAGATGCCGAACAAGACTGAAGATTGGTTAGACGATCTGCTCGATCGGCATCCGTCCGAACCCGTGCCGACGGGTTTCGCTGCGCGCCTAGCTGCACGTCTGGATCGTCGTCAGGCGAATATGCATCGTTTTTTGCGCCCATTGCTCACCGTCGCCGCAGCGAGTCTATTGTTGAGCATCGGTTTCATGATGGGAGCTGGCGCAGGCCCAGATTTCAATAAGATTCAAATTGGCTCCGGCGATCCAATCATCTCGTCCGACATCAACGAGATTTATGAGATGCGCGAATTGTTGGGCTCCTGGGAGTTGATGTCCGACCAAGAGCTGGAAAATAGTTTCCGCCAAATGAACGATGAAGATTCAGGCTGGTTAGAAGACCTGCTGCAAGATTCCGCTAGCGATGAAGATCCCCCCCTGGATAGCGGGCAAGAAGAATGATTCGTTCGCTTCTTTTGTCCGTTTTATGGCTAGCTCCGATGCAAGAGCCGGAACAAACTCCGCCGAAGGCCGCGCCGCAGGAGCCGTCGGAAAAGGAAAAGTCAGGACGTTCTAAGACCGGCCGTCACGATCCGAGTTCATGGTGGAAACACATGAGCGAAGAGGAGCGTGAGCAAGCGCGTTTGCGTTGGCAGCGTTACTGCAAGATGTCACCTGAGTCCAAGGCGGAGTTAGAGCGCCGCCACGAGCTCATCAAAAAAGAAACTGAGCGGATGATTCAAGAAATGCCCGCGGCCGATCGCGACGCATTGATGAAGTTGGACAGCCAGCAGCGTGAACAAAAAATTCACCACTTGCTGCGCGCGCGCTTGAAGGAAAAGGCTGCCAGTGGCGAGCTACCAGGCCCGCCGACGTCCACCGACTTCCGCAATCAACCCTTGGAAGAACGGCTGCGCAACTCCAAAGATTTTTTGGATCAACGTCGCATGAGTCGTTTACAGCGCGAAGTGGATCGCGCAGTGGAAGAAGGTTGGCTAGGCAAAAAAGCCGCTGAGTTCTACAGCAACTTGGCGCCCGAAGAAGTGCAAAAAGAGTTGATGCGTTTCAAGCAATGGCGCTTGCTCGATTATTTCAACAGCAAAGATAAGTGGAAAGAACTAGGCATCGATGATGCCGAGCGCAAGCGTTTAAGCGCTTTGCCGCCTGAAGATTTTCTGCAACAAATGCGTAAATACCATCGCCGCGACGGCCGAGGGGGGCGTCACGCCGATGGTGGGCGTCGGCGTTCGGAAGAAAAAGTTGGCGGCGATAGCCCGCCCCCCGAAAAAGGCGAGCGCAAGAATAAAAGCGAAAGCGATGACGAAGGCAGGCAACGTCATCGCTGGCGCTAAAAAGTTTGCTTAGGACAGCTGCTCGCGAATGCGGGCGTCCAGTGCCGCTTGATCTTGCGCGAAGGCATGCAAACCGGCAAGAGTGAACAAGGCGTCTAAACCAAAGGTGCCAGCGGCGATGTCGGCGGACCAAGTCGCTCGCTTCGGCGCTTTGCCTTCGTCGATCAGTGTTTGCAGTTGCGTGCCATTAAGCTGCGGGAAGACTGCGCCGCAGCCAGCGCCAACCAAAGTGGCACGGATGACGTCGGCGTTAAGGTCTTCCACGCTAATTTTGGCAATCGCGTCGCAGGCTTGGCGGAATGAAGGAGTGATGTTCCACAAATCATTCATGCCTTCGGCTTGCGGGTCGATGCCGTCATTCCACATAGGCTGATAGTCAGCATCCGTTTCGTCGTGCAGGTCGCCCGGCGAAGGATTACCTGCAAGGAAACCTTCGGCGACCGCAATCGGCATGGTGTAAACATCGGTGCCAGCCAAGGTTGCCACTTGCTCACCGTTGCGCATCGACGCCGCGATTTGACGCGTAGGCGCACCGATCTTGGCCCGCAATTCACGCACCGCAGCTTGCGACGCCATGTGCGCGCGTTCGCCTACCCATTGGCCATCGCCCAATCCTTCGCCAGCGGCGTAAGCTCCCAAACGACCTAAGAACACGTTGCACCAGCTCGGCCTAGCAGCGCAGGTGATCAAGTAATTTTCCCGCGCGCTGAAACCCAAAGTGAAGTTCACCGGGATGCCTTCTTCTTCCAAGTTGCGTGCCACCACCAACCCTTCAGGCGTCAGCGGCACCTTGACAATGAACTTATTGCAAATCGCCGCATAACGACGGCCATAAGCCAGCGAGCGTTCGACGTCATATGCCAAATCAGTGTGTAATTCCACCGACACATAAGCGCCAAACTTTTCTACCAATCGCAAACCGTGGCGCGCGTTTAATCCGAACGCAATTTCCAAAATCAAATCGTGATCAGAAATGTCCGGCTTGTCTGCACGCACCGCCGCAGCCGCTGTCGGAATCCACTGGTCATAAATGCCCTTTTGGATTTCTTTGTTCAGCAGCGAGTTGTTGGTCGTCAGTGCGGTGAATTCGGCGGACCAAAGACGCGCAGCTTCGTCCATGTCGCCGGTGTCCAACCAAGGCTCGGTGCCGACCTCGCGCAAACGGGCCCACAGCGGATTCGGGTGAGGACGCAAGAGCTCTTCTTCGATACCACTTTGGATCAATTGAACGAGCTTGGGGGATGCTAAGGCGGAGGGATGGTTCATGTCACAACGTAAGCGAGCTACAGATTCTAGAATCGCGGGGCGCTCATGCACTTACCCACCTACTCCGTTTCGGAGGTTTTGGCCTCCAATGCGCGGATCATCGACCTGCGCAGCCCATCTGAGCACGCGCGCGACCATTTGCCTGGCGCCGTCAACCTGCCTTTGCTCGACGACGACCAGCGTGGGGTGGTCGGGACCCTGTACGCCCGCGAGTCACCGCAGCGCGCCTTTGAGGAGGGGTTGAGCATCGTTGAGCAGAAAATGGATCGACTGCTCGAACGCATCCTCGGTCGTGAAATCAGCGCGAAACAATGGCAGGGCCACTTTCGTGACTTGGCAGACAAGTTGAGCAGCCTGCGGCCGGAGTTAGTGGTGAGCAAAATGCCAGAGCAACCCGATTCCATCGGATCGAACCAGGCGGGAGAGCGGGCACCTTTGGTTTTGCATTGTTGGCGCGGTGGCATGCGTTCGCAATCAGTCGCGTTGCTGCTACGCACCCTGGGGCAGGAACACGTCGGTATTTTGCAGGGTGGCTACAAGGAGTACCGGCGCTGGGTCATGCGTCAGTTTGCTCAATTATCGGCGCAGCAGCAGTCGGGAGAGCTGC
>JACNIZ010000312.1 GCA_014382805.1 Planctomycetota bacterium
GCTGGGCACGCCGCGAGTTCCCGGTGCGGCACATTCCATAAAGTCCTGTGCGTCAAAATGGCTGCGAGTAGTGTGCGGTGAGCCGACGGCAACCACTGGCGCCAGCATCTTTGCTTGAAATAACGGCTGGAATGCAGAAAGCGCCGGGTGTAGCCCCCATTTGCCGTCCAACTTAATCACGCCTTGTTCTTCGCCTAGCGCCAAAGTCGGACGCACCGTGAAATAATCACGATCTTTATATGGGATCACCATGTTCAGCCAATCGGCACCGCCGCGCAGGTAAATGCACACCAAAGAGGGTGGATACTTGTCGGCTCCCGCTGTCCACGCATGCAATGGCGACGTCAACAAGCCGCTAGAAGCAACTGCTCCTACTGCGCTTACGTTCTTCAGAAAATCTCTACGTGTAATGTTGGTCATGGCTTTGCTCTGTTGCTCGGTGATGCTTTATTGATTCTGAAATTCGGGGGAGCCTAATAACAAACCCAGAAGTTGCGGACCCAGCCCGCGTGGATCGGGGAATTTTTCGGTAGCCAAATAGCGATCGGTAATCGTCGACAGCGCGTTGCGAGTGCGCTTGCCGGCACCCGACGGCAAAATTTGTTTAGTCAGGTGGTGTTGCCACAAACGCGGCACGTCGGGTGGAAGCTCGTCGTAAAATTCGTCGGGCACGGTTACGCCTTTGATTTTGTTGGTGACCAAATCTAGCGCAAACTGCCAGCGCAACGCCATCGCGCCCGGATCCAGCCACGCTTCGGCGACGTCGTAATATCCGGTCGGGTCGTCGCAATGCATGATGGGTTGACCCATGGTTCTGAGGTAGTTCATGCACCGACTAATATCTTGAATTTCCGTATTTGACGCCCGCAGCGCCGAGCACATAAATTCAAATGGCGTGCGGAATTTAGTGCCGACGTTTTCCTCCGCCCAAAATTCATCGCTCTTGACGATGGTACGCACCATATCGGCAATGTTGCCGTCAGTCTTGCGGAAGTTTTTTGCCACATCCTTGACTAACGAATCCGGCGGTTGATCCGCGACCAAATAGCGCACCATTTTCATCGCGATGAAGTCAGCCGTGCCTTTGTGTTCGCATAAAATATCCAGCACCGCTTCGCCGTCAGCAATCCCGTGCCCGCTTTCGGCGCGGATCATTTTTCCCAGCACCTTTTTGTCACCATCGACGTGCATATCACTGCGAAAATCAAAACCCCAGTCGCCCTCGCGACCGCCGTTGAAAGTCCAACCTGTCAGCGCCTCGGCGACGGCAATGACGTCGCGCTGTTTGTAATAGTTGTCAACTCCTAAGGTGTGCAGCTCCAACAACTCGCGCGCGTAGTTTTCATTCAATCCACGCTGCGCTGCAATCTGCGCCGCCTCTTCTCCACGCTGCTTCGAACCCGTCTTGCGGCGTGCCCGCCGTTCGATTTCCGCAAGCTCTTGTTTGCTCGGCGGACGTCGCGATAAATGGTTATCCAAATAATGCAGCATTGCCGGGTGTTTTGCCGACGCCTTCAGCATAGTCGGAAATGACCCCAATGCATTGTTGCGCACGACCTCGCGATCGTAATCGGTCAGCAACAAATCAGCGGTCCCGCCTTTGGTGAAACTGACGTTAAAATGATTGCGGAAAAAGTCAGCCATTACCGCATGCACTTGGCGCGAGCTGCCTGCACTTTGGAGGGCGATAGCGGTCATCAAATGGCCCTTTGGCAAACGCCGCCGCCGCTGAATTTCCTGCGCAATTTCTTCAGTGCCGTCCTTGCCCTCCAAACCTTCGGACATGCTCGCAAACAACTCACTGGTGCTCATCTCCAGCGTGTAAAGTTCCGAAAGAGCTGCGCTTAAATTCCGGTTTTCCTCTGTTTCCGCTGCCAGCTGCTGCTCCAACCACTCCTCCTCACCCATTTCCAAAACCTGCTCCACATCTAGCGGAGTGGGCCCGAATGTCAGCCGGGACAGTAGATGGATGGCTCGTTTACGCATGCAACGCCGCTGTTGAGGGGGTCGGCAAAGTCTGCCGAAGAGCGGATTAGTTTACCAACCCCGCATTTGTACCGAGGTTTATACAATTTGTGAAACTCTTGTGAGGAATCCTGAGCCTATCCTGAGACACTGGGTCAAATAACCATGAGCGCCCAACTCCTCCTCGTCGAAGATGATCCCGATTTGGCTAATCTTGCCGCGCTGCACCTGCGCGATGAGGGGCATGAGGTCGAAATCGTTGGCGACGGCAAGATCGCGTCGCAGCGGGTGGAGGAGCAGCAGTACGACTTGATTCTGCTGGATTTGATGCTGCCCGGCATGGATGGGCTGCAAATCTGCAAACAAATTCGCGCCGCCGAAAATTTCACGCCGGTGATTATTTTGACGGCGAAGACGTCGGAGGTGGATCGGGTACTGGGCTTAGAATTTGGCGCCGACGACTACCTGAGCAAGCCTTTCAGTTTGCGCGAGTTGGTGGCGCGGGTGAAAGCGGCTTTGCGGCGCTCAACCAAATACTCTGCCGCTTCGTCGCTTGCTGATGCGGCCGCTGGCGAAGAAAAAATGGAGGTGCTGCAACTCGGAAATTTGCAAATTCACCGCCAAAAACGCGAAGTGCAGATTGCCGGATCAGCGGTGGAATTGACCGCCAAAGAGTTCGATTTGCTGTGGCATTTCGCTAAGCACCCTGGCCGCGTTTACACCCGCGCCGATCTGCTCGCCGACGTCTGGGGCTATGGCTACGACGGCTTCGAGCACACCGTGAATTCGCACATCAATCGGCTGCGCAACAAAATCGAACGCGACGCCAGCAACCCACAATGGATCCGCACGGTTTGGGGTGTGGGTTACAAATTCCACGAAGCCGACGCCGACGGAGAAGCATCATGAGTTCTATTCCTGCACCGGCCAGCACCACCGAGCGCGTGCGTTGGTATCACAGTTTGTACCTTAAGTTGGGTGTGGCCTTGGTCGGCATTTTTGCTTTGGCCGGGTTGGGTGCGTTTTGGTTGATTACCCATACGGCAGAAATGCACACCTTAGAAGTGCAGCAAAAGTTGAGCCGCGGCGTCGCTCAGGCGATCGTGAAACACAATCAATTTTTTGACGGCGATGAAGTCGATCAAGAGGGCTTGAAAGCTTTGTTTATGAAGTTGATGGCGGTTAACCCAACCCTAGAGGTTTACTTGCTCGACACCGACGGCAAGATCCTCGGCTACGACGCGCCCGCGGAGAAAATTGTGCGCGAGGCGGTTGCGTTGCAGCCCATTCAGGAGTTTTTGCAACAACAGCAACCGGAGCTATTGTGGGGTCAAGATCCGCGTTCCAGCAATCAAGACAATATTTTTTCGGTCCACCCCATCGACGTGGACGGGCAACGCAAAGGCTACATATATTCCATCCTAGCGAGTGAAGAATATGCGTCCATCAATGAACTACGAAAAGCTAGTTCGTTTTTGCGTGACGGTGCGACCACAATTTTGGCAATGACTGCCATCGGCGCGATTGCTGTGGTGATCGTTTTGTTGTTGCTCACGCGTACGCTGCGGCGCTTGCGCCAAACCATGGCGGAATTCCGTCGTGGCAACCGCAGTGCGCGCGCGGCGGTGCATTCACGTGACGAGGTCGGTGCGTTGGCCTTAGATTTCAATTTTTTGGCCGACACCGTGCAACAACAGGTTGAGCAAATCCAAACCGCTGATTACATGCGGCGCGAAATGGTAACGAATATTTCGCATGATTTGCGAACGCCGGTGGCGTCACTGCGAGGATATTTGGAAACCTGTTTACTCAAAGAAGAGGGCATGGACGCCCAGCAAAGACGTCAGCATTTGAAGGCGGCGTTGAAAAATACGGTGCGCTTGTCGCGCTTGATTGAAGACCTGTTTGAGCTCGCCAAATTGGACGCCGGCGATTTGCAGCCCAAAATGGAGCGCTTCCCAGTTGCCGAATTGGTGTCTGACGTGGTGCAAAAGTTTCAACTACGCGCCCAAAATCGTGCCGTCAAGCTGGACGCAAAAATCGAAGATATGGCCACTCAAGTGCAGGGGGACATCGGCATGTTGGAACGCGTATTCGACAACTTGGTCGACAACGCACTACGCTACACCGACGAAGGCGGACAAATCACCATCGAGGTCAGCAAAAATGGCGACGACGTCGAAGTGCGCGTCGCCGACACCGGCATTGGCATTCCCGACGAAGACTTGTCGCGTATTTTTGACCGCTTCTACCGCGTCGATAAAAGTCGCGGTGAAGATCGCGGCGGCACCGGTTTGGGCTTGGCCATCGCCGAACGAATTTTGGCGTTGCATAATTCCGTCATCAGCGTGGCCAGCCAGCAACGTGTCGGCACTACATTTACTTTTTGCCTAAGCGCGTAGAAATTTTAAATGTTATGCATTTGTGATCTTCGCGCAACCAGCGCGTGACGAGTGCGGCCCATGATGACCGGCATGATTCAAATCAAATCACCCATCCTTCCCGTCCTGCTCGGCGCTGCATTGCTCGGCATGACCGCTTCCTCCCTCACTTCAAAAATCGATGCCTCGCCAAATGCACCTGGCCCGCGTTTGTACGAAGTAACTATTACCAACCTGACCTCGAACCAAATCATTTCGCCACCAATTTTGGCGGTGCACGACGGCACCGCATCTATGTTCCAAGCTGGCTCCGCCGCCTCGCCTGAAATGGCTGCGCTCGCAGAAGATGGCGATAGCAGTGGATTAGCCGCCATGCTCAGCGCAAATTCTGGTGTACTGGATGTAGTCACCGCCGCTGGTGGCATCGCCCCTGGCACTTCCATGACCCTGACCATTCAAGCCGACTACGCCCACCACTGGTTCTCATGTGCAGGCATGCTGGTCACCACGAATGACGCATTCGTAGGCATCGAAAGCATCACCGTCGACGCCATGGCGTTGGCTGGCAAGTTCTTCATTCCGACCTGGGACGCAGGCTCCGAATTCAATTCCGAAAACGGCATGTACATTCCGGGTCCTCCTTTTGGCAACGGTGGCAGCCACGATCCAGCCGCAGCCGAAGGCTTCGTCCACCTCCACAGTGGCATTCATGGCATCAAAGATGTCCTGCCAGAAACTTACGATTGGGGCTCCTACGGCGCCATGGTTGAGTTCAAAGTTCTGTAAAAAAGGGCCTAAGGCGTCGCGTAAGTTCGCTTGCGCGGCGCCGTCTTCGGCGCGTTCACGGCGACGCAAATCACCTCCCTTTCTCTCGCATTCATACTCATGTTCGTTCTCCGTTACCTCGTACTCGCGGCAACTTTTTTGCTCATCACCAGCACTGCAAGCGCGCACGTAGAACTCATCAGCCCGAACGGCGGTGAGCAACTGCGGGGCCAACAACAGTTCACCATTGAGTGGTACGACATCGTCAATCACGGCTCCAGCGTGACCTATGACCTTGAGTTTTCTAGCGACCGTGGCACGACATGGACGCCCATCGTTCAAAACTTGCCCTACACCGACGGCTTCGACTCCTACACCTGGATCGTTCCGGACGTAGATACTCTGGTCGGGCGAATTCGCGTCGTTATGTATTTGGATCCCTTCACCTACTGGGAAGATACCAGCGAGGGGAATTTCACCATCATGGCGTCGTACTCTAGTTATGGTTCTGGCACGCCGCTGAATGGGGTGGAACCTAGTCTCGAGCTGCATAACCTGCCGCAAGCTGGTGGCAACATTGCGGTGCACGTCGCCAACGCACAAGTCGGTGCTAATGCCCACATCATCGCTGGCCGCATGGCGCAAAATTCATTCCAGTACGGAGTGACTTTACTGGCGACGACTGACATTACTCACCGCATCATTCCAGTGGACAATAACGGCGAGGTATTCGTGCCCAACGCGCTGCCGATTGGTGCCGTTGGGGTTACCGTTTACATCCAAGCGGTGATCGCCAGCGCGCCGACTTTCAGTGCGACGGCTGGCGTTCAGTTTATGATTCTTCCTTAGGAAATGCCTGCGGCGGTTACTGAATGACGCGGTAAACCACGTTCGATTTTTCTAGGTTTGCATTCACAGCCTGCAGCCAAATTGGCGTTCCAGAAAAGCGCGGCGGAATATGAACTTTCAGCCGCGCTGTGCCGCTGATGTTGGCTGTTTGGGTTGCCACTACCAATGCGTTTTGAATATCCAAGGTGCCCAGCGTATGGTGGAAGCTGCGACCATGGCCGCTGCCACTCAAAAGCCAAACGGTCTGGCTTGGCGGTGTTCCAAATACGAAATTTAGCGCGGCTGTTCCAGCGACAAATGACTCCCTTGAGTACAGCATCAAACTATGCGAAGTTGCTACTCCAGCATAAACGACTACAAACGCATATTGATCGGCAAAGGAGCCAGATACACAGAAGTCGTCATTGCCATCGTCATTCACGTCGCCTAAATAATTCATGGCCCCGGCGAACTGATCACCACTGGGCGTTTCTACGTCATACAGCAAATCACCATTGAGGCCTGAACGGATATGCATGTGATCCCAGCCGTTAGTACCGCCCATCGAGACGTCGTCGTAACCGTCGCCGTTGATATCACCCAGGAACATCGGACGGCCGATGATGTCGAAGGAACCATAATCGTTTACGTCCCAAAGCAAACTACCATCCAAGCCTGAGTACACATAAACAACGCCGCCGTTGGCGCTCGCAGCTTCAGCCATATCGGCAACAATAACGAAGTCGGGGTAGTTATCGCCATTTGCATCCATGCCCGCGTCGACGGCAATGCCAAAGCGGTCGTCCTCGTTTACGCCGAGAAATTCAAAGAGGGTGGAACCATCCAAACCTGAATAAACGCGGGCCATTCCGGCTTCGATTCCGTGTGTACCATTTGCGTAAGCGCCAATGATGAAATCGTCATAACCGTCGTGGTTGACGTCGCCAGCTGCGGCGGCGGAGTGACAGAAGCGTTGGTCATTATTGGTTGAGCCGAGCAGTTCATGCAGAACTGATCCGTCTAGACCGGAATAAACGATGGCTTTTCCGATTCCGGCAAGAGAGGAAGATGAGCCCACCAACAAATCCGGGGTTCCGTCAGCGTTGACGTCGCCAACCGGCTCCATCGTGTAAGCCCAAAAGCCTTCACTCTCGGTACCAAAATATTGATAAAGCAAAGCGCCGTCGGAACCGGAGTGGAGAAAAAACCCGCCTGCGTTAGTTAATCCTGAATGATCGATCCCTGAGTTTGAAACTGCATAATCAGGAATAGAATCGCCATTGAGGTCGCCCACGGTGCATACTGATCCCCACAGATTTGCACCGGAATGAGGAGGAATGGTGAGTAGCAAAGCAGACGTAGAGCCGGAAAAAATCTCTGCTCCGTTAAGAGATGCTATGGCTACATCGGCATACCCATCTTGATCAAGATCGCCCGCCGCTGCGGTGTCCGTTCCGTATAGCGACCCACCTTGTTTGTGCCAGAGTTCACTAGGGTCTTGAGCAAAGGCCGGCGCAATTAGGAAAGCAATGGAAAGACAGGTAGGGAAGAATTGCATGCCATTCATCCTAGGCAATTTCATTTCCCTGAGCAGTCACTCAAGGACCGCAAATTGAGGAAATAATTCAAAAAACTGGGAAATTTATTGGAGCGGTCTAATTCGAATCGCTCTTCAATAAAACTGTATTCCCCTGCAGTACGTCACCTTCCATGATCATAAATTCGCCGCTACTAACCTGACTGCCATCCGGGTTGAGAATAAAATACCTAGCCTCGCCGACGTAAACCGAGCCGCCGTTACCGGTTGGGTCGGTGGAATAGGGAACGCGAATGGAGGCGACGCCGTCGGTACTGGCTTTAGCGGAATCTGCGTACTGAAAGGACAGTAGCGATTGACCGTTAAATAAGGTTGTGACGGCGAAGCGTATGGATAAAGTTTGGCTAGGCTTTAACTTTGCGGAAAGGGTAGCGCCGGGAACATATTCCCAAACCTGAGCGGCGGGCTGCATCAAACCACCGTGGCGAGGATCTGTATCGGGAACCGGGGATAGGCGGACCAAACGCAAAAAGGAAATCGGTGAACCGGGTCGCGTTGGGCCGTCCGGGTCGCCATTGCCGGTGCCGAATACTGGGTTGTTTGGATCGGCCGGCGGATTCGGGATCCACAAAATTGCCGCCAACGATTGATACCATCGCGACGTCAGTCGGTCGCGTTTTTGGCCGCGTTTATTAGTAAAGCTTTCAACGAAAATCTCGTCGCTTTGCAACGCTTTGACTAACGGATCCAAGGACAGTGTCATTTGTGAAGTCCGCACCACATAGCGCGTTTTTCGGCGCTGCAAGATTTGTTCCGCGGCCGCTGCATCATTGCTCAAGAAGAAGCGCGCTGGATCGCGGTAACTATCTTCGCCGACGTAAGTGCCAAAGTTAGTAGCGACGGAACCACGGTTGCTCAGCCACTCAATGGCATGGCCCTGATCCCATGGCGCGAGCACCGATTCTTGCGCATCCAACAACGGCTGCTGACCGATCCATTCATAAATTTCTCGATAAGCATTCTGTACCGCGTCCGCTTCGCTCACCCGACCCAACGGCGACGTCAACGCATTCAGGCTAAGTGCATTCAAGCCAACTCCAACAATCAATGCGACTGGAAAAGCGATCAACGCTTGATTGCGTTTGGATTGCAACCATTCGAAAACCGCCCATGCCACGCACAACGCCATCGGCGCGGCGAGGGCGTCGGCGAAACGACGTTGGGTTAAGGCTTGTAGAGTTAGCAGCGGAATGGCAATCAGCCAAATAGAATAAGTATGGTTTTTGCTGCGCCATGCTTTGCGCAACATGCTCAGCCAGGCGAAAGGCAGGGCAATCAAAATGATGCCGATCCAACTCAGGGCGTCGGACCCATGTTCCCCCATTAAGGATTCGGACTCGGCAATGCCGGACATGAATTCGTCGGCGCGTGAAACCCAGGCCATGCCTTCGCGGATGCCAGCGCCCGGACCAATTTGCGCGAGTACACAAACGCTCAGTACAGCGATGATGGCGCCGGGAATTGCCAGTGGATGCACGCGACCGCCGTTGGGCTGGCGCAGCAGCGGGGCAAAAACCACCGCGCCCAAAATCAAATGCCAAAAATGGAACCAACTTAGGTTTACCACCATCCACGGGAAGTCAATTTTCCAAGGGCTTGCCAAAATTGCAGGCGTCAGTATGAGTAGCGCGGTTAAGTGAAAGCCCAACCCTAAAGCGGCCAGCCCGGCGCGCGGTTTTTTACGTTGCGCAATCAGTAATACGCCAAACGCAAGTTGCACCAATAAGACGTAAATTAGCGCCGCCACCCACGAGCCCAACAACACGCCGCCCACCGCGCCAGCCATGACACCACACTTCGTCGCGCGTCCCGGTTGTTCCAAAACATCATCGCGCATGCCGCCGGCAATCACGGCCCACATACCTCAGCTTAACAGAGCCCCCCAGGCATGGAGGTCGCCGCCGCCGGGCC
>JACNIZ010000245.1 GCA_014382805.1 Planctomycetota bacterium
GTTTTGCTGTCCGTATTGATGGTCCATGAGTGAGTTTCATCCGTCGCCCTCTACAGTAATTGATTCGGGGGTGGTGTCTCACTGAAATTGACACAGAGGGGAGCGCACAGAAAAACCAGAAGAAAAGGCATTCTCATGGATTGAACAAAACGAGGATTTAGGGAAAGGTCATGAGCCCAGCCAGAAGCCGGCTTCAAAAAGCAAGACCAGTATAAACGCGTTGAGGACCTGGGGGCGTATTGCTTGGCCGTCGGCGGTGGGGCGTTTGCCCGCGATCAGCCAAAGAAGGAAAGCAAAGGCCAAGATGATTGGCAGCGCTTGCAATGCGTCGGGTAACAACGGAAAGTCGATGCCGATATAGCTCGTGCTTGCCAGGCCGACCAGGTGGAACGCAAACGCGGCCAGGATAATAGCGAATAAGTGCAATGCCGACCGAGCGGCCTTTGTGGGTAAAACTCGGTGCAAGGCTAGGCCAACCACAATCACCGGTATTACGAACGTCAGTTGGCCAGCTTCCACGCCCAAATTAAAACCCAATAACGCCGGCACCATCGCCTCCTCGGGTATGCCGATTTCACCTAGCACGCCAGCAAAACCGCAGCCATGCAATAAACCAAAACCAAACGCCGGTTTCCAAGCATGTGATTCGCCAGGACCTTTCCACAAGTGCCACCACAAAACTACGGCGACGCTAATTGCAATGCCCGGCTCCACGATCGCCGGCGACAGTTGCAAAATGTTGAACGCACTCAATGCCAAAGTGATGCTGTGTGCCAGCGTAAAAGCGGTAACGGCAGCGAGCAAAGCGCGCCACGTCGCCACGCCGAACAAAAGCGCCAATACAAAAGCCAAATGATCGACGCCTTCGAGTACGTGACCCCAACCTAAAGAGAAATAGCGTTGCAGGGTGCTTTGATTTGCAGCGGCAGGGGCGTTGGGATCGTGAGGGAGGGGGAAGTCGATGGTGCGATGGCCATATTGAATGAAATAACGATCTACGGCTTCGGTTAGTCCCGAGACGTACACATCCATAATGTGCAAACCATTGCCATCCTCAAAAAAATGCTGGACGCCGAGGTGAATAGACTGCGGCTTTTTATCTACCGACTTAGTGCATTCCACATAAAAACCATTGCCCTCTTCGCGTAATTCAAAGTCTTCGAACTCGGGCAACCAAGCTTCACCATCAATCTGCAAATCAAAGCCGCTTTCCAGATAGGCCTTGGTAGGAGTCCAATAGCGTTGCGCCTCCTCATCGGTAGTGGACCACAGATCCGCTCCGTCCCATTCCAGCGACGTCACCTCCATGATGGTGCGCGTTTGGATTTGCCAAGCCAATTTGACTTGGCCATCGGAAATCGTAATTTCCAGATGCGAAATCGAGTCGGGATGGACGACGGCAGTCGCTGTTTCCTCTGAAACAGTTAAGCCATTCGCCAAACCCACCCAAGCGGTGAATGCGAACAGAAGCGAAAACAATGGACTAAGGTGCGAACTTTCTTCGCTGCGGAACGAATCATTCTGCAGCTGATTAGTAGCGCGGCATCGGAAGCTCAGGCAGCACCTTCTCGAAAATCGGCACCAACGACGGGTCGAATTGCGTGCCCGCCCCTTTACGAATGATGTCTAGCGCCGCCTCTTTGGGCAACGCTTTGCGATAGGGTCGGGTCGAGCAAACCGCGTCGTAGGTGTCGGCAATCATGATGATGCGTGACCCCAGCGGGATTTCCGTACCGGACAGACCATCAGGGTAGCCGCGCCCGTCCCAACGTTCATGCTCGTGACGCACGATGCCCAGTACCTCCGGGTAATAACGTCCCAACGGCTTCAGAATATTTACCCCATATTCAGGGTGACGCTTGATTTCTTTCCACTCGGCGTCGTCTAATTTGCCTACTTTATGCAGTATCGTTAGCGGGATTCCAATTTTGCCGATGTCATGCAACAGCGCGCCTATGCGGATTTCGCGCACCGCCATTTTGTCCATGCCAGGCACGTGGCGCGCCATCAAAACCGCACTTTGCGCGACCTTTTTCGAGTGGTCGCGGGTATATCGACACTTAGTTTCCAAAGCGTTCACGATTGCGTGCACACCGCGTAAAAACGCAATTAAGCGGCTCATTTCCGCATTCAAATAGCGTTTACTATCCGCCAAAGACTGCTGGCGCCTTTCAATCGCCTCACGAACTTTCGATGACAAAGTTCCGGGTGTGACCGGCTTAATCAGGTATTCGTCGGCGCCGTCGTGCATGGATTGCACGGCAGTTTTCACATCCTGGGATCCGGTCAACATCAGGAACGGCATTTCCGGTTCCATTTGACGAATATGACGCAGAAATTCGTCGCCCTTCATGCCTGGTAAAGAAAGGTCCGAAACGATGACTTCGAAACTTTCGAGGGCGAGGCGGTGCAACGCGGAGCGCACGTCGCGAACTGCGGCGACGCGGAATCCTGATTGCTGAAGGCCGCGTTGAACCAGATCCGCTTGCTCGTAGTCGTCTTCTACAAGCAGTACGGCTGGTTTATTGGGGATCTTTTGGATCAAGGGAGAGAGCTGTGAGCCTGGAGGGGACTCTGAGGGGATTGGAGGAGGAAGCGCCTGTGGGGGAGCCGACCGAAGTCGGGTGGACGCTCCGAACCCATGCGTGAACAAGGGGTTCAGTATTGCTATCGCCCCCAAATCAGCATTTCATCCCTAAAATCGTGAAAGATTTCCCATTCAATCCTTCGACCGGCACTGCGTCTGCTTTGCATTTAGAATATGGCCCCATGCCCGAGTACCAACGTCGCGTTTTGTTATCCCAGGAACAGGTTTCCAGCGGCTTGGCCAGCCTCGCGAAACGGCTACGTCCTCGCCTTGTAGCCAAAGAAGTTACGGTTATTCCGATCATGGGTGGCGCGATGATTTTCTGCGCCGACCTAGTGCGTGGTTTGGATCCGGGATTAGTTTTGGATTTTCTGCGCATTCAGACCTACGGCTCGTCGATGTCGCCGCAGCGTGAAGCAAAGGTGCAATGGCACCCTGAGCGCTGCAACGTGGAGGGTCGCACCATCGTGTTGGTGGATGACATCCTTGATACTGGCCGCACCATGACCGAAGCACGTCGCTATTTGCTCGAGGAAATGGATGCGCTTGAAGTCATTTGCATTGTTCTGGTGGATAAGCCAGCGCGCCGCGATTGTGAGATCCAGGCCGACGACTGCGTTTTGGTAGTTGAGGAGGACCTGTTCCTCATTGGCTGCGGTTTGGACTGGGACGGCAAGTACCGCAACTTGCCGGAATTGTGCGCATTAGAAGCTGTAGTCGAGGCATAGAGAAACATGCAATCTTTTGTAGTTGCCGACGAACATCGCGGCATGTTGTTAGATGAGTACGTCGCGCTGTGCTGGCCGGATATTTCCAAAGGCACGTTGCGACGGTTGATTCGAGATGGGCTGATTACCGTCGAAGGCCAGGCCACGTTGCCAGGGCGTCGGCTGCATTCGGGTCAGTTGATCCTGCTTGAGGCCGAATTGGACGAGTTGCCGATCAAGCGCATCCAGGCCGCCAAAATGAAGGTGGAGGTGCTTTACCAGGATCAGGATTTGTTGGCAGTGAATAAGCCAGCTGGCATACCCGTCGAGCCCAGTCGTTGGGGCGAGCACCCGGATCACATGGGTGGCGCGATGTTGGCCTGGGCGGAAAAGCAAAAACGCGCTGATGGTTTGATCGACGTCCGTCCGCGCGCGCTGCATCGTTTAGATTTGGGTACCAGCGGGGTGATTTTGTATGCGTTGAATTTGGAGGCGGAACGTTATTACCGCCAATTGTTCGCGGATCGAAAAGTAGCCAAGACTTACCACGCGTTAGTGCTGGGAGAGGTGCGCGAAGGTGGCCTAGTTGACCTTCCTTTGGAGCAAGAGAAGCGCGATGGTTCGCGGATGAAAGTGGTGAAAAAGGGCGGCAAAGCGTCGTTGACCGAGTACGAACCACTGCAGCGTTTTCGGGGATATACGCTGATCGAAGCCCGGCCCAAAACCGGCCGTACCCATCAAATTCGGGTGCATATGGCCGCCTTGGGATTTCCGCTGGCGGTCGATCCCCTATATGGCGGAAGAGAGAGTATGATGTTGTCTGAATTGAAGTCTGGCTACCGCCCGAAACCGGGGATTCCAGAACGGCCTTTGATGGATCGATTGACGTTGCATGCGCAACAGATCCAGCTGACGTCGCCACAGGGCGAGTTGATTACGATCAAGGCTGAATACCCTAAGGATCTGCGGATCCTCCTCAGCAAAATGGAGAAATTTCGTCGTGCGCATACTTCGCACCCCTAACGACTACCGTGTAGTCGAACAATTTGGCACCGGACTGTTAAAAAAAGCCGGTGATTATCGGGTTTACAACATTACTAAACGGGGCTTTACCACCGGTGAAGTTTCCCAGCAAATGGCTGCGGCGGCTGGTGTTGATCCCAAGGCGATTCATTTCACTGGCCAAAAAGCGCGTGAAGGCGTGGCCGGCCAGGTGGCGTCGGTATTGGGTGGTGATGAGATTCGCCTGAACGATCCTGAATTGGCGATTCGGGCAATTGGGCGCTTAGATCGCCCGTTGGAAACCGGCGACGTCACGTCGAACGCGTTTGAGATTGTGGTGCGCGATATGAGTGGCGACGACATGCGCCGTTTGCGTCACAACATGGCGCAAGTGCGTGAATTTGGCATTCCTGCTTATTACGACGACCAGCGTTTTGGTTGTCTGCGTCACGGACAAGGTTTTATTGTTCGTGATCTGTTGAAGGGTCATACCGAAACCGCTATTCGTTCGATGATTGCCGCGCCGTCGCCTTACGGGCCCGAGCACGTCGAAAAATATAAGTATGGGTTGCGCAAGCGGTGGGGCAATTGGAATGACTTGGCCGAGTACAGTCGCGGTCGCCGCGGCCAGAGTTTGTTCGCTTATTTGGCCGAACATCCCGGCGACTTCGAAGGTGCCATGCGCATGGGTTTTGCAACCAGTGAGCGCACTATCCATTTGTTTGCTTATCAATCGCACTTGTGGAATCGTGCCTTGTCATTGTGGATTCGGAAAATTGCTGAGGGTGAAGATTTGGCTTGGTTGCCATGCGACGAAGGTTCGTTGCCGGTGTTCCGCCGTTTAAGCCCGGAAGTGAAAATGGAATTGGCGCGCGCGGTTTTGCCGTTGCCAGGCGCGGGCGCCGAGTTGGATGAAAACGCCACCCGTCTTTATCAGGCGGTGTTTGAAGCCGAAGGCATTTCCTACGAGAAATTCTTGGCATTGGATGTTCCTGGCTTCCGTCCAATCAGCGAATTGCGTCCGGTTTTATACAACCCGGAATATTTGCGTGCCGCTCCGGCCGAAGAAGATGAGCTCTATCCGCGCGGTCGCAAAATGCGCGTGCGTTTCACGATTGGCCGCGGTCACTATTCGACCTTGGTACTCAAGCGTTTGCTGATGCCGACGAACTTAGAAGCCGGCCGTTTGTGCTTGTGGGTTTCACGCCACCCGTTGGTTTGGCCAGCGGACGACGGCACCCCGCAGGAGTTCGAGCGCAAGACGCGAGAGGAGTACGAAGAGCGTCGTGCCAAGCGAGAAAATCAGCGCGACCGCGACCGCGGTCCGCGTCGCGAATATGGCGGAGGCCAGGGTGATCGCGGCCTGCGTCCAGATGGACGTCGCTCTTATGGTGATCGGGATCGCCAGCCCAGCCATGCGGGGAATCGCGGTGTTGGTGGTCACGGGGATCAGCCGCGGCGCCAGTATTGGAGCAAGCCGCAGCGCGGTCAGTCCGACGGTGCAGGTAATCGTGAGCAAGCACCGCGCCAGGATCGGGATAGAGGCGGTGACCGTCCGTCCCCTTGGGCAGCAAGCAAAAAGTTTGGTGGCAAGAGTTCTAAGTACGGCCGTGGCCAAAGCAGGCCGGATGATCGTGCCCCACGCGAGGACGCCGGCGGCGAACCACCCAAGGAAACGCCGAGGGAAATGACCAAGGAAACGCCGAAGGAAAGCCCGTACAAAAGGTCTTTCTTCAAGGATGCTGACGATCGCGACGACTCATGATTCCAGAAGCGCAGGTGGCAGTCATTGGCGGCTCCGGGGTCTATGACTTGGAAGGGCTGAAGGACGTGGTTCAAGTCGCCATCGACACACCGTGGGGCGCGCCGTCGGCTGAATTCACGCTCGGCACCGTCGGTGAAACGCGCGTGGCTTTTTTGCCACGGCATGGACGTCACCATCAATTCATGCCGACCGAGGTCCCGTATCGTGCCAACATTTACGCGTTGGCGATGATGAGGGTGGAGCGGTTGCTGTCGGTTTCGGCGGTGGGTTCGCTGACCGAAAAATATGCGCCGGGAGATTTTGTGATGGTGGATCAATTCATCGACCGCACCAATCAGCGCGCACAGACCTTTTTCGAAGGTGGCATCGTCGCCCACATGCCGTTGGCAGATCCGGTTGACTTGAGCATGGCGGACGTCGTCGCACTACAGGCTGCGGATCTGCCGGACCTGAACGTGCACGTCGGCGGAACTTACGTGACCATGGAAGGGCCGCAATTTTCGACGCGCGCCGAAAGCGAACTTTATCGTTCGTGGGGGGCTAAGATTATCGGCATGACCAACGGCACGGAAGCCAAGCTCGCGCGTGAAGCTGGCCTTGGTTTTTGCACCATCGCCATGGTCACCGACTTCGATTGCTGGCATCCGCACCACGACGACGTCGACGTCGAGCAAATTATTGCCACCGCCCAAAGCAATTCGCGCAAGGTGCGGCAGTTGGTTTGGAACTCCATTGAGCCGATTGCAGCATTGGGTGTCTCGCCGTGGCGCGCAGCCCTTAAAGGCGCGATCATGACGTCGCCCAAACGCTGGAGCGACGATGCGCGAAACAAAACCGCCGCCATCCTGCGCAACGCCGGTTTATTGAGCTGATATGACGCGTCCGGCCAGCACCATCCCAGCGCAAGAAGGTTTTGGCGAATACTTGGACCGCGGCTCACGCTTTTTGGCTTGGGTTTTCCACGCCCCGGATTTGGCCGCCTTTGATGCGCGGTTGGCAAACCTACACGTTGAACATGCCAAAGCCCGCCACCACTGTTGGGCTTGGACCATTGCTGGCGCTTATCGTTTCAACGACGACGGTGAACCGGGCGGGACGGCCGGGCGACCCATGCTGCAGGTGCTGGAAGGCAGTGAATTGCAAGACGTCGCCGCGATTTGTGTGCGTTATTTTGGTGGTGTGAAGTTGGGCACAGGTGGGCTTGCGCGTGCTTATTCCGGTGCAACAGCCATTGCGCTTGAAGACGCCGGCATAGAGGTATTGGAGGCTCGCACTACGCTGCAATTGGAATTACCATTTAGCATGCTCGGCCTGCGCACTGAAATCGAGGCTCTATTCCCCGACGCGGTGATGGCCGGGAATTTCACCGATCGCGGTTTTTTAGGAACCTTGGATCTTCCGCTGGAGCAATTGGAACATTTACAATCCATCCTCGCCGAAAAAGCCAAAGGCTTAGTCATTACTAAACAGATTTAACGCCCCATGCCTGAGCTCGATGGTCTGTTAATGCTTGGAATCTTGTTGGCCGCCGGCGTGCTGGGCGGCTGGTTGGCACGCCTTGCACGGCTGCCAACTTTGACTGGATATCTAGCTGCTGGCGTCGGTATGCAACTGCTGGCCAAGGGCGGTGCCGTGGATCACCAAGCGCTTGATGTGCTGCGTCAACCGGTGAACGATTTGGCAATTGCGTTAGCCTTATTCATTCTTGGTGGGCAATTTCACTTTAAAGGTCGCAGCAATGGGCCGAGCCAGATGGGCTTATTGTTGAAGGTGTCGGCTTTCGATGCGGTGATTACTTTTTCCATCGTTACAGTTTTGCTGCTGTTAGTACTCGACTCCTTCTCGGGCGCAATCCTACTCGGGATTTTGGCAATCGCCGTCGCCCCGGCCACCACCTTAGAAGTCCTGCATGAATATCAAGCCAAGGGCGCAGCCACTCGCACCATTAAGCAGTTGACCGCCTTGTCCAACGTCTGGGCTATCTTTCTGTTTGAATTAGCGCTACTACTATTGATTGCCATTCACGGTGGCGATTCGAATTTAATGGCCCCGGTTTGGGACGTCGTCGGCTCGCTGGTTTATGGGCTGGTCGCCGGCCATGCATTGATTTTGATGCAGGAACGGGTCGGGCATGACAACTATGCGGTGCCACTGCTTTCGGTAATTTTGCTGACGATTGGTATTTGCGAAATTACCAACGTGCCACACATGTTGGCATTCCTGGCAACCGGCGCGGTGGTGGTGAACCGCTCAAATTTGTTCCCGCGTATCACTGCAGCTATGGACGTTTATGCCCAGCCAGCCATCGTGCTGTTTTTTGTGCTCAGCGGCTCGCACCTAAATTTTGGAACGTTGCAAGCGAATTGGTTGGCAGTCGGCTTATATGTGCTTGGCAGGACGATTGGCAAAACCATGGGCGTACATGTCGGGCTATATGGCATCAAGGCTAGTCCACCTGCCGGTCGAAGCGATAAACCGCCCATTGGCCTAGCATTGCTCTGCCAAGCTGGAGCGGCGATTGCATTAGCTGGATACGTCAGCAACGTTGACCCAGAGTTGGGGCAGCAGTTGTTGGCCATCGTTCTTGGCGGCGTGATTATTTTTGAACTGGTTGGCCCAATTCTGGTGAAAAGGGTGGCTGTGATGGCGGGGGAAGTGAGTCTGGCAAACCTGTTGTCACACACCGCCGACCGCGAAGGCCGCCGCGGCTGGCGAGCGGCTTTAGGCGCAACTTTTGCACGCCATACCGTCGGCCGACTAGGGAGTTTAGACGAAGTCATTGTGGAGCACTTCATGCGTCCCGATACCACGGCATTACGTCGCAGTGCAAACATGGATAAAACTTTGCGCTTTGCCAACCGATCTCCATTTAATCACTTTCCGGTGATTAATAAAAAAAATCAATTGGTGGGTGTCATCCGCTTGGCCGACCTCAATCAGATCGCTTATGACAAGCGAACGGCCGCCTTGCTCACCGCCGAAGATATCGCGACCTTGGGCCCCAACGACGCGGCCCTCCCTGCCACATCTACCCTTCCCGAGGCGCTGGAGTTTTTCAAAAGTTTCGACGGCAACACTGCGGCGGTTATTTTAAGCGTCGCAAAACCCGTTTTTCTCGGTATGGGCGAACGCCGTGAAGGTTTTCACCTTGCTCGCCCTCAGCAGACGTTTTTTGGTTGTGTTGGGCCGCAACCCTGAAGGGGGGTTTTTCCTTGAGGCAAGGGTTGACCGCGTGGTAGGGGTCGTTTTGATATGC
>JACNIZ010000218.1 GCA_014382805.1 Planctomycetota bacterium
GGGACTCACATCGCACGAAAGGGTGCGAAGATCGGAACACGCGGGCATGGCGAGACCCAGCAAGAGAACGACCGCCGCTTAGTGGATACCCAAATTTCCGAATGGAAACGGCGACTCGCCGACATTGACAAGCGCAGTCTGTTACGAGCCCGCAATCGCCTGGATCCCAACACGGTTTCATTGGTCGGTTACACCAATGCGGGTAAATCATCCCTTTTGGTGCGTTTGACGGGTGCCGATGCTTATGTTGCAGATCAATTGTTTGCGACCTTGGATACTCGATTGCGCTACTGGAAGTTGGAGGACCGGCGCACAGTGATGCTGGCAGATACCGTCGGTTTTGTGCGCGATTTGCCGCATAGCTTGGTCGCCTCCTTTCATGCAACTTTGGAAGAAACTTTACATGCCGACCTCCTGTTGCACGTTGTTGATGCCAGTGACCCTGACCGAGCCCTGCAGCTCAGCGCAGTGAGTACGGTGCTGGATGAACTTCAAGCCCAAGAGATCCCCTGTTTGTTAGTATTAAATAAATCCGATCTACTTGATGGTAACGAACGAATGACCATTCAGGCGGAATACCCGCAGGCCATTTTCGTTTCTGCTCATACCGGCGCCGGCATGCAAGACTTGGACGCCGCAGTTGCCACCCAATTGGATTATTGGGCTTTGCATTTGCAAGTGTCCGTACCTACCGGGGCAGGCAAACTTCTCGCCGAAATTCGCCGCGTATCACGCATTGAAATGGAAGAATTCGACGGGGCCGATTGGCGTGCGACCTTGCGGATTGGGCCCCGTCAATGGGGTATGCTCCAGCCTGAATTTGTTTCTTCAGGTGCTCAAATGCAACCGAACTAGCAGCCTACCGTCGGCTTCTAGGATTTCCTGATCTAAGGCAGCTTAGGCTTGGAATAGCCCTCTACTTCCGGCAACTTGAGGACGTCGCCAGGGGAAATGGCTCCTGGATCGTCTAGCTCATTTGCAGAGGCGATGGCTTCAATCAAATCCGGAGTAGCTGACCCGTATGCGTTCGTGAGAATGCGGTATAGGGTGTCGCCATCTTTGACCGTGTAGCTAAGAACCATCGGCTTAGGCGAATCCTTGGGCGGGGGAGTATCCCGGTTGGGATCGCTTGCAGGGTTCGGATCCACCGGAATCTCGGTACCTGAGCCAGGTTGCTTCTCTGTATTTTGATTGTCTTTGGGAGGATCTGCCAAGATTGTGGCAGGGCCATTCCCAGGGAGCTTTTCAGTCCCTGGACCTGCCTCCTCCTTGTCCAAAGTTGAATCCGAGCCTGAATAAGGTAGACCGGATTTTAGGCCACCAGACGTTTTCTCCTCTCCTGAGGCCTCGCCCTCGGTGCCTAAGGTGACTATGCCCGAATTCGGATCGGGGTCATTACTGGCGTCCACTTTATTGGAGATCCTCCAAGCAATTGCCAGCACGATGAGGACAAGTACACCTCCTAAGGTTGCAAGAGAACGCATAAACGCAGGATAACGCTTTTACTGGGTACTTTGCTACTAGAGGTTGCGGAATGCAAAAAAAGAAGCACGCCAGCGGGATTTCCGCTGGCGCGCTTGGTTGGTAAATCGGGCTTTAGATACCCAATCAGCAAAAGCCTTAAGCGTTTTCGGGCAGCATCTTTTTACGGGCCCAGCGATCCAGGAACAGCAACATTGGGCTGGCCACAAAGATCGAAGAGTAAGTACCCACTATCACACCTATCAACATCGCGAAGGAGAATCCTTCAAGGACGTTGTGCATAGGGCGGTTAGCGATGAACAAGACCATCAAGACGAAAAACGTGGTCACCGATGTCAGCACAGTCCGGCTTAGCGATTGATTGATCGAGATGTCAATAATCTTGCCGTAGGCTTCACCCTTTTTGCGAGGTAGGTTTTCGCGAATGCGGTCGAACACAACAATAGTGTCGTTCAAGGAGTAACCGATGATGGTCAAGAATGCTGCGATGATCTCCAGGTTGATTTCAATTTGCACCAAGCCACTCAGCGAAGCCAAGGCCAGGAAGCCAAGAGTAATCAAGACATCATGGAATACAGCAACCACGGCAGCGATGCCGTAGCGAAATTCCTTAAAGCGGAAGTTCATGTAAATCACGATTGCCAGCAGCGCAGCAAAGATTGCCTGCGCAGCTTTGTCCTGAATGTCACTACTGACCCTCGGGCCTACAGTGTTGACCTCCGGGAACGGGTCCGTTGCATGCAACTTCCCTGCCAGAGCAGTATTTAGTTCTTCCTGGAAAGCCGCTTGAAGGTCAAGGCCGGGGCCTGCTGTTTTGTAGAGTTCAGCCTGCTCGGGAGTCAGCTTTTTCTTGACCAAGAAGTGGTTGGTCTTGGTGCCGCTATCTGCGATGGTGGACTGGTATTCCTGAATGTTGAAACTATCGGGAAGCAGAGTACGCATTTCACCGATGTCCATCGGTTCGGCAAGAGTCACCTGGGCAGATGAGCCGCCGGCGAAGTCGATGCCCTTCATGGATTCGAGCTGGGTGGCAAACAGTGCTACGCCAGCAATAATCAGAATGGTCGAGAATACGGCTGCACCTTTGCGCATGCTAGTGAAGGCAATGGAAGTCGAGGCGGCGAAGGCCTTAAACATCCTGACCTCCTTGATGGTCTTCCATTCAAACACTAAGAAGTGCATGACCACCTTGGAGAAGACCAAAGCAGAGAACATCGACGATAGCACACCCAACGACAAGGTCGCAGCAAAGCCAGCCACCGGACCAGTACCCACCTTGAACAGGATGAAGGCTGTGATCAGGGTGGTGAGGTTGGCGTCGACGATGGTCGAGAATGCGTTTTCGTAGCCATTTTTGTACGCCTGAGCCACTTCTCGGCCGCGTTTACGTTCTTCACGAACCCGTTCCAAGATCAAGATGTTGGCGTCTACAGCCATGCCGATGGTTAGCACCAAACCGGCTAGGCCAGGCAAAGTCAAGGTGGCTTGAGTGAAGTAAAGCGCACCTAACAAGATGAAGGCGTTGAAGCCCAGCGAAAGGCTGGCGACGATACCGTTCACCCAGTAGTAGCCCAACATAAAGATTAGAACAGAAAGCAGGCCAATGATGGCCGACCACTTGCCTGTACTAATCGCATCCTTGCCCAGGGAAGGTCCAACGAAGGATTCACTTTCTAGGATGGGCTGAATCGGCAACGAGCCAGTCTTCAGTACCGTGATCAATTCCTTGACCTCCTCCGGCGAGAAACCAGCTGCACCGCCATTGATGATGCCGCCACCGGGAAGGCGACCTTCGATCACCGGCGCCGAGTGGATTTCACCATTCAGCACAATGGCCATTTTGCGGTCCGTGAACTCATCGGTGAAGCGGGCAAAAGGAGTTTCGCGCTCGCTGCTGAAGCGAAAGCCAACCGCTGGGAAGCCTTTGTCGTCAGTAGCAGGAAATACGCCTTTATTGTCAAGGTGCGCGCCGGTGAAAACCCAGGACTCATCCGGGTCAGTATTATTCCGGATCACATCCTCGTTTCTTACAGCTGCCGCTCCAAGTCCAACTTCGGCGTCATCCAGAGGCTCCTTGGTTTTGTACCAAAGGATGCCCTTACGCGGACCGTTGTCGGCCTCTGCCACACGATTGAAATCGGAAGGTTTGGCGTCGGGGTTGTCCACGCGCCAAGCCTTGAACTTGTCTATTTCAGTCTGCCGGCTAAGGTCGTCTGCGTCTTCCAGCATGATCCGGAATTGCAGCGAACCTTGGTTCACGATGGTGCGCTTGATCTGCTCAACTTCGGCTTTATCCCGCTTCGGAATTTCAACAACTAGTTGGTCATCTCCTTGCGGGTAAATCGGAATGTCGGACATGCCGCTACCATCCAGTCGCAACTGGAAGACGTCGGCAATTTCCTGGAGCAGCGCGGCTTGATCCGCTTTCGGGTCGATTTCTTTGCGCTCAATGGCGTTTTCAAAATCGATCTTGTAAATAATGCGGGAGCCACCCGAGAGGTCCAAGCCCAGGTGGAGTTGGAAGGCCCAAATGGACCAAGTGGCCAGGATCGACAACAGAACGATGCCGAAAATCTTGCGGGGTAGGTTCGGGACCATGGGCTGGTCAAGCAGCGATGAGGATTTGAGTTAGGACACGCGTAAACCCACCACGGCCGAGTCGGCCGCAGTGGGTCGCGAGCATTCCAGCTGAGCTGGAATTAGAACTGAGCGGATTTGCCAACCCGGTCACGTAGGAAGAAGAGCTTGGCGCGACGCGGTTTCCGGTTAGGACCACGTTGTACGGTTACGTTGACCACGCGCGGGCTATGCAGCGGGAAGGTTCGTTCGACGCCTTCACCTTGAACCGTGCGGCGCACAGTGAAGGTCAGGCGGAAGCCGTGGCCAGCCTTGCGGATGACCTGGCCAATAAAAGGCTGTACGCGCTCTTTTTGACCCTCTCGAATGAGGTAATCCACGCGCACAAAGTCACCGACCTTGAAGGACGGTGCGTCTTCCTTCATGTGCTGCTTTTCGAGTTCGAGAATGATGTTGTCCATGATGAGCAATCCGCGCTGATCGCGGGGCTTAGTGATTAAGGTCAGGTCGACGCTTTTGAGTGCGCTCGACCGCCTGCTGGTGGCGCCAAGTAGCAATTTCCCCGTGGTCTCCACTGAGGAGGACCGGTGGGGTTTGCAGTTCCCGAAACACTTCGGGACGGGTGTAGTGAGGATGATCCAGCAGGTTAGGATCAGTGAATGATTCATGCACGGCGGACTCGTTGTGGCCGAGCACACCTGGAATGAGTCGTGCAGTTGCTTCCACTATCGCCAAAGCAGGAAGTTCTCCACCCGCCAAAACAAAATCTCCCAAGGAAAATTCCGTCCAATTCAAGGCGAGTCGGATGCGTTCGTCAAAACCCTCGTAGCGCCCGCACAGCAACAGCAAACGCTGCTCCTGGCTAAGCTCGACGGCGTGGGACTGGCGAAAGGTAGCTCCGGCGGGGGTTAACAAGATTTTACGACAGGGGCCGTAAGTCCTTTCAACCCATTCGGTTGCGGCAAAGATCGGTGCGCACTTGAGGACCATCCCCGGTCCACCTCCAAAGGGTCGGTCGTCTACCGTCCGGTGCTTGTCGTCGGCGAAGCGGCGAAAATCAAGCAGGTGGACATCTAGCAGGCCAGCCTTTTGAGCTCTCCCTAGTATTGAGGCGTCGAGGTACGGTTTGACCGCCTCAGGGAACAAGGTGAGAAGATGGATCTCAAGCATCCCGGTGCTCCGGGAAAATGGCCGCATAGGATACGCTAAAGCACTGGTCCCGGCAAGCTAGATAGTGTCTTGTATCAACAAGCGCCAAGGTTTATGTTGGGCATCGTGTTTACCGGACTCGTCCAATCCATGGGGGAAGTTGTAGCTACCCGCCACCACGGTGGTGGAATGCAGCTAGATCTGGATTTAGGCCCCTATTCTAAGGGTCTTAGTGGCGGAGAATCCGTGGCAGTATCCGGAGCTTGTTTGACCGTGACCACGGTGGAAGGCAGCGTTGTTAGATTTGATCTTTCACAGGAAACCATCCAAAAGACACGATTTGGGCAAATTGAGCCTGGCCAATCGCTGAATATTGAATTCAGTCTTTGCGCTGGGGCGCCTTTAGGAGGGCATTTTGTAAGTGGCCACGTTGATGGCCTTGGCACCTTCCTAAGGCGTGAAGCGCAAGGGGATTATGAACTCCAAGTATTTCGCGCACCGGAGCAGGTTGCCCAACTACTGATCCCTAAAGGATCCATATCCATTGATGGGGTCAGCCTTACGGTTGCGGAAATTTTCTCCCTAGACGAGTTTTCGGTCGCGTTGATCCCTGAAACGTTGGCGCGCACTACACTGTCTGACTTAGTTTCCGGCGACCCCGTCCACATGGAGGGAGACCTCCTCGGTAAATTCGTCTTCGCCTACATGGACCGAAGGCAATCCCCGGCGGGTTCCACCGCCATGGGGTCAGAAAAACACTGATCCTACCCCTGACTCAATCCGCAATGAGACACACCCTTCCTTTCTGGGCCCTAGCATCCGCTTTGGCACTTGGTACCCAGGTAGAGGCTCAAAACGCCACCGCACCTGGGGTAGATAGCTTAGAAATTTCCGGATCTTTCCGCCTACGCGGAGAAACTCGGATCCCCGATACCGGGTCGAGCACTCGCACTTATGGTGCAAGAGCCCGCCTGCGTTTAGATTCCCAGGTGGATGATTTCATTTCCGCCGCCTTGGAATTGCAATGGAATGGCAGCGCCGGTGCTGCTGTCGGCCATCAATTGCACCAGGGCTTTTTCACCCTGGCCGATTTGTTCAACGTTGTAGACTTGCAGGTAGGCCGCTTCGAAATGAAGTACGGCAACCAGCGCATGGTTTCCCCGTTAGATTGGTCCAACTTCGGTCGTTCATGGGATGGCGCTCGCTTCTCCCATAACGCTCCTGATTACAACTTGGATGTTTTCATTACCAAGCCAGTAATCATGCAAGGTGCAACCGGAGGCGCAACTCCAAACGGCAACCGTAACTTCAACGGTTTGTACTACGAGCGCACCATTGGCGACATCAACACGGACTTCTACTTCTTCAACCGGCAAGATGGCGTGCGTGATGATTTCACCATCGGTTTTTTGCTGGATGGCGCAATCGAAGAATACACCTGGAGTGCTGAGCTCGCTAAACAGTTTGGCGATTCCTCAACCGTAGGCGCCGACGCTGATGGCTATGCCCTGGCTTTGCGTACCGACACCAAGCTTGATGGCGACTTCAAAGTTGGCCTCGGCTTCGAATATGCCTCAGGTCAGGATTCCAGCTCAGACAGCACTGCCTTCGCACCGCTGTTTGGCTTTGATCACAAATACCAGGGCAACATGGACCTGTTTGGTTGGACCAACTTGATGGACTTGGCCGTCCGTACGGGTGCACCTATCGATGACAACTGGGGTTGGTACGGCGACCTGCACCTGTTCAGCCAGCCTGAAGAGGAAGTTGCAGGTGAGTCCTTCTTGGGCACCGAAATCGATTTGGGCCTGAAGGGGCATATCGGCCAGAACGCAATGTTCTGGGGTGGTATTTCCCACTTCATCGAAGGTGACGATGGTGCCACCGTTTCATCGGGTGCCGCGTTGGAAGACATGACTTGGTTGTTCGCCCAGGTTGGCGTCAAGTTCTAAGTTAAGCCTGACCTAGGCATTAAAGGAGGTCGCTTCGGCGGCCTCCTTTCTTTTTTGTCACGGAATATCATTCGAGCGAGCCGCTAAAGTAGACCAATGATGGGCGGCCTACCGGGATTTCTGGCATTGGATTGGAATGGCACTGTGGTGCCTTGGTTTGGCGAGCCTCCCTTTGCCGGAGCCCTCGAATTCGTCCGCGGGCTGCAGGCGGCGGGGGTGCATGTATGCGTCGTCAGCCACGCCGAACCAAGCCAAATTGAAGCCGACGTTAACCGTGTCGGGTTCAAAGCAGATGAAATCTGTGGGACCGGCAATAAGGGCGGGGAATTTGACCGCCTGCAACAGCACTGGGGCAATGGCTTGGCCATCGGCGATACAGCGATGGACCTGCGTGCCGCTGTGAGAGCTGGCATGCCATTTTTGCAGGCCAGATTAGAGGGTCAGCCGATGATGGAAATGGCCCATGGCTGTATTAACGACTGGGCTGAGGCGCCGCTTATTTTGCGGAGTATGGCCGGAATCTTCACCAGCGCTTGACCACGGCAACGAGAGCGCTAGAATGCTGGGCCGGTTTTCCGCGCCGATACATGGAACTAACTCTGCCACAGCGCCTTCAACGGTACGTAAACGGCTCATTTGAGCGCACTGTACTCCTTCAAAAGCGCGTCCGTCAGCTTGTCCGCGGCGACGCCCCCTTGTTTGATGCCGAATTGGAGCACATCGACAACCCGATCGAGATCGCACTAGTTGAGATCTCTCGAGGCTTGATTGAGCTCAAGGAAGAGGCGCCAGAGAAGAAGCCGACCCTGAACTAGGACCCTCGACCTAGGTTTTTTGGCTCTTTTAGGAGCCTCGTTTGTGCGCGGCTAGCAGTTGCTTCAGGCACTCCTGCAAGCTTTCGCGCAAATTGGTGAAGCCTTCGTAATAGCAGGTCAAGCATGGTTTGGCGCCATCTCGGTCGCAAATCTCACGCGCTTTGCGAGTGAATGTGGTGCGATTCCAGTGCAGAATAATTAGCGCATCGAAGCGTTCGCGCATATCGCGAGCCAGGGTGTCTAACTCCCGATGCCATGATTGATATTCGGCCATACGCCAATGGCTGTGGAAACCCATTACGTCGGCGTATTCGGTGAGCTTGCCTTGGTGCTTATGCTGACGTTCGCCCCCGCCCACGACCAAAATCCGCAGCGATAACCCCTGCTGCTGGGCAATAGTTTGCACCAATTCTTGTTCGCTGCTGGTCAGCGGGCGATCGCGGAATGAGGGAACTTCCTTCTCTGGGGCATGGGCGAAGCGGTCGTAATCTTCCAACACACCGCGCAAGTCGTCTCGTTCTTCGCTGACCATGCGCAATTTCTGTTCGAGGATGCCTGCGACCCGGCGACATTCGTCGGCCTCTATGCGCAGGATTTCTTCCCGTTCCGAACTGTCAGTGGTGGCAAGGAGTTGCCGTTTGAAATCGGTGGCGCGCATTCGCTCTTGATCGGCTTCTGTAAGAGCTTCTTCCAACTGACCTTGCAATCGAGCTTTACGCTGATGTTCGGCATTTAGGCGCTGCTCCGCCGACGCCATTTCGTGGCGTAGCTCCAGTAATTGCTCCAGCAATTTTTCCTCTTTCTGGCGCATGCGCTGCGCCTTGTCGGTGGTTAATCGACGAGCCAGGGTGGGAGCTGTTGCGGTGGATTTGCCGTCGGTCGCGACCGATGGCGGCTCCGGACATGGATTTTGCTGCAGGAATGCTTCCCAGTGCTCAATTAACTCCCCGGCCTGCTCCCACGAGTCGGGGTTGTCTGCAGTGAGTAGTAGGCGTAGGGTGGCCGACCGAGCGGCAGCCGAATAACTGGCAGCTTCAGTTTCCAGCCGGTGCGATTCAGGGATCACCGGTGCTGCGTCGACCAGCAGGGGCAAGAGTTCGTCGATACACGCCCCCCGCAGTTTTAGGTGGTGCGGGATGACATCCGAAATTTGATCCGCCGGGGCTATGCGGCCAGGCCGACGTCGGCCGGCGGACCGAGCCAATTTTTTCAATACCGACGCCGGCAGATAGTGGCTGAGCCGAGCTGCCAATGACTTCGGCTTACGACTTAAAAATAGCA
>JACNIZ010000380.1 GCA_014382805.1 Planctomycetota bacterium
CAAAGTCCTGGAACTTGCGATCGTAGGGCCCGCTCATGTCGCAGAAATCGCGCCCGTATGGTGTAAAAACTCAGCCGAGCCCAGATTGATTAGATTTTCCTTTCGAAATTCTTTCAAGTGCAACGGATCGCCGGTTCCTAGACACACCTCTCCCGCTGTTTAACTTCATCGAATGAATTTATGCAGCCACTCTTTTGTAGAAACGCAGTGTGCCACCCAATCGCTCGCGACTGACCACTCGTCCTCCCTTTGGGCTAGCTCCCATATCTTCAATCAGTTCATTACCAATGCCCTGATGATTCCGCTCAATATGGTAATGCTCAAAATATTCATAGATCGCTTTCCGCAGAGGACCATCCCCAAACCAAATCATTCGGTTCAAGCATTCATCTTTGATGGATCGGATGAAGCGCTCGGCGTGGGCATTGGCATTGGGTGCTTGAAACGGAGTTCGCAATAATTGAAGACCATCCGGTAAGGTATCCCGGAAGCACTTGCTGAACTTGGTATCCCGGTCAAGGATCAGGAAACGCTTGCCCTCCAGGAATGAAAAAGCACTCCTGACTGCCTTCACCATGAAACGATCATTCGGGTGTCTAGTCATCCCGGCAAAGCAAACCTTGCGAGTTCTAAGGTCGAAGAAGAACAAGATGTAATGCGTTTGAAGGCAGAAGTCGGTCGATTTGGCGCAGGCTGTAGTCCATTTTCCTTGAGAATATTCCGCACGGTCGATGCTGCGACCTGGTGCCCAAGATTTTTAAGGGCGCCTTGGATCCGGCAATAACCCCAATTGGAATTCTCTTCAGCCATCATCACGATGAGGTTTCGGATTTCCAGCATCACGCCTGGTCTGCCGATCCCTTTTTTGGGATAAGTCCACTAGGACGCAATAAGGCGGCGATGCCAACGGAGGAGTGTGTCTGGAGTCACGATGGAAGCTACCTGTTGAAGGACCCGTCTTCCAAGTCTTTTCCCCTTGGCAGCAAGGCGCCTTCGCTGATCGTCGGTGAACCTTAACTTACGTTTTCCAATTTGTTCCTTCAGGACACGATTCTCTTCAACCAAACACTCGACGACTTCTTGTTGCTGGCGATGAACCCATCCAGAAACCGATAAGAAAAGGAGTCGGAGTGGGAGGGTTTCGGCTGACATAGGCTGAATATGGTAATTCACAAGCCAAGGTCTGCAAGGGACTTGGAGTTCGGCTGAGTTTTTACACCCTACGCGCGGCAAATCGTTGCGCTTTGTGCCAAGTATCATTTGCTTTGTGATTTCCATGATGGCCCGATTGCACCATCCGGCGATGAGCGGACTTTCCCAAACTATTTGGCGCGGGAGTTTTGCCATTCGCAGTCAGATGCCATGCGCACTTTCACTCCAGAAACATTCTGTACCACCGTATTCACAAATATGCTGAGTGGTCCGTTGGACATGTGCAACGGCCTCTACAGCATCAATGATGCCAAAAGTGCGCGGCCCAAAATCTTTGCCGAACTGCATTCGACCGTCGTCGCCGAAACGGCGCGGGTGATGATTGTTTATTCCGGATTAGCCTTACTGCCTGACATTCCAGAAGCCTACGAAGCCAAAGCGGATCTTTTTGAATTCATCGCCAAGCTACCCATGACCTGGGATGAAACACGAATCCTGCATGGGGAAATCGGTCATCACATCAGCACCGCACGGCGTAGTGATAAAGAGTGGTTTGTGGCCTCCTGCTGCGACGAAAAAGGTGCCGAACTCCTTATCGATCTTGACTTCCTTAACGACGGTAAAACCTACACCGCGACGCTATATGAAGATGGACAAAATGCTCACTTTAAGTCCAATCGCGAAAGCTATCAAACCAAAACGATCGAAGTTCAAAAGGGCGACTCCATCCACGCCAAGCTCGCACCTGGCGGCGGCCACTGCATTTATTTACGACCTACTGGACCAAAGCTTCCCTAGAAAAACTTCCGCCCAGCAAATGCGGGTGAAAATTTATTGCGCCGGGGGTCTGGTTGCCGAATCTACATTCAGCCACTTCGTGAGCATGGTATTTAGTCCATCCAAGTCATATGGCTTGGACATGTAATCATTCATGCCGGCATCTAGAGCTAGTTCGCGGTCACCTGCAAGGGCGTTTGCGGTAAGGGCGATAATCGGCAGAGAGCTCTGCGCTGAACCGGAAGCGCGGATTTGTTTGGTGGCTCCATAGCCATCTAGCCGTGGCATTTGGCAATCCATTAATACCAAATCGTAATTTTCGTTCGCACAAGCGTTCACCGCCTCAACGCCATCCTTGGCACAATCGACATGCAAATCAAGCTGTCTTAACATTTTCAAACCGATCGCGCGATTGACTGCGTTATCTTCCACAAGCAAAACCCTAGCATTGGCTGGAAGAGCTTGCTTTAATCCATCGGGTGCGGTGGAATTCATTTGCCTGAATTCGGAGACCCGAGGTAAATCTAAAGTAATGGCAAACTGACTTCCCTTTCCAAGGTCGCTTGAGGCTTGAATGATACCGCCCATCATCTCTACCAAATTCTTGCAAATTGCCAAACCTAGGCCAGTGCCTTGGTAGCGAGCGCCATCAGCGGAATCGGCTTGAATAAAGGGTAGGAATAAGGTCGATAATTGGTCTGGCGGAATGCCGGCTCCCGTATCCGAAATGGTGAAGCGAAGTTTGTAGCCACGTTTTGTGGTTTGATCTACGTCTACGCGAATTTTCACCTGGCCGTTTTCGGTGAATTTCACCGCATTGCCGAGAAGGTTGATGAGCACTTGCCGGATTCGGCCTTGATCTCCCTCCACCATTGCTGGCACGTGATTTCCTTCTTCATAGGCAAAAGTGAGTTGACCGTCACCCATGGTTGTTGCAGCCATCTCTAGAGATTCTTGGCACAACTGCGCCGGACTAAATGGGGTCGCTTGCAGTTGAATACAACCGGACCTTTGATCGGACAAATCAAGAGCACTCTCAATAACTTCAAGTAATGTTCGACCCGAATACTCCATTGGGATCAATTCCTTGGCTATGGCGGGCGGCAAGTTTTGATTTTTGAGCAAACTGATCGAGCCAATGACGCCATTTAGCGGCGTGCGGATCTTGTGGCTCATTTTGTTCAAAAAAGAAGATCGAGCTTTTAATGCTTGTTCTGCTTGCGACCGTGCTCGGCTTAGGGCATGATTCAAACGGAAATTGTGACGGAATATGCGATCAAAGGTTTTGGCGCAATATGCAGCAATAAAGCTCCCAAAAACGGTGATTGTGGCCACCGTTACCAACCGTTGACTCATGGGCAAGGTCGTCGTATTGGCTAAATAGGCTAGGTCGAATGCCAAAGCGGCGGTGAAGGGTCTTGCAATGGCGATCCAACCACGAGCAGGGTAAATGCCGAAAGCGGCTACAAAGGTGATGCCGCAATAGCCAAGGATGGGCATCCCTATGGCGGAATCCAATTCAGCGACTTGGTGTCCGAGCACGATGCCCAATCCAAAAAAAGAAACCAACATTTCAGTGCGCGGGCTGACGCCTGGATTTGACGCAACCTTGCTCAACAAAAGCCACAGCAGCAGGAGGCATGCAAATCCAGTCAAGGCAAAATCAAAGAGATGAACTGGAGTGATCCAATAATTCATCACCGCGCCAACAAGGAATATGGAAAGGAAAACTGCGATATCGATCAGAAAACCGAAGACCATCGTGTAGCGCCACTGGTCTTCAATAAACGCCTGGTACGAGGAGGGTGTCGACGGCACTCTTTCCACTTTGCCCAAAAGCCGATCCAATGGCTGGAAGCGGAGTTCGGTAATCACGGCTCAGTCACCTCTCGGGTTAGCCGCGACGCTGTTGGTCTGGTTCAGTAATTGTCGGCTTAGCCACCGCGCCATGGATTGGCGGAGATCTTCCATAGTAAACGGTTTGGTTAGGAAGTCATTTGCGCCGGCTTCCTTTGCTTGAAGGAGGTCCTCGGGGTCACCCGACGCGGACAGCATAACGATCGGGGTCTTGGATTTCTTTCCACTCATTTGGCGAATCAGACGCACGGCTTCAAATCCATTCATACCCGGCATACGTACGTCCATGAAAATGAAATCAAAGTCCTGCTTTCCGATTTCCTCCAGAGCCCTGTTCGCGGAAGCTACCGACGTGTAGGAAGTCTCGAGTAGATCTAGAGATTTTTCGGCCAAAATGCGGTTGATTTTATTGTCATCTACTAACAAAACTTTGGCGCCCTTAAGGCAGGCCTTTTCTACTGGTGGGCGTCCCTCAGTATTGTTGGTCTCAATGTCGGCAACGGCCAAAAGCAGTGAGAACGATACTTGCGTGCCATGATTGATTTTGCTGTCGATGCAGAGTCCTCCATGCATGGCTTCAACGATTGATTTTGTGATAGCTAAGCCTAAACCTGCACCGTGGTTTTCGTGATGTTTAGCGAGTTCCGCTTGTTGGAAAGGCTTAAGGAAATTTTCTACACACTCGAGCTTCATGCCTGTGCCAGTGTCGGCAACGCTGCAGTGTAAAAGCACGCTGCCAGCCGACAATCTTTCATAACGAATGACCAGTGAGATGGTTCCAGTTGGAGTGTATTGAACTGCGTTGCGGATCAAATGCTGGAATATCTTTTGAATCCACTCAGGGTCTCCTACCAAGGTTTCGCGAATTTGATTTTGAACGGAAATATGCAAATGGTTTCCTTCCATCTCTCGCCATTGCTGAGCCGGATTTATTGATTTTTCAAGGATCTGTTCGAGATCAATGGGCTTCTTTTTCAACGTCAATTTGTCGGCTTCAATTTTTGCGTAATCCAATATATCGTTAAGCAATTGCAGTAGGTGGCAACTGCTGGAATGAATGGTATGAATGAGTTCTTTTTGCTCGGCGGGCAAAGAGGAGGGGTCCATTGAAGACGCCAAACCTACTACTCCGTGCAGTGGTGTGCGAATCTCGTGGCTTATATTGGCCAGGAATTCGGACTTGGCTTGGGAAGCATTTTCAGATTGCTGAATAGCCTGGCTTAAATTGCAATCCAGTTTATAGTTTGAAGCAAGAGTGAAATAAAAGGCATTCGAGGCAAACCAGGACAAGAGTAAGCCGGAAAGACATGCCCCGACTAGAGCCATACTGGTAAAGGAGTTTAATGAGCCTTGAATGCCGATGACGTAGGCCAGCACAAAGGCAATGCCGGAAGTCATCGGAAGGTAAATGCTGGGCCATCCTCGGTTGGGGAGAAAAGCCCAAGTGCAAACGGCAATCATTCCACAGAGGGTAAATGGCGGTACCCCAATGGCAAAGTCCAATGCGGCCGCTTGCAAACCAATAATCGCAGATAAGGGAAGTGTGATGAAAAGTGACATCACTCTCGGGCGGCGCGTAGAAAGGCCACGAATGGGGGAAAGGGTAATTGCGATCAGGCAAAGGCCAGCCACTGAAATGCCGGTCATAGATACCAGGTTCACTGGGAGGCCAAAAAGATACAGGGTCAAGGCAAAGCCCTGTTGGCCAATAATGAGGGCGGTTGTGATCCAAATAGGAATTGCGCTAGCCATCCTCCATCGTTGCTGGAGGTATGCATAAAGAGATGGGTGCAAATGGTTTGCACCCGGCTCCTGGCTAAAAGGGGCCATGACGGGCATGAGTCAAAACTTTCCATATCCAACATCGGACAGGAAGAATTTTTACTAAAGTGATATCGCTTTTAGCGAGCGGCAGAATGCCACTGGCACCTTTGGCTCAATGCTCAGTCAGGTGTGCCGTCGCGATAATCGGCTGGGTGAAAGCCGGTGCGGAAGGAGTTGAAGCCGAAATTGGTGGGCGACCAAGTGCCGATCATGTCTGCTTTTAGGCCAGCTTCGGGAATCTGCTTTTCCATCTCCAGCGTCCAGAAGGCTGCGTTGAAAAACAATTTGCGCAGGTCAAGGCTGGAGAAATCCGGTGCGGCTCCCATGGTGGTTGAGAAAATCCGCTGGCTGACGACTCCGGACTCGGTTTCAACCTCACGTTGCCTTAGCCAAGCAACGGGATGCATTGGATTGTTCTTTTCCCCATCCACCGGCTGCGCATCGGGCGTCATTCCGTCCAGCACCGAACCGTTCAAGAGGACCTGGGCGTTGGCTGGTAGGTCGCGGATGGCGTAGACGTCGGTGGTGCCAAAAACATCTTTCACGCCACGTAGTGTTGGGTGATCGGCGTGCTCCGGGTTCTGCACGCCGCGAGTGGCTTCCTTGCCATGATGGCCGTGGTGGGCAACCCAGGTTTCACCAAGAATGGCTTTACCAAAGCCGCCAGCCGGGCTCTTGGAATTCCACGTCCACTTCGCGTACGGGCTTTCCTTGTTCTCTTTGTAGTTGAAGGCGTGAGTCGAGGTGCGCATGCCAATCAACGGCTTGCCGGCCTCGACGTGATCCATGATTTTCGCCATATCCTGATCCGGCAACTCGCGGAAACGAAGCAGCAAAACCAATAGGTCGGCCTCATCAATCAGGTGCAGTCCAGGTATGTTCGACGAATGGTTCGGATCGATTTCGCCGGTTTCTGGGTCCTGACTAAACAAAACCACGCATTCAAAGCCGTGATGCGCCGACATCAGTCGAGCCAGCATTGGAAGCGACTCCTCCGAGCGATATTCTTCGTCGCCAGCTACAAAAACCACTCTTTTGCCCTCCCCGGGTCCGTCGCCTGATGGGTAAACCAGCCAGCGCGAATCCTCTGGCGCGGCTTGGTGGGGGGCGGAACACGAGGCACAAACCGCGATGACGGTTGCAGCAAGGGCGGGAAGTCGTCGGGAGAGGGAAATCATGGCGAGGGGCGAGGTTACTTTAGTTCTACCATGCTTGGTAGCCCCCGTAGCCTAACTGCTCTCCTTCTCCTTCTTTCGACTTCCTGTGGTCAGTCTTCCGACCCAATGGAAGGTCACGTCGTGGCGCCGACCCCGCCGGTCAGCCAGGATTTTTTCCAGCAGAGGGATCGGGTTGCCATTATCGGCAACGGCCTGGCGGATCGGATGCAGCACCATGCTTGGACCGAAACGCTGCTGCAATCCTCCTTTCAGGAGCTCTCTTTGGAATTGAACGTGGCGTTTCGCAATCACGGTTTTACCGGGGATCGCATCAACCACCGGCCGCGCAACCAGGGCTTCCTTGGAGCAGATGAATATTTAACCATCTCCGAAGCTACCGCCATTTTTGCCATGTTTGGCTATAACGAGTCCTTTGACGACGACGCCGCTGGTTTCCAGGCCGACGTTATTGAGTGGGTGAATCACACTCGTGGGCAGAATTATTCTGGCTCCGGCGCGCCTCGCATCGTGCTTTTTTCGCCGATCGCGGCGCAGGATTTGGGTGACCCCAATTTGCCGGATTGCGCCGAAATCAACCGTCGACTCGGAGATTATGCGGCGGCAATGGAAACCGCAGCGAAGCAAGTCGGGGTGCGCTTTGTCGATTTGTTCACGCCGACTTTGCACGCCTTTTCGATGGCGAAGCAACCGCTCACTTTGAATGGCGTGCACCTGAATGAAGCTGGTTATCGGCTACTTGGCGAAATGATCAATCTGTCCTTTTGTGGAGGCTTGCCAACTGCAGCCGCTGATGATTTGGAAACACTACGTCAGGCGGTAATCGACAAAAACACGCATTGGTTCAACCGCTATCGCGCAACCGACGGCAACGACGTTTGGGGTTCTCGAGCAGGTCTGTCCTTCATGGATGGCCAAGACAATCGGGTCGTGCTCCAACACGAATTGGTTCAGTTGGACCATATGACGGATAACCGCGATCCAGTCATTTGGGCAGCCGCCAAGGGAACCAAGATCCAACCCGACGATTCCCAAGTGCCGGCGCCGATTCCTGTAAAAACCAATCTGGGAATCCCGCAATCCCAAGGTGGCGTAAGCAAAATTGGCGATGGCACCTACCTCGGTGGGGAAGAGGCAATCGCCAAAATGGAGCTGGCTGAGGGATTGAGCGCGAACCTATTTGCGTCGGAAGAGATGTTTCCAGAAATGGTCAATCCGGTGCAATTGGGCGTTGACCCTAAAGGTCGGATTTGGGCGGCTGCTTGGGCCACCTATCCGAAGTGGGAGCCATTGAAGGAAATGGGTGACCGCCTTTTGATCCTTCCAGACGATGACGGCGACGGCGTCGCAGACCGCGCCATCACCTTTGCCTATGTCCACAATCCAACTGGTTTTGAATTTTGGAATGGCGGGGTGATCGTGGCGTCGGCACCGGATTTGCTGTTCCTCAAAGACACCGATGGCGATGACGTCGCCGATGTGCGCTACCGCATTTTTGGCGGGATTGATTCATCTGACACGCACCACACGGCCAATAATTTTGTCTACGGGCCGGATGGATTTCTATATTTCCAGCGCGGCGTTTTTAATGTTTCGAATGTCGAAACGCCGTGGCAGAGCAATCAAGAATCGAAACGCGCGGGCATGTATAGGTTCAATCCGCGCACTTTTGAATTTCGGTTCCATGCCGAAAACCCACCCAACGCCCACGGCACTAGCTTTGACTATTGGGGCTATCACTATGCGACCGATGGTACTGGTGGTCGACCTTTTCAAGTGGTTGCTTCCGACAACGGTAACTTCAAAATGCGCTCGTTATTCAAGCACACGGTGCGGCCGGTGGCGTCGAGCGGAATTCTCTCTAGTGCTCATTTTCCAGACAAGTACCAGGGCAATTTCCTGCTCTGCAATACCATCGCATTTTTGGGGTTGAAGCAATACACCCTCGATTTCGACACCGAAACCGGTCATGTCCAGGGCACCGAAACCGAAGACTTTTTGCTTTCCACCGACCCCAATTTCCGACCTACGGACTTTGAAATCGGCAGCGATGGCGCGATGTATATCTCGGACTGGTGCAACGCGATCGTCGGGCACATGCAACACAATGTCCGCGATCCTAGTCGCGATCACCGCCATGGCCGAATTTACCGAATTACCGCAGATGGACGACCGCTGTCCAAGCCAGTCATGGTGGAAGGTCGGCCCATTGAAGATCTACTGGAGTTGTTGAAAAGTCCAATCAATGGAATTCGTCACCGGGTGCGGGTCGAACTCTCCGGCCGAGATACGCGCGAAGTAATCAAGGCGACGGCAAAGTGGGTTGAGCAATTCGACAGTCAAAATGTTGAGCACGCGCACCATATGCTCGAAGCTCTTTG
>JACNIZ010000382.1 GCA_014382805.1 Planctomycetota bacterium
CAGCGGACACGCCGTCAACGAGTCGAACAATATTTTGCCTGATGATGTCATCACCATGGCGGAAATGGCATACCAGAGCGGCTACCGCACTGGAGGTTTCTCGGCCAACGGACAGGTCTCCATAACCTTTGGTTTTGATCAAGGCTTTGAGCAGCTTTGGACCATTGGTGTGGACCGTACGCTGCAATCCTATTCACGCTGGGGTGAACTCCAACATTTCATTGTCAATAAGGTCATGCGCGGCAATCTCTGGGATGGCAAAGACGATGCAGCATTGGTCAACGCCGAGACCTTCGAGTGGCTTGATTCCATCGCCGACGACACCCGGCCGAAGTTCACCTATGTGCACTACATCGATCCGCACACTCCTTATATGCCGCCAGAAGGTAAATGGCCTTTCGCTGGCGAACCAGAGGATTTAGTGCCCCTCAAGGAATTTGTTGGAGTGGGCCGGATCACTCCAGAATTTCCGTTTGGCGTCTTCCCTGATCCAGGGAAAGACTTGGTCGATCGTGTCATTCGCAACTACGACGCAGAAATTCGTTACGTCGACGGTGAGTTTGGCAAGTTGGTCGACAAGTTACGCGAGCAAGGGCTGCTCGATGCCAACGATTGGCTGATCCTGACCGCTGACCACGGCGAAGAGTTTTACGAACGTGGTCGCTGGGGTCACGGACACTCCTTGTTCGAGGATCAAGTTCATGTTCCTTTGATCGTTTGGGGCCCAGGCGTCGACGGAGGCAAGCGCCAAGCGCAGGAAGTCAATCTGCTTGACGTACACGCGACCCTGGCCGAAATATTCGACTATAAAACCGAACGCCAATTCCCGAGCATTTCACTGTTGCCGCTTGGAGATGGCGAGCTTCATGAAGACGAGGAAAACACTCGCTTCCTCTATTCCGAACGCTTGCAAGGCGCAAATCACCTTTTCGCCGTGCGTAAAGATTTCCAAAAGTTGATCATGCGTCCCGATGAATTCCTCACCGACGAGACCACCGGTGAGCGACTCGACTTTTACATGCAGTTTGATCTGCGGGAAAACCCGGGCGAATACCCAGGATTTGATTTCCGCGACCTACTTGATGGCAACAATGAGTTGCAACGCCAGCTGCAGATTTTCCAAGTCGGAGAAGATTCCGACTTGCGCGCGTTAATGGAGTACGTGCAAATAAATCGGCGTTTCATCGGAGCCGTGCAAGGCGCATCGGCTGACTTAAGTCCAGAGACTATCCAACTCCTAATCGAATTGGGTTATATGGATAAAGACCACAATTTCATTCTCGGCAATCACTAAAACCTGTCCACCCATGAGCCGACTACTCAAAACCATCATCATCGCATTCTTCCTAGGCGCCGGCGTCGGCGCTTTGGATTCGTTGACCCTACTGATCAGGGAAGATGGCATCCGGTTGCTGTCACCGTTGCTCGATGTCACCCAACTGTTTTTGACTTACGGAATTGCTGCTGCCTTTGGTGCTGCAGTGATTGCGCTACTGTTTAAAAAGTGGGAGCCGGTTTCTGCTGCCTCAACATCAAGTGCACTGCTGCTATTCGCTGCAAGCTACATTTGGGTTCATTCGCGCATCATGGCGAACCGATCCATGTTCGACATGGGCTCCCTCATGATGACAGGCGGAATAGTGGTTTCTTGCTTGGTATTTGTATTGATTGTGCGCTTTGCTGCACGTCATCCCAAAGCACCCATTTTCTTAGTCCTGTTCCCTATCCTGCCTGGATTATTGCCCCTGACCAAGGGAGTGGATTTAGTTACGGAACCAATTGCAGAACCTGCCCAAGCAGGTGCACCCAATGTCACATTCCTGCTCCTGGATACCCAACGAGCAGACCGACTTAGCTGTTACGGCTACGAACGCGCCGACGGCAAAAAGACGTCGCCAGTGATTGATAGCTTGGCTGAACAAGGTGTTCGTTTCGAGTGGCACTATGCTGCAGCACCATGGACTCGCCCTTCGATCGCATCCATGTTCTCGGGCTTGTACCCAACCAGCCACCACGCGTTTTTACCCGAGCGCGTCCTGCCGGCATGGACCGCAACCATCGCCGAAATGTACCATGAGATGGGCTATCGGACCGCTGGCTTCTCGACCAACGCAAATATTTCAGCGGTCTGGGGCTTCGCTCAAGGCTTTCAACATTTTTGGGGACTGGACGATAAAGAGTTAATTGACATGGTCGCATGGGGCGAAGCGGAAATGCGTCTGCGCCGTATGTTTAAGTTGTTCCACCAAACACCGGACAATGCGCGCATCGTGCATGAGCAAGTTTTCCCTTGGTTGGACAGCGTCAAGGACAGTGATCGCCCAGTATTCACTTATATCCAATACTTGGATCCGCACTTCCCCTACCACCCTGAGGAAGACATTATCAATGACGTTACACCAAACTTTGATGACTTGGTCGCCCAAGTTGAATCCAAAGATGGCACATTCTTGCCTTACCCATTTGGCGAGCGTCCGATGCCTCCGAGGGCAGTAGTGGATGGCTTTGAGCAACTCTATGATGCGGAAATTGCATTCATGGATCGCGAAATTGGCAATTTGATCGAACGCTTAATGGCAAACAATTTGCTCGGTGAAAATGACTGGCTGATCATTACCTCTGACCACGGTGAAGAGTTCTTTGAACATAACCAATGGGGTCATGGTCAAAACGTTTATCAAGAAGTACTGCGCGTGCCATTAATCATCATTGGCCCAGGCGTACCGGAAGGCATGGTCATTCAAACACCAGTTAGCTTGGTAGACATGTTGCCAACTTTGGCCGACATCATGGACAACCCTGAGTTTTTAAAGAAGGGTGTAAAAGAATTGAAGGACGAGGACGGCAATTCGTCGGATGTGGTTCTCAGATTGCCAGGCTCATCGATGGTTCCACTTTGGGAGGATGAATCGAATCAATCCCAACTGCGGGCAATTTATTCTGAGAAGCTGCGCGAGCCGGAGAATTATGGGCTGCGCATAGGCGGTAACAAACTGGTTCAGGTTTACAACCGTGACCTTAAGGTCGACTACCAATCATTTTATGACGTGGCCAGTGATCCATTAGAGATCAATGGCTACATTCCAATCACTATGGAGGAGTACCTACTGCCACCACAGTCTCAATCACGTTTCGGACCCGTGCCAGACGGCCTGCAAGACGCGGTGGGCGACTTGATGGAAAGAATGAAGTTGGAAAAAATTGTAGCCTTGAAATTAGATCAAGGTAGGGAAGAGAGGTCCATGTCGCCCGATGAACGGGCAAGGATGCAAGAACTTGGCTACCTCGAGCTAGACGATATCCTTAAGCCTGCCACAGATAAAAAAGCGACAGAAGTAGAGACTAAAGAAGAAGATTAACCCTTCTTCAACTTCGACAACGTCGGCGCGACGACTTCGCGGGCCAAACGCAGCGCCCTACCCTTAAAGGTAGGGCGATAAAAAGTCGTCAGCATTTGGTAGCGCATCGGACACTGATAGCGGTGCAAGATGTGCTTGCCGTCAGTGGAGCCGCGGGACGCGTCGAAGATATGGATACCCAAACTTGGGCAAGCTTCAAGCATGTCGTCGAGGATGATTGCGCCTAGGCTGACCCGGCTGTGCTCTTGCACAAAGCACATTTGATAACCGAGGAAGCGGCTTTCTTCGATCATGCCCCAATGAATGGTCAATGGCTTGCCATCCACGCGCAAAATTCCTGAGCCGATGGCACTGCGTTCGGCCAAGGTCTGCCAAAGCTCATTGGCGAAGCTGCGCTTGGGCTCGGTCAACATGAAGCCCGCGTCTGGCTGGGTCTGGCCTTTCCAACTGTGCCGCTCAACTTCGGTGCATTCAGCCATGATGCGCTGATAATTTTCTGGCGTGGCGATTTCAAATACGCCCTCCATTTCACCCAGCTCGGTTACCAAACTGCGCGCTTTTTTTAATCGATAACGAAGCTTCTTATTGCGCGGAGGTTCCGTAGATGCCAGTTTGGCAAAATCAAAAACCGGCGTTTTGGCCCGCTGATCTTCAAACAAATGCAGCCTTTTGCGCTCGCAATAATTTTGCAAGGCAAGGTGCGTCGGCCCATCCTGGGAAATCTCGCGCATGGTCATCAGCGACCAGTCTTTGATTTCCTTGGCTGCAAAATCCATGGCGTAGTCCAGCAAAGCTTGACGCACTTCTTGATTCACCGCCGGCAATTCAAAGGTATCCAATTCCGGCCAACTGGAAAGGGTCAGCATGGGAAGTTGCATCCGGCCCAGTTTGGTTTGCACCACCATCATCGGCAGCACACCCATCCAGCGCTCTTCCTCCTTGGCCACAAACGTATAAAATGTCGCCTGTGTTCCTATGTGCTTCGCCCAGATTCGCAGCCATTCTGGCGAGGCGAAATAGCCCGGAAACTCTGGCCGCGTATCGCTGGCCAGGAGTAGTTCATTCCAGGGGTGAGCCTGTTCCGTAAAGGGCTCTGGGCCCTGTAAACAGGTTAATTGCACTTTCTCAGGGGGGAGGTGAGGATCCAGGCAAAATAGGCCATCTCTTTCTTCCACGAAGGATAGCCTCGGGCGCCCTGCCAGACAATCTAGCAAAGCGGGTTGTTTTACTGCTGAAAATGGCAAATTTGGCCGAGCAATAGTCTGTGCTTGCCGATTGCACCCGCCGCCCCGCCACTAGAAAATGACTGCGGCTTACATGCGCCGATTCTCCATCCTGCTTGCCGCTTACAACCGACTCGGGCTTTTACAAAGTTCAGTGGCCAGCGCGTTGCACCAAGATTGGGATGACTTCGAGGTCATCGTCATCAACGATGGCTCTAACGACGACACTAGGCAATGGCTAGATGAGCAAGCTGTGCGCCACGGCCGCCTGCGTGTGGTACACAAGCAAAATGAAGGCGTCGCTGCAGCGCGTGCCGACGGGGTGAAAGAAGCGCGGTTTGATCATGTCGTCATTTTGGATAGCGACGACCAATTGGAACCCGACGCCTTGCAACGTTACGACCATGCGTTTACCGAGTTCCCGGACACTGACTTGTTTTTTGGCAACATTCGCCATGTGTTTCCAAACGGCGATTCCAAAATCCGGACCTATAAGCAATTTAAATCCAACCAGCGCATGATTTGGGGTACCTTTCTCTACCCACGGGTGCCGTTCAAGCACTCTGGAACCTGTTTCCGTCGCAAGGTAGCGTTGGATCTCGGCAACTACGACGCGTCGATGAAGATCAAAATCGACGTCGATTTCTTTTTGAAATTCATGTACCACAACCGCGTCTTGCGCCACCTGCCAGGCGAGCCGCTAGTCAGTTTCCATGTGCATGACGAAATGATGAGCCTCAATCGCGCCAAAGGAATTGCGGCATGGAATGAGTTGATCGACCGCTATGCGCCACGTTTTCCGTTGGCTCGACCTTTCGCCAAAATCGCTCGCGCCAGTTCCGAGCGGATGAAAGCCCTTTATGAAAAAATCCGGTCTTAATCAATTCAGGATGTCTACCGGCCGAACCCGCCGCTAGACCACCCCCACTCAACTTCCATAGCCCAACCATGCGTGTCCTTCTAATCTCGACCTACTTCATCCAATATGGAATTGAACTGGCCAATGGCTTGGCCGAGGCGGGTGCCGAGGTCGGCTTGGTTTTCAACCACGAAAACGCAGTACAGCTCGTGGGTGAAGATTATCGATCGATGCTGTCCGACAAGGTTCAGCTGAAGCTGATGCCGAAAAAGCACAGCAAACGCATCATCGGCCGGGCAATGTGGACCAATAAGCGATGGTTCAACAAAATGCTGCACGAATCCCAACCTGACGTCATGCATTTTCAAATTAGCAATGACTTGGCCAGTATTTGGACCGCTTGGCAGCGCCGCAACGGCTTGGTAGTCACAATCCATGACATCAATCCTCACCCTGGGGACGATGAAACCAATACGCCGGGTTGGTTAACCAAATTGACGGATCGGTTTGTCATCCCGCATTCACGCAAATTTGGAGTGCGCTGGATTACTCACGGCAAGGTTTTGCGCGAAGAATTGCACCGCAAATACCATGTAGATTTGGAAAGTATCGATGTGATTCCGCATGGGATTTTGGCCGGATACTCCGCAGTGGATGGAGCCGAAGCCCCTGCCGCCAAAGTGCCTACTACCAGTGTTGACGCGGTCGGCCCTGCGCTATTCTTTGGCAGAATGGAGAAATACAAGGGTCTAGGCGTGTTAGCCGACGCCATCCCGCTGGTTCTGGAGCAAATGCCGGAGGCTCGATTTGTAATTGCCGGGCGCGGGCCAGCGCTGGAGCCGGAACGCGCCAAGCTGACTGCGCACCCGCAGGTGGAGCTGAAGGATTACTACATCGAAACCGCCGAGGTCGCGCAGCTGTTCCGAAATGCTTCGATCAACCTTGCACCTTACATCGAAGCCAGTCAGAGCGGTGTAATCGCGTCGGGCTATGCCTTCGACGTTCCAGCCGTCGCCAGCCGTCTCGGCGCGCTGCCGGAGGTAGTTATCCATGAAGAAAACGGCTTGCTGGTCGAACCAAATAACCCGCAAGCCCTTGCCGACGCCATCCTACGGCTTATGCAAGATCGAGAATTTCACCGCCAAATGCAGGCCGGCGTTAGGCGTTGGGCCGAGGGTCCGCTTTCTTGGCAAAGCATTGCCGGGAAGACGCTTGAGTGTTACGCCCAAGCAGGCCGAAAGAAGTAGAATCCGAGTTTGGCCATGCCTAGTCTCCCCGCGAAAGATCCCAAAATTGATCGACCGATCTTGTGCTTTGGCACGGGTCGCGGCGGCACGACGGTTTTTTTACGTGTCCTTTCAGAACACCCCGACTTGGCTTGGTTTTCCAATTACACGCACCGCTTTCACCACAAGCTGTTTTTCCCGCTGGCATTCATGTCGCGCATGAAGGATTTGCCGGGTATCGGTGAGGGCATGCCTTACGATTGGAAAATTCGTCCTAAGCCACGCGAGGCTAATAAGTTATATCGGGCAATGACGGGTGGAGCGTTTACCCAACCGAAGCCACTGGGCGCCAAAGACGCCAACGACAAACAAAAAGCCATCTGGCGCAACGCAATCAAATCCCACCTGCGCTGGCACGGCAAGCCGCGCTTTGTCAACAAGCACACCGGCTTCCCACGCTGCGAATTTTTCCTCGAGATTCTGCCTGACGCACGCTTCATTCACGTTAAGCGGGATGGGCGGGCAGTTGCGAATTCGCTGCTCAATGTGCCGTGGTGGGATGGCACCATTGAAAATTCTTGGTGGTGGGGCGATATGGACCCGGAATTTTTGCGGGAATTCAACGACAGCGGCCAACAGCCCGTCGTCCTCGGCGGCATCGTTTGGAAAACCCTGATGCGGCATAACGAAAACGAACTTACGACCGTCGATCCCGGCCAAAAATTTGAGGTTAACTACACCGACTTCGTCGCCGATCCGCTCGGCATGATGGAGCGCGTTCGCGAATATTGCGAACTGCCCAAATCCGACACCTTCGATCGCCGGATCAAAAAAATCCGTATCCACAACGCTGATGACAAGTGGAAACGTGATTTAGATGAAGACCAGAAACGGCTGCTGATGAAAACCATCGGCCCGGATCTGGAGCACTTCGGATTTCAGCGCTAACCCTCTATGACAGCAAAACGTAAGGCGCGCGTGGCGATGCTCGGCCTCGGTCTGGGCACTACTACCGGTATTGCCACCGTGGTCAAGAATTGGATTTCGGCCGGCTACGATCGTCAGGTGGAACTGCACTATGTGTCGACAAACGACTCGCAGGTTCCTGGTCAAGGCTTGCGCAAACTGTTTGAGTGCCTTCGCGCCTATCTGAAACTGATGTTGCTGGCACCGCGCGTAGACGTGGTGCACTTGCATATGGCGATGTACGGCAGCTTTTGGCGCAAACAGTTCCCGTTTTATTGGGCGCGTTTGTTCCGCTGCAAAACGATCATTCATCTGCACGGCTCCGAATTTAAGCAATTCTATGCCGACGGCGGTTGGCTGCGCAAAGCACTGATCCGTAACATGTTCGGCCGAGCCAGTTCATGCATGATGTTGAGCGAGCAGTGGCGCGATTGGCTGAACTCCATTTGCAAGCGCAAGCCGAGTATTGACATCGTTTACAACACCGCGACTAGGCGCGAAAATCCGAATCGACGCGGCCGCGATGTGGTCACGATTACCTTGATGGGCCGCTTGGGAAAACGCAAAGGTACCTACGATTTGCTCGAGGCGTTTGAATCCTTAGTTAAACGTCAGCCGAATGCGCGCTTGGTATTGCCGGGCGACGGCGAGATCGATGAGGTCAAGGCGTTGGTTAAAAAGAAGGGCTTGGAAGACCTGGTCGAAGTCCCCGGTTGGGTTTCCGGAGCTGCACAAGACGAGTTGTGGAATCGCACCGACATTTACACGCTTCCCTCTTACAACGAAGGTTTACCTGGATCGGTTCTAGAAGCAATGAGTGCCGGATTGCCTTGTGTATCCACCCCAGTTGGCGGCATTCCCGAAGCCGTGCTAGACAATCAAACCGGATACTTGGTTGACGCTGGCGACGTCACCGGCCTTGAAAAAGCATTGGAACGCTTAGTCGCCGACGGAGACTTGCGTTTGCGCATGGGTAAAGAAGGCAACCACCTGCTGGAAACCAAGTTCAACATTGACCGCATTGTTGGCCAGGTTGTGCGTTTGCAGGAAAAGCTAGCTGGCGTCAAAACCTCGTCGCTGTCTGAATAGTAGTTCACATCGGCGGCTAAAGGCTGTTCGAGTACAGTGCCGCCACGTCGGCCTTGACAGGAGTAAACCTCCCATGGAAGCCATTGCTTTGGACATTTGAAACGCAGCATCCGCCGGCAAGGCAATACGCTTTTGCTTTGAATTAGCTCATTTGCTGGCCCAATGAATAAGGGTGCGCTGACGCTGAAACATGAATAAACCAAGCGAGTGTTGCGGCCGGTAAATGCGCTGAATGAAATCCCACTTGGGCTGCTCCACATTCCAAACCGAGGGCATGGCCCCATTCACCAGCTAACGGATTTTCGGCGGGAACGCCAATTAGAAATACTTTGCCCCGAAAGCCCTCTGGAGGGGCATCGGGCTCAACGATCTGAGACGAAAACCCTAGGGAAACTCTGATCAATTCGGATCGGCAAGCCTGCGCCGTAAACCGCCAGC
>JACNIZ010000383.1 GCA_014382805.1 Planctomycetota bacterium
ACAAACAACCGTTTTTTTGCTACCTGCCGATTACACCGCCGCATGGTTTGTTCAATATCCCCGATAGCGATCCGGCGTGGCAAATCTACCAGGACAAGCCGTGGCCAGAAGCTGCGCGTCGTTATGCGGCGATGGTAACGATGGTGGACCGGCAGGTGGGTGAACTTCGGGAATTATTGAGGGAGTTGGGTGTGGCGGAAAATACATTGATCGTCTTCACCGGCGACAACGGCGGTCAGGATTATTTCCGCGACCAAGATCATCCGCGCGGCTTTCACGGGCCAAATGTGAATCCAAAAACTGGCGTCGCGTTTCGGGGTCAAAAAGGTAGGGTTTATGAAGGTGGTTTACGTGTTCCAGCAATTTTCCATATGCCTGAAAAAATCGCAGCCGGGCGAGTGAGTGATCATCTCAGCTATTTCCCCGACGTTTTCCCGACCCTAGTCGAATTGGGGCGTGGGCTCATCCCAACTAACTTGGATGGTATTTCCATGGTCCCTGAATTGTTTGGCGAAACCGCGGCTCGCAAACAGGGGCAGCACCAATACTTGTATTGGGAACTCGGTCAGCAACGCGCGGTGCGCATGAAAAACTGGAAAGCCGTCAAGCCAGGTAAGCAACAGGATTGGGAACTTTACAACCTTGCCAACGACACCACTGAATCCAACGATCTTGCCGTGGATCAAGCCGACGTCTTAAAGCAGCTGGTGAAATACGCCGTGCAGGCAAGCGTTCCAGCTCAAATCGGTGATTGGGGCGATCGAACCTTACATGAAAAAGATCGTCGCGCAAAAAATAGTAACCCCAACGCGAGCAAACAAAATTTGCTCATCATCCAAACCGATGAACATAACTTTCGCACTTTGGGATGTTATCGCGATACGCTTGCGGATGAACAAGCATTCATGTGGGGCAATAGTGCCGTTGTCGAAACCCCGCACATTGATCGCATTGCAAACGAAGGAGTGCTGTGCACTAGCTTTTACGCCACTTCCCCCGTTTGTTCGCCATCCCGCGCGTCGCTGGTTTCCGGCCGTTATCCGCAAAATACCGCCGTCACCGGCAATGACATCCCGCTGGCTGACGACGTCGTGACTTTCGCGGAACTGCTTCGCCAGCAAGGCTGGAAGACCGGATACGCCGGTAAGTGGCATTTGGATGGAACTGCCAAGCCGGGCTGGGCGCCGTCCCGCGATTTTGGATTCAGCGATCGGCGTTTTATGTTCAATCGCGGTCACTGGAAACAATTTGAGATCAGTGCCGCTGGACCCGCTGTGAAAGCGCTCAATGAAAAAGGCAAGCCCAGTTATGAGGTGGCTGGTGCCGACAAAGATTCTTTTGCCACTGATTTTTTGGCGGATCGTGCAATCGAATTTATCCATGAAAACGCGAAGCAACCCTTTTGCTACATGCTCAGTTTCCCCGATCCTCACGGCCCGGACACGGTGCGCGCACCTTACGACACCATGTTTGCGGATCAAAGTTACACTGCTCCAAGGACGTTCGACGTCACTAGCGATCAAGCTCCGAATTGGGCGCAACCGCAGGGGCGTTTTCAAAATATGGCGAAGTATTACGGCATGGTGAAATGCATCGACGACAACGTCGGCAAGGTTTTGGCTGCGCTAGAAAAGGAAGGGATTTTGGACCAAACCGTCGTGATATTCACTTCCGACCACGGTGATTTGCGCGGTGAACATCATCGTCAAAACAAGGGTGTGCCTTATGAAGCATCGGCCAAAGTGCCGTTTGTCATCCGCGCACCCAATTTGCTGCCCAAAGGCAAACTAGTTCATCAGGCATTGGCGACCGTCGACTTTTTGCCCACCATTCTGAGCTTGATGGACGTAAAAACCGCCGGTTTAGAACAAGGTCGCGACGCCTCTGCTTTACTGCTACGCCCTAGCCCAAACCACAAATGGCAGGACGTCGCCTTTCTTCGCCAAGCCGGTAGGACTGACCAAGGTTGGTTGGCCGCAGTCACCGACCGTTACAAGTTGGTGCTTTCCCCCACCGACTCTCCATGGTTGATCGACCTAGAAGTCGATGCCGACGAACTGCTGAATTTTTTCGACGCAGAAACCCACCAAACCGTCGCCGACGATTTGATGCAACGTTTAGTTGCTTATGCGCAGCGGTTTGAAGATCCATACATCAACAGTGTGAAGCTGGATTAGACAAAGCTTAGCTCATTCCTTCGCCAAGCCTTGATTTTCGAAAGCCCTTAACCCTCGCGATGGGGTGGTACCGGCTCGCCGTAAGCCACAAAGTAGATCGGGTTGGAAAGTAAGTAGACCTGGTCTTCCTCGCTCCGCATTTCGATCCGCACCCAATCTCCTGGTTTCACGATCAGCTGCTTGAAAGCAGTCCGAGCCGAACTCGAAAGATGGTGTCGATCCACGACTACGCCGTTGTGCAGCCAAACCAAATCGTCATTCGGCATCGCACCGGTAAGGTCGACCTTGAAACGCACGGGTTCCACTTCGGCGATGGTTCGGACGTCGCCCATGGTGGTGGTGGATCCGCTAATGCGAAAATCCAAACTGCCGGAATAGGAGTCGAAACGGTACGGGTCGCCAAAATATGCATGACCAGATTGAATGGCGTCGGCGAGATTGGCTGGACTGTCGGTTAGTGCTTGAATCCAGGTGCCCATATTGTTAATGCGTAACTTCCAATCCTTCACGTTGTGGTGATCGCTGGTGCCGACGCCAGTGATGTAAACCCGATTCGCCGACAGCTTATCCCAGATATCAATGAAGGTTTCCAGCGGCGCACCGCGCAATACATAGCCAATTTCGATGGCATCAGCACCGAATGCTCTATTGGTAATCACGCGTTCAGACAAAAACCGAATCTTGTCTTCAGGCATGACGTCGGGCGGAATTTTGGGGCTGAAAATGTGCGCCAAAATCGCGACGCCATTGTCGCCGTGAACCAGTTCGACGCCCTTGCGCGGCCAGCCCTCCGCCAACTCCGGACTCAAAAAATCATAGATTTCATCAATCGAATTCTGGATGGAATCCCGGTAAAGCGCAACTACATGGTCCCGCCCACTGATGGCGGCAATTTTTTGGTCCAGCGGACCAGCCATCTCCATGCCGACGTGCTGAGTCAAATTGTTGTAAGGCGGCACGCCCGACTGGACTAAATTTTCCACCGCCACAAACAAATTTTTGTCCGACCGCGAGGGATCAACGCTCAATTCAAAATTGTCAACCTCAATCGCAACTTCCTCGCCGTTGCGGCTTGCCCCCATGATTTCGATTTGAAAAATCGTTTGATCCCCCTTTTCGTAAAAATGGTTTTCCGAATCACTCAGCGGCCGCAACAGCAACGACGTAAATCCAGGTCCGCGCACATCAAATTTTGGAATCTGCACAGTGTTATGGAATTTGCCGTTATCCAAAGTCGGCGGCACTAGCCCGAAGTTGATGTACTCAATAATGTTCGGCGCTCCAGCCTCGCTAGTGCCATCCCCGCGTCGCGACGACAAAGTAACCCGCACCACCACATTGACGTCATTTGGTGCCGATACCGTCGGTAGGCGCAAATCCATTCGGATTTCAGGATCGGCCAGCAAGCAGATACGATGCAACTTGCCTTGGGTGACCAATATTCCGCCACCCGCAGTCCACTCAGGAGTCGCTGGATTGGTATGAGTGAAAATGGCATAAGGGTCCGCGCCGCCAGAGTTTGCGCCCCGGGTCGTAGCCGGTGCGTTATTCACCAAACGCGAAACTCCAAATGCGAACTCGCCCCAAAACTCACCGTTATTAAAGTCAATCGCCTGCGGAAAAGCCCTCGCCGTGGTCCGATCCATATGATCAGTCCACCACAAAACGTCGTAGCCCACGTTTGAATAATTGAGCCCCTCCGAATGATGCCACATGCTGGCACGGCCCTCACTGATGGAGCCATGCAAGTGCAGCTCCGTTAAAAAGTTCTGCATAGGCTGCAAGCGCGGTGCCCCACCGACGGCGGTCGGCAGGAAATAACCAATCAAAAAAACAGTGGCGCCTAGCGTGGGGAGAGCGATTAACTTGTGCTTCATGGAATGAAAGGGGATATAGATTCGACCCTTATTCCTGAACGTATTTCCCTAGGGAATTGTCCCAACAATACCAATATCTTTTTTGCAACTTCCTAACGGTGGGAGCAACAGAGCTAAGATTTGAGTTCACACAACCACCGCATAAACCCTCCTAAGCCTTCCTGCTGGAGCGCACTGACTTCAAATACTGGTAGCTTGGCATTCACTTGTTGGATGTATTTTCGGCATGCCGGTAAGTCAAACGGGACATATGGCAGTAAATCCATCTTGCTAAGCACTGCTGCCTTGGCTTGTTGAAACAACAGCGGATATTTGAGCGGTTTGTCGTCACCTTCAGCGACGGAAAGCACCGCGATTTTTGCATGTTCGCCGATGTCGAATTCCGCCGGACAAACCATATTTCCGACGTTTTCGACTACCACTAAATCAAGGTGCTCCAGGTCCAAATCTTGTAACGCATAGTGCACCAACTTGGCCTCCAAGTGGCACGCGCCACCGCTGAGCAGCTGGCTGACCGGTACACCGATTTCCCGAATACGCTCTGCATCACGAGTCGTTTCGACGTCGCCTTCCAACACCGCGAACTTCATCTTTTTATCGAGTTGTACCCCCATGCCTTCCAGCAAGGAGGTTTTTCCGGCGCCCGGACTGCCGATCAAATTGATCATCAACACTCTTTTTTGGGCCAACAATACGCGCGTCTTCGCCGCCCACACTTCATTGGCGCCCATCAGGTCGCGGTAGATTTTGATCTCTTTGGTGGTCATGTTTTAATCTCGATTTTCCTGATGAACAACTCTTTGCCAGCGCTCAGTTCGACGCCAGGTATTTTGCAAGTCGGGCAGACGAAAAGTGGCGGAGAAATGGTTCCGGTCCAATCGCAAGCCGGGCAAATGCCGTGGCTAGCTTGGAATTCCAGGATCAACTCAGCGCCTCCGTAATCGGTGTCGGCGGTTAATGCTGCCCAAGCTCCTTGCAGATAATCCGGCACGATTTGGTGCAGTTCCCCAATCACAATGGTGACGGATTTCAAGCCAGCCGGAGCCGGTTCGATGGCGTCATACTCTTCGGTGAGAGCTTTGAGCAAAAGACCGCAAATAGAAAATTCATGCACTGCCAACCTCCTGCAAGATGGCCGTTTGGTATTCTCCCATTTTGTTTTGCAAAGCTGCGGTTAATCGTTCGCCAGGCTCCACTGAAGCCGGCTGGATGCCGAAAATGACAACTTCGTTCGGCAAACGGTTTAGCCCCGTTGCCAAGTCCAAAATCTCCATTAAATCGCCTTCATGCAGCGATTGGCGTCCGCGCACTTTGACGGTACGAGCGGCTTCGGGCTGAAATTGTCGCCATTCACCGGCCGGCAAGTTCATGAACGCACAATCGATAAAAATTGCCCGCGCAAAACCAGTCATAGCGTGAAGCACGGTCAGTCCGCCCGGGCCCAAATCCAGCGCCACGACGTCGGCCGGCAAGCGGCCGGAATTTAGTAAAGCGTGCACCACATGAACTCCGACGCCTTCGTCAGACATCAGCAAATTGCCTAAACCGATGAGCACCGTGGATTTCATGATAGTGACGGCGGCCGAACGACGTCGGTGGGATGAGCTACACGAATTCGACGTCTAGGTAGTGCGTCGAACACGAGATGCACGGGTCATAGGCGCGCACTAACATTTCCATTTGCTGGCGAATGTGGTCCTGATCTTGATCGATGATTTGCGGCACCATTTCTTCAAAATCTTTTTGAATGTTGGCGTGGTTTTGATTGGTCGGAATGCTGATGTTCGCACGCACGCAAATACCGTTTTCGTCGAACTCGTAGCGGTGGAAGAGGATTCCGCGCGGTGCTTCGACCGCAGCGGCGCCGCAGCCAGCTTGAATTATCGCCTCGGGTCGCTGGTACTCGATGCCCGCAGTCAAAATTTCGTCGATTAATTCAATCGATCGTTCGACCACCTGCACCGATTCAACCACCTGCGCCACGCTATTCATATACGGGTTGCAACACCCTTGTTCCAACCCCAACGCCGACGCCGTTTTTTTCGCTAGCGGCGCCAGATAATCGGCGTTCAAATTAAACCGCGCCAACGCGCCAACCATGTACGAATCACGGTGCCACTTGGACCACTTTGCCGTCGAATGGGCCACTACGTACTCGTTCACGACGTTCTCAAAGTCCAGTACCGAAACAATTTCATCACTATCCGTCGTGCCGACGTCACCGTGATAGAACGGATAGGTCGGCGCGTTTACCAATGCAACAAACTCAGTTTCACGGCTGAAATGCGGCACCCCACCCGCCAAATTCGCTACCACTTCCGCCAGCGCTTCCAATTTCGGAACTGCCGCAACCAACTCACCTTTCAACTGACGCAAATCGTGCGCCGTCGGCAGCATGGCGAACCCACCAGGTACCAATCGCACCGGGTGGGTCTTGCGGCCAGCCAGTTTTTCCATCATCAAGTTACCCAAGCGGTGCAAATCGATGACCACATTGACCACGTCCGGGTGACTGCCAACCAATGGCACCACCGACTTTTGCCCGAGCAAATCCGGCGTCACCAGATAACCGACGTGCAAAATATGTGATTCCAACTGCTCGCCATAATGGGTCAAAATCCGCAAACGATCCGTCTGCGTGCTGATGGGTATGTCCATCGCATTTTCAATCGCTTTGATCGCCGCCAGCGAGTGAGTCACGGAGCAAATACCGCAAATCCTGCTGACCACAGTTTGAATATCTTCGTATTTACGCCCCCGCACCATCGCTTCAAAAAAGCGCGGCGCCTCCGGCACTTGCCACTCCAACTTTTCGATCACGCCATCCGTAGCGCGAACCCGAATGTTGCCATGTCCTTCGACCCGAGTCACGTGATGCACATGAATGTCTACAGTTTTGCTCATGTAGGTTTCCTATTCGCTCCCGAAGAGCTCAAGCTTGCTTTGCAGAACCGCGAATGACTTGCCATGCAGCGCGGCGGCTTCACGCGCAGCATCCATGTTGGCGTCTGGCAAAATGCCGCGACATCCAAAACACCAAAAACCGTTGGATGGACAACGCGCATCGCAACCGGCTCGTGTAATCGGCCCTAGACAGACCTCGTCGTATTCATAGCGGCAGCAATTACCCTTCATTTTGCACTCCACGCACACCGGATGCTCGGCCAATTTGGGTCGCCGTCCGGTAAGCAGACATTTGATGACATGAGCCAGTTCGCTAGCCTCAATCGGGCATCCAGGCACTTCAAAGTCCACCTTAATGACCTCAGCCAAAGCCTTGGTGCGGAAGGTGTCAAACTGCGCCTGGTCGGCGGCATATCCATACACCTCCTTCTTCACCTCCTGCAGCGAAAAGTTGTTCTTCAACTTGTTGACGCCACCCTGCATTGCACACGCCCCAAGCGCAATCACGTATTTGGCACGAATGCGGATATCCCGCACTCGCATTTCGTCGGCGGAACGCGTCACCGAACCTTCAATGATCGCGATGTCGTAATTACTGCTCTGATCGGACATCGCCTCGCGCCATTCGACCGGGTTTACCAAGGTCAGCAACTGCACCAGCTCGTCTTCCATGTTGACGATTTGCAGCTGGCAGCCTTCGCAGCAAGCGAGGTCAAAAATTGCAATGCGCGGCTTGGCCATTAAATTGCCTCCGGTACCGATTCAATTTCCGAGTACTTAAACACCGGACCCTTTTGGCAAGCGTACAAACCATTGATTTGGCAGTGCCCGCATTTGCCGACTCCGCACTTCATGTGGCGTTCCAACGACAGAAAAATTCGATCGTCCCGCAGCTCAATTTTGGCCAATTCGATCAGCACAAATTTGTACATAATCGGCGGTCCACAAATCACCGTAGTAGTCAGGGCCGGGTCAAATTTAACCTTTGGGATCAACCGCGTGATCACCCCAACCCGCCCGGTCCATACTGGCCCGCGCGTATCAAACTGGTCGACGGTATCCAAGTAGTACACGTCCGGCCGGTCAGTCCACTCTTGCAGATCTTTCAAAAACAAGCGGTCATTCGGCGTGCGCGCGCCAAACATGATCGTGACTTCGCCATAGTCACCGCGGTTGTCCAGTACGTAGTGAATCGCCGACCGCACCGGCACCAAGCCGATACCGCCGCACACAAACAACAGATCCCGACCTTTAAACTCGCCATCTACAGGGAAAGTAGTGCCAAACGGGCCGCGCAGCCCAACCTTTTGCCCCACTACCAAGTGATGCAACGCGGCCGTCACCCCGCCGACCTTGCGAATCACCATCTCCAATTCACCAGGCTTGGTGCGGGTCGGTGAGGAGCAGATTGAAATCGGGGCTTCTCCGATGCCTGGCACCGAAACGCTCATGAATTGACCGGGCATGTAGCTAAAGTCTTTGCCATCGTCCAAACAGAAACGGAAGTACATCTCGTGCTCGGTCAGGCTCGAGGACTCCAACAACGTCGCCGGCTGGGGCAGGTAAATGCTGGTTTTATTGACGGTGGCCTTTACAGATTTGGTCAGCGTCATCAGGCTTGCTCCTGCAGACGGTTGAAGATTTCGACAGGGTTGGCAATTTGAGTTGTGCAGGAGCTAATGCAGCGCCCGCATCCGGTGCACGTGATTTCGCCGATGGAATCGTAGCAGTACTTGCCCTTGCGGAAATAACGGTGACGGTAACGCGCCGCCGCCATCGGCCGGAAATCATGATCTCCAGCCACCTTGGCAAAGCCGGTGGTCATGCAGCTATCCCAGCATCGCGAACGCTGGCCAGTTTGCATGTCCCAATTCAACTCATCCTGCACGTTAAAGCAGTAACAAGTTGGGCAAACCATATTGCAGGAGCCGCAGCTGTGGCAGAGCAGTGCTTTTTCCGCCCATAGCGGATGGTCATAACTGCGCTCCAGCAACGCTGGAATCTCCGCCGGATCCATCTTCAATTCATGCTTGCGCAGGTCAGCGCGGTTTTGTTGCCAAACGGCTTCGCGCGCCATCAAGTCGGCACTGGTGGCGGTCTTGCCGCTAACCTTTGTTATTAATGCCTCCCCCTTGGCGGTTCTGGCTTCCACCAAAGTTTCGCCGCCGGGCAACAGG
>JACNIZ010000142.1 GCA_014382805.1 Planctomycetota bacterium
CATGTCATCGACCGCGTCCTGTTGCCGTAACTGGGTTTGTTACCTTGGGAGGAGACTTCGGTCTTCTCCCATTTTATGACTGGTGGAGCATTGCTCCTTTTCAATCATGAGTGCTAACCGTCGTTTCCAATTGCATTCACGAACTCGCCTTGGGCTGAAATTACCACGGTCATGCACAGGCCAGAATGCGGAATCCTTCTACCAGGATGCGGCGCGCTGGGTTTGAGTATGCAGAACCGAGCGTGAAACCAGTTGCTTCCACAACCGCTTTAGGAAGGATGGCGGTTTGGCCAAGGTCGGCTCGCCTCGCATGAAAAAGCGTAGGTCGTTGGAAAACTCCTCCATCGACGTATAGCCGACGCCCTCTTCGCTGCATAAGGCGTGCTTCAAGATGGCGGTGAACCGCAAAGCTTGTGATTTGGGCATGCTCTCGCGCATAGGCTCATCGATTAGCTCTGCCAATATCGACGCCATGGCTTTCAAATCAGTTTGAACATTCAGGCCGTCGACGGACGCAGCTTGCTGGGAAAAAGTGCGCTGCAACGCCAATTCAAAATGAACAACGGTGGGCTTGCCATCTTCTTGCACCAAAATATTAGCCGGCGAAAGTTCACCGTGAATCACGTGATTACTGTGCAAATGCTCAACCGCTTTGCATGCCAACAGATATAGACCAATCGTTTGCCGCGCATCCAAATTCTGGTCGCGACAGTGCTGCAGCAAGTTCACTCCGGTAACCGATTGCAACGGCCAATCCAAAATGGCAGGGTCGGTTAAATGGGCCAAACGAACCGGCAAAACTTTGGCCAATCCAGGGTGCTTCAGCTGTTTGGCAACAAGAATTAACTTGGCCGCTCCCTGGGCAGGAGGGACTTGATGTTGGAATTCGGACACATCCCAGGCGTCCTCAGGAGGATTGCCTTGTTGAGATTGATGATTTGTAGCGAAGGGATCCATTAGAGCTCGGTTAGACAGGTTTGAGCGTCAAGAATCGGGGGCAAAATTCAATCGCGAATGAATTGAAAGCCATTCTACTACTTAATTCCCTTTTCCGACAAATAACACAAAATCTGCAAAAGTTATGCTGTATTTCTGAAACGGAACGTATCCGGATAGGTCAGTTGAGGGTGAAATCGAGCATAAGTGCTTTGTGATCGCTTGGCCAAGGATGATCGGTCATTGCCAATGGATCAGCAAAGCCGGAAGGCGTCAGTTGATTATGAACCCAAAAACTGCTTGGACCAACCAACCACGCTGCAATCGGCGTTACCCCTTTGCCGTTGTGATAAATGAAATCAATACGGTCTCGTTCATCCACTAACGGCGCCCAACTTGTAGAACCGCGCTGCCATGCCGGCGCCGGCCAAGTTGCTCCGGGATGGGAAACCGGGTTAGGGTAAAGCCAACGCCATGCGTCGGACATCCCAGCCTCGCTCAGCCGCTTACTGTTTTTCCATTCAATCACCACACCGTTGTGGCTAAACAAATCCTTGGTTGCGGCAGTCCAATCGAAATGAGAACCCTCATTGAAGTCACCCGCCAACAAGATTGGCGTTGAAGGTGGAAGTTGAGAGGCGTAGCGAAGAAAACTAGCCACCGCTTCATCGCGCTGGGAAGCCATATCCATTTTATGCAGTGCATCCAGCTCCATTACCGGATTGGGTTTGCCGTCGCCATCCGGGTCGATGATTTTGAAGGAATTGCCGTCGTAACCGCGCGGCAGGTAAATCGCATAATTAAGGTAATCTAGATGGGCAGTACAAGCCACTAGCTTTTGGTCATTAGGACCGACTAGGTGATAGGCAATAATCGAGCCGTGGTCGTTTTGAGTTTGATCCGCAACGGCTTCAGCGCGCTGAATCGGCCAGCGACTCAACAGGCCGACGTCTCCGCCAGCAAATTCCCCAAAATAGGTGCGGCCACGTTCCTCCAACGCAGTGATCAAGCGTTCATGTAAATCCTTTGCGTTGTAATTGCGCACTTCACTTAAGGCGACGACGTCGGCGTTACTGGCGGCAATGACGTCGGCAATTTTTTCGAATCCGCCAGGAACTGATGTGCCCTCTTGCCAAATATTGAACTGGATGATGCGCAAAGCGTCGGCGACTTTGTCTGGAGGGGCTAAATTTAGTGGTTGATCTCGCAGAAGCTGCAGCACCGATTCTAAAAAGTGGTAATGAATCTCTTGCGGAATTTTTTGGTCGATCTTTATGACTTTATTATTCCGCCGCAGTTCTAGATCCAGTCGGCCATCCACTGGGTTGGCGAAGGCTGCCCGGATATCCGCACCACTTTTTACCCGAACACCATTTACTTTTTGCAAATCATCTCCGGCTTGCAAACCGATACGGGCGCCAGTTCCGTTGGGGTCTATGCCAGAAATTTGGCTGCCTTCGAAATTGGCGCGAATTTGCAATTGCGCCTGCTTCCATTCGCGATGAGTCACGACCCCCCATTGCAAAAACGCCTGTTGCCATGCACCAAAACCCTCTGCCGACGCCAACTCCATGCCCCGCTCTGCCATTCTTTTGCCGCCCATAACTTCAACCAAATGCCAGAAATGTGGCGCAGTGGGACGTGTTCCGTCTTGCCAGCGCTTGTCTTCATAAAAGGCTCTCAACAAGTCTTCCAGTTTAAAATCGCTGGTTTGACGCAAACCCAAATCCAACCACAGTGCCATCATCAAGCCGCCGGAATAGGTGGCTTGATAAGCAGCCCCGCCGCCAAAAAAATCTGGACCGCCAGCCTTGGCCAAAGTTGCAGATTTGGGATTACTAGTCAGCAATTGCTGCAAGCTCATTTCGGTTTCCATCAACTTTTTATTCAACGTGGCCACAAACTCGAGATCCGTTGCGTAGCCCAACTGCCAAGCTACTAGGTAAGCAAAATAATCGGTGAAACCCTCGGCCACAAAACGTAACTCATCTACGGGCTGACAACGTGCTTGCATCCAAGTGTGATGAAACTCATGCCCGATTAAGTGGGTCAACATGTTCACTGCAAAATCTCTTGGCAAAGCCGGGTCCACATATAGGGTCATCGATTGCGATTTCGGCGATCCGCCAGCACCGTTTTTTTGCGGCTCGCCGAACAAAAACAAATAGTGCTTTTGCGGAGTACAACCAAATAGTTTTAGCTCGGCTTCCACTATGGGTGCAATGCGGGCGACGACGTCGTCGTACAAAAATTCTTGCTCGGGCGAAAAGGCTACTACCAAATTCATCCCCGCCACAATTTGCTGATGCACCTTCCAAGCGCCGACGGCAACCATATCGCTGTGCAGTGCGCGCTTACTACTTGGCCGAAAAGCCCACAACCCTTTCTGCAAACGCGGCCATGGCGCATGCATAGCCCAGTCAGTGGGTAGATGAAATTCGACGCGCAAATTCTTCTCATTCACCTCATCCGGCAACAACGCCAAGGTGCTCATCACCAACATTCCGTGGTCGAATCGTAAATACGGATATTCATATTCATCGCGGCCGAAGACCTGCGGTAAACGGCGGTGATCCAACGGCACTTGCCACTTTAAACGCACGACGTCGGCGTCGGCTGGGTCTAGGGTCCAGTGATAGGCCGAATGGCGTTTGAGCTGAATGGCGGGATTGCTGCTAGCGACGATTTCAACTTCGCCTTGCAAGCGTGGCTCCGGAAGTCGAGCAAAAGCGAAGCCTTCAGCAAAGCGCAGATGGATCGGTGCCGTATTGGCGGAAAGCTCGCTCAAAATGAGCTCGGCGCTCACCATTTCGTCGGCGGGATCGGCGATTGTGAATCGATAGTCAGCTCGACAACCAGAATCGGATTGCGGCAAGCAGAGCATTGAAAGCAACAGCAACGTAAACATGGCCCGAGAATAGCAGCCTCTAGCCATTCCCCCATTTGGGGATTCCACTCCTTAAATCGGCACGATCTTTACTGAATCCGTCAAGAATCTTTACCAAAACATGGCACGCAGTTTGCGTCCTGGAGGGGTCCCAATCAAACCATGAAGTCCATCCTTGCCTTCCTCCTCGCGCTTGCCGTTTTGACCTGGCAATTGAGTGCCCAAACTAGCTCGCAGCTAGGCACTAAATCCAGTTCGCAAACAGTGCCTTCAACCACGCTTGATGCCGAATTGGCCAACGCCAAATTCGGCAGCGGCATGACCATTATGGGCGGCGGCCGGAGCGGTGAACCATTCAAAGGCGATTGCATCGCCACAGCGAATGGCAAAGGCGATGTCAACATCGTTCAAACTCAAGACGGATCGATCCAAGCACCGAAATGCGGCTACCAGGCGCGAGTACGGTGGAATCTGACCTACCTGCGGGTGCGTGCACACTACGTCGAATTAACTCGGAGCAGCAGCTTTGGTCACGTGTTTTCGAGTCACCGATTTCCCGTATCACCCGCTTGGAAAAAACCTTGCACGTGCTGTTCCAAGCCGGAATGTATCACGCGTTGAACATCGCCGACGGCACCTTGCGCTCATGGGCCGTCGCCTCGACCTTGATGAACGTCAGCCTAGCGGCGCATAAAGACGGCGCGGTTACCGCCAGCGTCGAAAATAAAGTTACTCATCACGAGTCCGACGGGTTTTCTCTTTGGCAAAAACGCTCCAAAGGGCAACGTGGAATGACTCCACCGGCATGGACCGCTATGTTGGCTCAGGGGAACCGACTACTGCTCGGCGATTCGCAAGGCGAGGTTTAATCACGCCAGGTTGAAGATGGCAAAGGCGTGTGGCGGAATCTACTTGGCGGCTCGATCAAATTTATCGCCGCGTTGGAAGTATTGCCCCTACACGTGCTCGTCGCCAGTCACGATGGGCGCTTACATGCGCTGCATAGCGACGACGGCGAAACCGCATAGAGTGTGCTGTATTCCTTCGGCATTGAATCCAATCAACCTTTCCACTGGCTGGAACAGGACGGCAAAATTACTGGCATGCTGGCGTTGGCCAAGGAATCCACCTGGACGATCCATGCCAGCGTGCTGCACCGGGCACGAAATGGCCAATTGGAGGCGATATTATAGTTTTATGGTCACCCTCCTACGACCCACATTCTGCCTGTTCCTGCTGACCACGCTCCCTACTTGCGGTAGCGGCGGAAATGTTTCCTGGGGAGTGGAGATGAGCAAGCAGACGCCGCTAACGATGGCCACCATGTACCATTCCGCCGCGGTGGACGCGACTACCGCCGATCAAGTATTCCAACTGTTGATCGACGTCAATTACAACTTCGCTTCGAATTTGCCAGAGCAAGTGGATCGAATGGCCGGCCGCTTGACCTTGCGTTTGTGCAACGACAACAAAGAATCCATTGCCGAAATCATCGCCGCAGGTGAAGACAACGGAGCGGTGAGTTATTTCCGTGGGCTGGCACAATATCTGTCCAGCAACTTGGGCGGACAGGAGGTAGATATCATTTTGTGCCGTGAGGATTTGGCGGACGAGTTCTATACGCTGAAATGGCAAGCTGAGAATTGATCGCAAAAGCGCTATAAGGTGTAGTGGGGAACGGCCTTAAATAAATTGACAGGCTAGTATTAATGACTACCATTATTAGGAGGTTGCATTTCACATGTAAACGCTCCTCTCCCTTCCCTCCCCTGAAAACTCATGCCCTCCCCCGGCAAATCCAAGCCCAAACCCCCATCACCACGGTGGAGGGTTGTCGTTACAGGAGCTTTAGTTCTGGTTATGGGCACTTATTTGGTGTCCCAACTCATACCAGAGGCTGAACTTAGCGCCGGAGAAGTGCCTGAGGGGAAAGATAAGCTAGAACCGCAGTCGAGCCAATTGGCGACCGTCGATCTGGAAAACAGCCCGGCTAAAGAGGTGGCATTTACACCACCCATCCCGACGTCTGCAAAGGCGAGCACGAGGGCCACCCCTGCGTCGTACTCTGATCATGGCGCGGTCATACCCGCTGTAGACCTGACCGCCGAAGCGCTCACCCGCTACCTCCAAGATCGACGCAGCTTTGAAATCCGCGATTATTACCCAGTAACCGCAATCCCAACCGGCCAAGCGGCCGAACAAAATTCCATACCCACAACCGCATCGCCTTCCCGATGATCTTCTCTACTTTGATTTTGGCGCCGCTCCTGGTGGCGTCTACTTGGACTGTTGATGGCGGCGGTGGTGGTGATTTCCTCACCATTCAAGCGGCAATCGACGCCTCCGCTCCTGGCGACTTGATTCAAGTCACTCCTGGCACCTACGAGGAGGACTTAATCATTCACGTCTCCGTTACCATCGAAGGATTGGCTGGCGGGGCCGTGACGATTTACCCGGCGACTTCCAATCCTGGAACCGGCACCGGCGCGCAAATCGACACGACCACTCAGGCCTGTATCGTCGAAGCCCACGACGTCACTTTGCGCGGCTTGACCATGAACGGTAATAACCCGGCGCTGTCGGCTTTTCCTGATGCGCGCAATGGCATCATCACCAATTATTTGACCGGTCCTTGGGATCGTTTGACTGTGGAAGATTGCAAGGTACGCAACGTCGAGCTGCGTGCAATTTTTGGTTCAACCGGCGACGACCACCTGTTCCGCGGCAATACAGTACGCAACGCCAAAGGCATGGCTTTGGAATCTTCCGGCCTCATGCTGTGGGCAGCCACCGGCGTAATTGAAAACAATATCGTCAAAGAATGCAGCTTAGGCATTACCAGCCACAATCGTTCGGCTGGTGACATTTTCAACAATCAAATCTCCGGCTGCGACGTCGGCGTTTTGACCAATGGCACGGACAGCCCATCAGCGGTTTACAGCAATACTTTTACCGATTGTTTGCAAGGGCATCAATTGATTGGCTTGCATGCCGACGTCACTTGTCGCAATAACACTTTCATCGATTGCAAATGGGGCGTGAACTTTTTTGGTTCAACTGCCAATGGCTTTATTGAAGATAACGTGTTTGATGCACCTGGACTGACCCTGGCAACGGGTGTTCGAACCAATACCGACCTGTCCCCTTGGGGCACCAATCAAATCGTTGGCCATGTGAGGCGCAATCAGTTTTTGAACTTAAGCACCGGTATCATTTTTCAAGAAACCGGCAACTCGAGGCATGAATTGGTGGCTTTGCAAATCGGCGGCAGCGAGCTCGACGCCAATAGTTTCCGCTCGATTGCTAATTTGAATGTGGAACTGATCGGCTGCAACGACGATATCGACGCAAGCTACAACTCCTGGGGCATTGCGACGGCTGCCGCGCTGGAAGCTTCCATTCATCACCAAGTTGATGATCCGGCCCTTGGTTTGGTAGATTTCAGCAATGCCGTGATTGACGTCGTACTGGTCGATTCCAGCGGTGGTGGCGACTACCTGACCATTCAAGAAGGTGTCGATGCAGTTACTCCTGGCGGCTTGGTTTCGGTTGCATTAGGCGACTACATCGGCTCGGTGGTAGTCAACAAAAGCCTAACTTTGCAGGGATCAGGAATGGGTGAAGAAATTCACACCGGGACTCGCGTTTTCGGCGACGACTTCGGTCCAGGCGTCGGCAATGACGTGATCACCGTGCTCGCCGACGGCGTCGAGCTGAGCAATATGTGGATTGATGGCTGGAGCAACGCCATTGGCGACCGCCTCGGCGCATGCATAATGTTTGACAGTACCCGGCACGGTTTTGTGCATGAAGTATTTGTCCATCAAGCAGTGCGCGGAATTTACTCTTACTTCAGCGACCTGCAAGTGCAAAATTCGATAGCCGAAGATTGCGGCACCGATCTCGATAATGGTGGCGGCATGGTCTTTAGCAACTCAACTGGCAGCGTCGGCGGCGTCGGCTTGGGCAACACCGCTCAGGATTGTTTGGGGCGCGGCTTCTTGGCCTTGCAATGCAGTTCCATAACTCTGCGCGACAACTTCGCCATCAATTGCGAAGTTGGTTTTACTGCCAGCAATGCGACTGGACCCAATCTGCTTCGAGGCAATGGCGCCAGCGCATGCAATGTTGGTTTCCTCGGCGAATCCAACAACGCCGACGTCGACCTAATCGACAACACCGTCATCAATCGACCTTGGCACACCTCGGGCATTTCGCTGTACGGCAACGGCAGCGGCACCTACAACCTGACCGGCAATACCACCGATGGCTCTGGTGCGGCCGCATACAGCTTGTACGTCAGCCCGCATACTTTGGCCGGGTCCAGCGACGTGCATGCGGTTCTGCGCGACAACTGTTTCCTAAATTCCAACAACGGAATTTTCTTGGACGAGCGCGGCGGCGCAGCAAATGTACTGGACCTGGATATGAATGGTGCGTTGGGTGGCCACAACATCATTGCTGGGCAAGCCCAGTATTCCGTTTACTTGAAGCGTTGCAATGATCCGCTGGACATGACGTCGACCTATTGGGGTACCACCGATCCGCTGGCGATTGCGGACCGCATTTTTGATTCCGCTGACGATCCGTCGCTCGGAACAGTAGATGCCGCAACGCCATTGTTACCCGCGCCAGACCTCCGTGTCGACGCGGTGCATCGCTCGGTCGATTACCAGGTGCAGATCATCGTCACCGGCAATCCTGGTGACGCCTTTACCATCGGCGGATCGCGCTCCCTTGGCAATTGGAATACGCGCTACGGCACCCTGAGCATTAGTAAGCACAATACCTTTGAGGTGGTCGACCACCGCGTGCCGGCGTCCGGTGTTTACATCGGGCGGGCGCCTTCAATTCCTGGCCTCACTGGGCCGGTTTACCTGCAAGGTGTGGTGTTTGGCGGGGTCAAATCGATCACCAATCTGGAAGAGATCTTGCTGCGCGAAGCACCTTAAGTTAGCTCTGATCCATTTGGGTCGACTGATGGCTTGAGCAACTCTAAGGTCAGGAGGCGATGATCTACCGCCTCCTGACCTTCGTAGTATTTTTGGCCTTCCCGGGTGCCGGCGCTGCCCAATTGCAGCTTTGGTATGAAGAGCCGGCAGCCAATTGGAATGAAGCTTTGCCGCTGGGGAACGGCAGCGTCGGTGCAATGGTGTTCGG
>JACNIZ010000385.1 GCA_014382805.1 Planctomycetota bacterium
GAGGTTAAGGAATTGATAGGCCTTCCGCTGGATGCTCCAAGCTCCAAGACTGTGCGGAAAGTGATTGCAGACTGCGCAACAGTGGGCAAGGTGCTTTTCCTGACCGCCGAGCATAATCAAAACCTGTGGAAGTCGGCTCGCAACTTTCAGCATCCCCGTGTCAAGACAGCAGCCGACGTCAACGCTTACGACTTGCTCGCCCATAAGTGGGTGCTCGTTGAAGCTGGCGCGTTGGATGTTGTGGTTGAGCGCTGCTCCGCTAAGGCCACCAATAAGAAGGAGGTTTAGTGATGAGCCAAATTAACGACCACTATCAAATTCTGATTAAGCCAGTGTTAACTGAGAAGTCCACTGACGAGACTGAGCGTTTGAACCTGTACCGTTTCGAGGTTGCGGGTGGCGCTAACAAGATTGAGATCAAGCAGGCCATTGAATCGGTCTTCGAGGTCAAGGTCAAAAAAGTGAACACCATGGTGCGGCCAGGCAAGCTGCGTCGGCGTGGTGCAAGCTACTACCGAACTTCCAGTCGCAAAATTGCGCTGGTACAACTCCAGGACGGAAACAAGATCGATCTGCTCTAGATCCTTAGGAGTAAAGAGACATGGGCATCAAGTTTTACAAGCCGACTTCTCCTGGCCGCCGCGGCGGTTCGGTCCTGGATCGTGCTGAGTTGACCCGTCAGACTCCTGAAAAGAGTCTGCTTGCGCCGTTGAAGAAAACCGGCGGGCGCAACAACCACGGCACCGTTACCGCCCGCCACCGTGGTGGCGGTGCTAAGCGTCGTTATCGCATCGTTGACTTCAAGCGTGATAAGGATGGTGTGCCAGCGAAGGTCGCTCATATTGAGTATGACCCGAACCGCACCGCTTACATTGCCTTGTTGCATTACGTCGACGGCGAAAAGCGCTACATCTTGTGGCCAAAGGGCTTGAAGCAAGGCGCCATGGTCCAATCCGGACCAGACGCTGAGCCGAAGGTTGGCTGTTCGATGATGTTGAAGGACATGCCATTGGGTTTGTCGGTACACAACGTTGAATTGCGCCCATCCCAAGGGGGCAAGATGGCGCGTTCTGCAGGTGCGTCAGCACGGCTGGCGGCGCGTGAAGGCAATTATGCCTTGCTCGCTTTGCCAAGTGGTGAACTGCGTCGTGTACACATTAGCTGTAAGGCGACTGTCGGTGAAATCGGAAATTCCGATCACCAGAACGTCAAATTGGGCAAAGCTGGGCGCAACCGTCACATGGGCAAGCGTCCCCACGTTCGTGGTGTGGCGATGTACCCAGCAGCTCACCCTCACGGTGGTGGTGAAGGCCGCACCATGGGTAAACACCCCGTTTCTCCTTGGGGTAAGCCAGCGAAGGGCCAGAAGACGCGCAACCGTCGCAAGCCCACCAACAAGTTCATTGTCCGTCGTCGGAAAGGAGGCCGGTAGTCAGTTCAAGGTCGTTACCGATAGGACTGATAACAGAATAGAAACATGGGACGTAGCCTCAAGAAAGGACCCTGGATTGAACCCCGCCTGCAGCGCAAAGTCGTAAAGGCTGTTGCTGAAGGGGATCGCAAGCCCATTAAAACCTGGGCTCGCGCAAGCACCATCACGCCGGATTACGTTGGTATGACCTTCATGGTCCACAACGGTCGGCAATTCATCAAAGTCTTCGTTACCGAGGACATGGTTGGGCATCGCATGGGGGAGTTTTCTCCTACGCGTACCTTCCGTGGCCACGACAAGAAGTAAGTGAGGCCCCAAGGAAAGGCATAGGAGTCTAAGAATGGAGTTTCGCGCATCCCACCGTTACGCCCACATTTCGGCCAAGAAGGCTCGCCTCGCGGCGAACTTGATCCGTGGTCTGGAAGTGAATCGTGCAATGGAGGTCTTACGAGTGAATCAAACTCGTGGGGCAGCCTTCTTTAATAAGGTTTTGGCTTCGGCCATCGCCAACGCTTCGCTGAACGAGGCCGTTGACGTCAACAACCTTGTCATTAGTGAAGCCCGCGTCGACGAAGGACCATTGGTTCACGGTCGGGCGCGCTTCCGCCCAGGAGCCATGGGTCGTGCAATGCCCATTCGGCGTCGCACTTCACACATCAAGCTTGCCGTTTCCGAGCGGGAGACGAATTAATCATGGGACAGAAAATTCACCCAATTGGCTTCCGCGTAGGCATTACTGAGCCTTGGCGCTCGCGCTGGTACGCCCGCGGTACAGACTACGGCAAGAAGCTGCATCTGGATTACCAGATCCGCAAGACCATCAAGGACCGTTTCCGTAAGGGCGTGATTTCGAAGGTCGAAATTCAACAGCGTGGCGATCGCATGACCATCACCATTTTGGCTACCCGTAAGGGTGAAGTCATTGGTCGTGGCTACGCAACTCGCGATGCCTTGGTAGCGGACCTCGAAAAGTTGGCCGGCATGGAGATCAAGCTTGATATCCAGGAAGTTGGTCACTGGGACTTGGACGCCGTAACTGTGGCTGAGAACCTCGCGGGCGCAATCGAGCGCCGCGTTTCTCCTCGCCACCAGATCAAGCGGATCATGGAAAACACCATGAACGCCGGTGCCAAGGGCATTAAAATTCAGGTAAGCGGTCGTATCGATGGCAAGGAAATGAGTCGGAGGCTGAAGCAGCACACCGGACGTCTTCCTTTGCAAACCCTTGACGCACGCTGTGACTATGGCTTTTCTGAAGCGCACACTACTTACGGTGTGCTGGGCGTCAAAGTTTGGATCTACTGTGGGGAGGGATTGCGGTTCTAGGCTTTACGCTGCCGCAAGGAGATAACTACCATGTTGATGCCAAAACGCACTAAATACCGCAAAACCCAACGCGGTAAAATTAAAGGCTCGAACAAATCGGGTTTGCCAATGGGCAAAGGCCCGGCCGCACGGAACCAGCACCGTAAGTGCTTCCGTAGCATTAAGAAAGTCCCTGCCACCTCGCAAGCGACTCGGGGCAACCGAGTTTCTTTTGGTGAGTTTGGATTGCAGGCATTGGAATGGTGCTGGCTCAGCTCGCGCACCATTGAGGCCGGCCGTGTTGCGGCTAGCCGGGCTGCTGGTGAAGGCAAGTTGTGGATCCGGGTTTTCCCGCACAAGCCAGTGACCGCCAAGCCTTTGGAAGTTCGGATGGGTAACGGTAAGGGCGACGTCGACCGCTGGGTTGCAGTGGTTCGTCCTGGAACTGTTATTTACGAACTCGGCGGAATCGAGGAATCGATCGCCAAAAAAGCGTTTAACCGCGTTGCTCACAAAATGCCGGTTCGTTGCCGGTTGATTACTCGGAAACCCATCTGATCCTGGAGTCGAACGATGAAAGCAGAGGAAGTCCGCGGAAAGGAAAACTCAGAAATTGAGTTCGATCTGGAACAAGTTGAGAAGCAATACTTCGAGATGCGGTTCCGTAGTTTGACGGAGGGTAATACCAACCCAGCGAAAATGGGTCGCCTTCGTAAAGATCTTGCACGCATGAAAACCATTCTTCGCGAGCGCGAGCTTGAGGTCCGGGGGCAACAGCCCCGTTAATCCTGGGACTAAGCCAGAAAATAGGAGTACCAGAAGATGACGGAACCAACTCAAGAAGCAACGGCTACGCGCGGCACTCGCCGGGTAATGGAAGGCGTTGTAGTTTCAGATCGCGGCGACAAGACTCTTGTCGTGCAGGTTGAAAGAACAACCCGCCACGCGCTGTACCACAAGATTTTGCGTAAGCGCAAAAAGTACCACGTCCACGATGAAGCGAATCAAGCTAAAGCCGGGGACAAGGTTGAAATCATGGGCACCCGTCCGCTTAGCAAGCTAAAGCGTTGGCGTTTGGTGCGCATCATCGAAAAGGCGGATCAAGCCTAATCCCAACTGGATTTTCCAGACTCAAACTAGAATCAAGGAGTAAGTAGATGATTCAGATGCAAACCCGACTCAGTGTCGCTGACAACAGCGGTGCAAAAGAAGTCATGTGCATCAAGGTGCTGGGTGGATCCAAGCGGCGTTTCGCTGGCCTGGGTGACTTGGTGGTGGCTTCGGTGAAAAAAGCATTACCTGGCAGTGCAATCAAGCAGGGTACGGTGGTAAAGGGCGTAATCGTCCGCACCAAGCAACGTACACGACGCGCCGATGGCTCATACGTCCGCTTTGATGGCAACGCTTTGGTGCTCATTGATGCTGACGGCAACCCGAAGGGAACGCGTATTTTTGGTGCTGTTGCTCGCGAGTTGCGTGAGCGCAAGTACATGAAAATTGTCTCCCTGGCTCAGGAGGTGGTGTGATGCACGTCAAGATCGGTGATGATGTCGTGGTAACCAATGGTAACCACAAGGGTCAGCGCGGCAAGGTGACTCAGCTTTTTCGCGAAGAAGATCGAATTTGCGTTGAGGGTGTAAATCTGCGTGAGAAGAATTTGCCTAAGACCCAGGCTAACCCTCAAGGTGGAACCATTGAACGTGAGTTCCCCATCCACGCCTCGAATGTTTTGCTTTGGAGCGACAAAGCAAACAAAGGCGTGCGCACTCAAATTGTTGACGAAAAGGGCAAAAAGGTCCGCGTCGGCATTCCCTGCGGAACAAAGTTTGACTAGGTCGCTGGATAAATAAGATGGCACGACTTACTGAAAAGTACAAGACTGAGATTGCTCCAGAACTCAAACAAGAGTTCTCCTACGGCAATCCCCATCAAATCCCTGAGATCAAGAAGATCGTAATCAGCATGGGAATTGGTAAGGCCGTGGAAAACCGCCATCGTGTGGATTCCGCCGCCAAGGATTTGACGATCATTGCTGGCCAAAAGGCTGTGATTAAGAAAGCGGGCAAATCTGTTGCAGGCTTCAAGCTGCGGGAAGGCATGCCGATTGGCTGCATGACCACGCTACGCCGGGAGCGGATGTTCGAATTCCTTGATCGCCTGATTGCTGTTGCCTTGCCTCGAATTCGCGACTTCCGCGGCCTCAAGGATAACTTCGACGGCTATGGGAATTACAGCTTAGGTCTGAACGAGCAATCGCTCTTTCCTGAGATTCGCCTCGACAAGGTGGAGTTCACTCAAGGGATGAACATCACCATCGTGACTTCGGCAAAAACTGATGAAGAAGGACGTGCGCTGCTGAAAAAATTCGGCATGCCGTTCCGCAACAAGAGCACTGAGGAAAACTAGTCATGGCGAAAAAGAGCTGCATCCACCGCGAAAAGAAGCGCCAAGCAATCGTTGAACGATATGCTGAGCGGCGCGCCGAACTCGTGAAAATCATCAAGAGTCATGACGCTTCCTTTGAAGAAAAGGAAGCTGCATACAAAAAGATTAGCGCCATGCCACGCGATGCGAGCGCGGTGCGTCTTCATCACCGGTGCGCCATTACTGGTCGCCCGAAAGGCTACTACCGAAAGTTTGGTGTGTCCCGCCTTGTTTTCCGACGTCTTGCTCATGCTGGTGAATTGCCAGGTGTACGCAAGGCTTCCTGGTAAGCAACAGCTGAGGAAACTGCCATGACAATGACCGACCCCATCGCCGACATGCTGACCCGAATTCGGAACGGCATCCAGGTAAGAAAAAGATTCGTCGACGTCCCGTCCTCAAAGATCAAGAGCGAAATTGCTCTAGTTCTGAAGGCCGAGGGCTTCATTTCCGACATTGAGGCACAGCAGGGAGCCAACGGCTTCCCGATGCTGCGTTTGCAGTTGCGCTATGACCAAGATGACCAACCGGCCATCCAAGAGATCAAGCGTATCTCCAAGCCTGGATGTCGCGTTTACTCCGACTGCAAAACTCTGCCCCAGGTTCGCCGCGGGTTGGGCGTAGTCATTCTCACCACCTCCAAAGGCGTCATGAGTGGCGCCAAAGCAGCTGAGGCTGGTGTTGGTGGTGAAGTGCTTTGCACTATTTTCTAGGGGGTTAATCGATGTCAAGAATTGGTAAAACTCCTGTCGACCTTCCTGCTGGCGTTGAAGTTGCCTTCACCGCGTCAGAGGTTTCGGTCAAAGGCCCTAAGGGGCAGCTGACTTTCCCTCTTTTTCCAGAAATTTCTATGGAGCAAGAGGACAAGCAGGTCGTGGTAACTCGGACTGGTGCTGGGTCGGCGAAAACTGCCGCCGCCTTGCATGGCCTCGTGCGCGCCCACCTGCAAAACATGGTCGTTGGTGTAACTGAGGGCTACCAAAAAGCTCTAGAGATCCACGGCGTAGGTTGGAACGTTAAGCAGAAGGGTACAGGCATCGAAATGCAGATTGGTTTTTGCCATCTCGTTGAATGCACACCGCCCGAAGGTGTTGCGGTGGAATGCCCAACTTCAACCGAAATTCTGGTGTCTGGCATCGACAAGCAGGCCGTAGGTCAGTTTGCCGCCAACATCCGTCGTGTTCGTCCACCTGAGCCCTACAAAGGCAAGGGAATTCGTTACAAGGGCGAAATGGTTCGCCGCAAAGCAGGCAAGGCTCTGGCGTAGTACTGAGTTAAGAAAATGGACCATCTTCAGCAAAAGAAAAAATGGAAACGACGCACGCGTAAGCAGATGGGCGTTCGTCGTCGGTTGCGCGCCAGTTCTGATCGTCCGCGTCTCAGCATTTACCGGACATCCAAGCACATCTCGGTTCAGCTAATCGATGATTTGCAGGGTAGAACGCTGGCGTGTGCTAGCTCATCCGAAAAGGATTTACAGGCCGAATTGGCTGGCAAAACCAAAACGGAAAAGGCTCAAGTCATCGGTGGAGTCATTGCACGGCGTTGCAAGGATGCCGGTGTTGAAGAAGTCGCGTTTGACCGTGGCTACTACAACTATCACGGCCGAATTAAGGCCCTAGCTGATCAGGCTCGCGAGGCGGGTCTGAAGTTCTAGGAACAGACTGGAGTAAAACATGAGTAAGCAAAATTACGAGTTCCTGGATCGAACCGAAGCGGAAGCTCTCGGTGAGCTCAAAGAGGAAAGAGTGAAGGTCAACCGCTCCGCCAAAGTGGTGAAGGGTGGTCGTCGCTTTGCCTTTTCCGCTTTGACTGTAGTTGGAAACCAAGACGGCGTTGTCGGCTACGGTTTTGGCAAAGCCAAGGAAATTCCAGCCGCAATGCAAAAGGCATTTAAGGACGGGCGCAAGCACCTGATCCGTGTGCCAATTGTTGGGACTTCCATCCCGCACGAAGTTGAAGGTCGCTATTGCTCCTCACACGTGAGGTTGATTCCGGCTGCACCTGGTACTGGCATTATTGCTGGTGGTACGGTTCGCGCTGTGCTCGAACTTGCTGGGGTCAAGGACGTACTCTCCAAGTCCTTCGGTTCCACTAACCCGATGAACTTGGTCAAAGCTACCATGGATGGCCTGGCTCAGTTGCGGACCAAACAAGAAATTGACAAGCTCCGCGGGGTGGAAAGCTGATGCAAATTCACGACGTTACACAAAAAGGATTCAAGCATAAGCCGCGTAAACGGCTTGGCCGAGGATCAGGTTCTGGCACCGGCAAAACTGCTGGACGTGGCCATGGCGGTCAACGTTCACGTTCTGGTGATCACCCTCGCCTAGGCTTCGAAGGCGGCCAAATGCCGCTCTACCGGCGCATTCCTAAGCGCGGCTTTACCAACGCCCGCTTTAAAAAGCACTACACTTTGGTTAACCTGGAAGCGTTGAGCATCTTTGCTGAAGGTACTGAAGTTACCTTGGAAATGGTTCTCGCACGCGGTTTGGCGCGTCGCACCGGTGACTTGCTGAAGGTGTTGGGAATGGGCGAGCTTGATAAGAAGCTCACCATTAAGGCAAATAAGTTTTCTGCCAGTGCAAAGGCAAAAATTGAGGCCGCTGGCGGTGAAGCCAGCCTGATCGTTTAATCAATGTTTCAGGCGCTGAACGTCCTAAGGATTCCCGAGCTGCGAAAGCGGATCGGGATGACTTTCCTTTTGCTGACCATCTACCGGGTGGGCTTTCAGATTCCGCTTCCGGGCGTGAATCTTGATGCTATCCGTTCTGCTTCAGAAAAGATTGCCGGGAGTTCACTCGGCGGTCTTTTTGGCATTATGAATGCCTTCACTGGTGCAGGTATCGGTAGTGCTGCAATCTTCTCCCTAGGTGTGATGCCGTACATCTCGGCATCCATTATCTTCAGCTTATTGGTTAAGGTTGTACCGCAACTGGAAGCTATCTCTAAGGAGGGATCCGCAGGTCAAAGGAAGATAAGCCAGTACACGCGTCTGGCCACTATTCCAATCTGTCTACTGCAGGCTATCTTCATTCTTAAAGGTGTGGTTTATAACCCTGCCTTTAATTTGATGAACGGCACGCCCAGTTTCCTTTACAGCCTGACAGTTGTAGTGGCTTTGACGGCTGGCACCATGTTCATCATGTGGATTGGTGAGCAAATTACCGAGCATGGCTTGGGCAACGGAATATCCATCATCATTATGGGTGGAATCATTTCCAGTATGCCTTCAGCGCTGGAAAGGACTTTGACGGTTTCAGAGAATCCACATCAGTTGCTGGTTACTTTGGGTGCAATGTGGACTGCAACTGTACTGGTTGTTGTTTACATTACTCGCGGCCAGCGCCGCATCCCTATTCACCAAGCCAAGCTGATGCGTGGCCGCAAGGTGATGGGGGGACAAAAGCACTACCTTCCCTTGCGAGTGAACCAAGCTGGTGTAATGCCCATCATTTTTGCTGGAGCATTGTTCATCGTGCCACAGGTATTGGGCTCGGTTGGAATTCCTTGGTTCGCTGACGCCTTCCGTCCTGGAAGTTTCATCTACCTGGCTTCTTACACCGGCCTCATCTTCTTCTTCTCGTTCTTTTGGGTTCGCCTGATGTTTCAGCCGACCGAAATTGCAAACAACTTGAAGGAACATGGTTCGTTTGTGCCAGGAATCCGGCCTGGTAAGGCAACCGCCGATTACTTGGATTTCGTTTTGAACCGAGTCACTCTGGCCGGTTCTGCCTTCTTGGCAATCATTGCGGTGATTCCAACAATAGTCACTTCAAACCTCAACGTCCTCCCGATGGTGGCATATTTCCTCGGCG
>JACNIZ010000287.1:0-1377 GCA_014382805.1 Planctomycetota bacterium
CCGCCGCGGTGCGGGTCAGTCAAGCTCACGACGTCGCCCGGGCCCGGATCAAGTTCTTTCAACAGCGCCGGAACAGTCATGTGAGCGCTGCCTAAGTGCACCGGAATATGGGCGGCGTGCGCGACCAACTTACCCGATACATCCAGCATGGCGCATGAAAAGTCAAAACGCTCTTTGATGTTAGGCGACACCGCGCTTTGGCGCAGCGCTTCTCCCATTTCTTCAGTCACACTGGCGAAAAGATGGCGATAGATCATCAGATCGTGACTCATGAATTCGCCTCCATGCCTGACGCCTTTGCAGGCCCGTACGCTTTCACTTTTTCACTATGCAGCAATTCCAATGCGCCAAAGCCATCGACCCGGGCAAGCCATCCTTTGGGTACCACGGTGGTGCCCGAGTATTCGGCGATTACCGCAGGCCCCAGCAAACGTGCGCCGGGCTGCAACTCTTCGCGCGTATACCAATCCACCGTGCAGCGTCCGCCTCCTTCAGGCAACACCGCTTGCCTCTGCTCCACCGCCTTGGCCTGATGCTTGCGCGTGCGCTGAGCCCGCCACGGATTAGGCGCCGGGCCGTCGGCTTGCAAGCGCAAGTTGATCAACAGCACCGGCCGATCTGGCCGCGTGTACCCAAAACGACGCTGATGTTCATCGTGAAATCGCTGCAGCAAACGCGGCCCCTCCAGCAACGGGAATTCCGCCGCCTGTCCCTCACTGCGTAACTCCAAAATTCGGCGCAGACGAATGCCGCGCGCTGGGATGCCGTCGGCGTGGAGTTCTTTGCGCAGACGGATTTCCAAGGGGGCAAAAAGTTGTTTGCGTTCTGTTGCGTTTGGCAGGGCATGCAAGATGGATTGCACCACAGTTCGACGCGGTGGCGCAGCGAGTAGGCCGACCGCGGAAAATGCACCAGCCATCGGCGGCATGACCACTTTTTGCATGCCCAAACGACTGGCCACCCAGGCCGCGTGCAAACCGCCGGCACCGCCGAAGGCATACAGAGTGAGTCGGCGTGGATCAAAACCTTCGGCCAAAGAAACGCGTCGCAATGCGCGCTCCATATCGGCTGAAGCAATCTGCAAAATGGACTCTGCAACTTGAGTTGCACTCAGCCCGGCGGGCGCACCTAGTGCTGTCAGCGTAGCCTTGGATTTGGCCAAATCCAATTGGAATTCACCGCTCAAAAACCGCTGCGGGTGCAATCGCCCAGCGACCAAATGAGCATCGGTGACGGTGGCCTGGTCGCCGCCGCGGCCATAACAAACCGGTCCTGGAACTGCTCCGGCCGACGCCGGGCCGACGGTCAATGCCCCGCCCGCATCCCACTGCGCCAAACTGCCGCCGCCAGTGCCGACCGAATGAATCGGCAGCCCGC
>JACNIZ010000287.1:1387-8969 GCA_014382805.1 Planctomycetota bacterium
TGGACCGCACTCCGGCCCAGCCCCGTCCGAAGACCAAGGCACCCCCCACATCCCCCCCCGCAAAACTGCAGCAGCACGTGCCAACCGAAAGACTCGTCAGCCCGAGACCCAACAAAGTCATGCCACCTAATTCCATTGGCGCCAGAGGCAATTCGCCTGCGCCGAGCAAAGCGACGTCGGTGGACGTGCCGCCCATGTCCAAAGTCAAAATGGCCTGGTCGCCGCGCGCTGCGGCCAAAGTTCGGGCCGCGCATAAGCCTCCGGCCGGGCCAGAAAGCGCCAGGTGCACCGGTTCACTGGCAGCGGCACTAGCGCTGGCGGTGCCACCATCGGATCGCATGATGCGCACTTGCGAGGCCTTGCCCCATAGCTTGCGCACACTTTGCTGCAACTTGCTCAACGCCGGACCGACGACTGGAGCCAGCGAGGCGTCCGCCCATGCGGTGGTGAAACGTTCAAATTCACGATGTTCCGCCGCCAGTTCCGCCGAGCAAACCACTGGAATCTTGAACTTACGCAGCGCACGCGCCATGCGTTTTTCATGCACCGGATTGAGGTAGGAATGCAAAAAACAAATGGCGATGGCTTGAATCACTGGCGGCCCATTTTTTGAGGTCGCCTTCGCCTTCTTGCGATGCAGCATCTTGGCGATCGCGTCGGCGGTGCGCTGCACTTCCTCCTTACTCAGTTTTTGAATCACCTTGCCGTCGGCGCTTAAGCGTTCTTGAACCTCAAATACCAAACGCGGGTCCTGCTGCGGGCGGCGTAAAGTTGGACTTAAACAGTAAAGCTCTTCGCGATTCTGTCGGCCGATAGCAAGCACGTCGCCAAAACCGCTGGTAGTGACGTATGCGACGCCTCCTAATTTGCCGGTGAGCAACGCATTGGTCGCATGGGTAGTTCCGTGCACCAATTGCACTGGCTTGCCTGGAGGTGCCAACTGCGCCAAACCAGCCAACACTGCCCGCGACGGATCATCTGGCGTGGTCGGGCATTTATACACCTGATAGCCATCGACGCCGACGGTTACCGCATCGGTGAAAGTGCCACCGGTATCAATTCCGACGCGTCTGTTGGAGGCCATAGCTTGATACCTAGTGGTTGCTGCTAGAGCAATTTTTAGTAAGGCGTAGCGCTAGCTTCCAACCGCGCGCCGTCTTTGGTACAGACGGCAAATTTGTGGCTGCCAAGCATGGAAGCGCAACCGTAATCGCCGTCTTTGCGCACCGCGTAGAAGGTCAGACCAAATCCAGGCTTGCCGTCCTTGAACATCGCCGCTTGCCATTTTGAAGCACGCTCGGCTTGTTCGGCAACGCGCCGCAACGCGTACATGCATGCTTCTTCGGCGCTATCTCCCGCGCGCATGCGCTCGACGATCAACCAAGATCCACCCGACATAATCGCCGCTTCTCCGCGACCCGTGGCCCCAGCACTGCCGACTTGGTTATCGCAGTACATGCCTGCTCCCACCAACGGTGAATCACCAATACGCCCAGGGATCTTAAAAGCCAATCCCGACGTTGTGGTACAGCAACCGAGGTCTCCATTTGGCGCCAACACCGAACAGTGAATAGTTCCATACGGACGCGGTTCGCCTTGCAGAATCGGATCCAACAAGCCGGCGTCATTCAACGGCCACAGACGGTCGTCGCCATTGCGATTGGCGCGCCACTTCAGCCAAATCTTGCGGGCACGATCGGTGAGCAAGTCCTGCACCGGAAAACCGTGATCGATGGCAAATTGACGCGCGCCTGGTCCGACCAAATTGATGTGATCGGTGGCGTCCATCACGATTTCGGCAACTTGCGCCACGTGCATGATGTCTTCCACACTGGCGACCGAACCGGCGTTGTGGGTGGGGCCGTCCATGCACGACGCGTCTAGCTGCACCTTGCCCAACTCATTCGGCAAACCGCCGTAACCAACGCTCATGTCATTCGGGTCGGCCTCCACGCTGGCTACACCCTTCACCGCCGCCGACACCGGCCGTAGCTTCCTTTCGACCACCTGATCATAAGCCGTCTTGACCGTCTTCAAGCCGTTGCCCGACGCAATCGCCACCGCCCCAGCAGGAGCTGCAAAAGCCGACGGTTTGGAAGCGTTTGCTTCAGGCTGATTGGCTTCCGCACAACCCTCAGTCGCGCCTAAGGTGGCAGGCAAACCCGCGCCGAGCAGCCCAGCAGCCGCGTTGCGCAACAAATTCCGTCGGGAAATCTTGGATGGCATGCCACCAAGATAGCGCCTTCAAACTATGGAAGCGAAGAAACTGTGGGACGATGGTTGCCAGCAAGGCGGCATTAGTTGGACACTAAAAGCGCGGCGGCGGCCGAGCTGATGCGGGGTGCACCTAATCCTTGATGAGAGACTGCTGCAATGCGGATTTGCTGGCCGATCCGATTACTCAGAGTAGTAGCGGGGAAGGATAGGCGCACGGTTTTTTGGGCGGCGGCGTTGAGTTGCACCGATTGCGGCGTCCAAAAATGATTGCCGTGCATACTGAGTTGGGTCAAGTCGTCGGCAATCAACGGGATGTCGACGCCGTGCCAACGGGTTGAGCCAGCGCCCGCTGCAGAGGCCAATAATCGCACCGGTCGGCCGGCTTCACTGATCGGGAAATCTAATTGCGCAAACAAATTGCCGCCTACCGACGCTGAAATTTGTTGAGCTGAAAGTTTCAAAAACGGATGCCAACCCCAAAATTGCAACACTGGTTGACCCACGCCGGGCTCTGGAACTGCCACCATTAATTCGCCGCCAACGACGCCATCCCAATCGCCCACAGCGCTGACTTGTTTGCCCATTGAAGCGTCGAGGTGAGTGCCGACAAGTTGGGCGGTGATTTCGGCCGTGGCAGCGTCGAGCAGATAAACACCGCCGACGTTCACCAGCCCGGCCGCATCTAACCCTGGGGCGCCGACGAGGATTTCAGCGCCAGGCAAACCATCCAAGCCCGGCGTCGGATGAATCGCGCGCCAACCATCTACGCCCGACCCTAAGGAGGTGCCGAGGGCGTCGCCGAAAAAGCCGTATTCCTGGGTACCGGGTAAGGTCCATTGTGCTTGCAAAGTACCGCCAAGCACATATTGCACTTCGCCAACTCCGGCCAAACCGGCAACAGCAGTTCCGGCCGCGCCGACTGCACCGGGGGCACCAAAAACTAAGTCAGGAATAAGGTCGTCGTTCAGATCGGCTGCAGCCAAAGCCGTACCAAGACGTGCGGATGTTGAGGAGCCATGCCATTCCCGCAGCAATTGACCATCTGCGCCGGAATGCAGACGTATTTGGCCGGCGTCGGAAACCGAATTTGGATTGGCAAGCGGGGCGGCCATCAGCAGGTCGGGAATACCGTCGGCATTTTGGTCGCCAACACCGAGCACGCTCGAACCTAAGCGCCCGCCTAAATAATCGCCGCGGAAATACAGCGTGGTATGCCACGTTTTGCCGGAAATCAGCCGCACCTCCCCTGCCGTCGGCATTCCGGTTGGGGATCGGCCGGGACCGCCGAGTAGAAAGTCGGCATAACCATCTCCGTCGACGTCGCCGGCGGAAGCAATGGAGGTACCAATGAAATCATTGGCAAAATTGCCGCGGTAAACATGCAGCTGCGAGTAGTCGGCACCCGACATGCAATAAACCGCGCCGGCACTACTGAGATTGGAACGATTTTCACCGGGTGCACCGATCAGCAGATCCGGGATTGCGTCGCCGTTGAGGTCGGCTATGGCGCAAACCGCGCTACCGAATCTTCCAAACGCTTGACTGCCATGCCATTCATGCAGCAACGCACCGTCGCCACCGTGGTAGAGGTAAGCGGCTCCGGCACCCGAAAGGGAACCGGGGGATGCAGCCGCTGCACCTACTAAAACTTCGGCAAAACCGTCGCCGTCTAGGTCCGGGAGGATGGAGGTCGCCGATCCAAATGAGGATGCGGATTGCGGCGAATATAAACCGGGCAAGGATTGCCAGCCACCGCCGACGCTCTGCGCAGGGCCGAAGGAGAGCCCAGGAAGCGCAGAAGCAGTAGCCAGAAACGTCGGCAGGAAAGCAAGGAAAGAAGGCACTCCGAAATGAGTGTTTGAAGGGGGAAGGTGGCAGCGCTTTACGGCGCATGAAACCGGAACACCGAAGACTACCCCTAAAGACGAGAAGGCGAGGAAAAACCTAAAGTTCTATGATGGTTTTACTGATGGCCTTTATTCGCCTTACCCAACCTGATCAAGCCGACGGACTGCTGGCGCGGATTTACTCCAGCGCGATGCAGCGCGCGGGCCGCATCTGGAACATTCTGCGTCTGCAAAGCCCTAATCCAGAACAGCTTAGGGCGGGCATGATGCTTTACAGCTCGATCATGCACAAAGATAGTGCGCTGTCGCCGCGCTTGCGAGAAACGCTTGCGGTGGTCGTCAGCCGAGCCAATGATTGCTATTACTGAACTCTTTCCCATGCCCACGACCTCCGTGTTGAGGTTGGAGAAATTGAACTGGCGGATCATTTACAGCAACATGGGTGGCGCAAGGCCGCTCTGACTGACGCTGAAAAATCGATGTGCCAATACGCCGAAACTTTGACTCGCACGCCCGGAGATGTGACTCTCGCGGATGTGGAAAAATTGCGTACCTGCGGCTGGTCTGACCGCGAAATTCACGACGCCGCCCAGGTCATTTCCTACTTCAATTACATCAACCGCATCGCCGACGGCCTCGGCGTAGACCTTGAGCCTGAATTTCCAATACTATGCGCCGACGACTAATCAGTCCCTGCATGCTGGTGTTTGTCCGCGATTGGCGTAGCTCCGAGGTGCTGCCCGGTGTGGCCGACGCACTCGGCGGCGAGGCGACCCGCCAGATTTATAAAAAGCTGGCCGAAACTTCGTGGGGCAACTTGATGGATCCGCGCTATGAACGCTGGTTAATGGCTCACCCAGCTGAAGCGGTTGATTCAGTAGCCGAATGGTTGCCAGGTGCAGACCAGGTGTTCCCCTTGCCGCCGCTTGGTCGCGGAGATCGCTTGGATTGGGGTTTCCGACACGCGTTTAGCAAAGGCATGCCATGGGTAGCCGGCGTGCGCATGGAGTGCCCGGAAATAAACTCTCGCCACTTTCGTGAGGTCGGGCGAGCGCTGCAGGAAAGCGATTTGGCCTTGGTTCCGACGCAACGAGGCTCTTACGGCATGATCGCGATGAAGGAGCACTACCCGGAAATATTTGAAGGCGTGCCCTGGGGTACCCGCGAGGTTTTTCAAGCGACGATGGATATTGCGCTCGATATGGAGTTATCGGTTTACTGCCTACCCGAGGTCAAAGAAGTGGCCGTGGTCGACGATTTGATTAAGCTCGGTTGGCAATTGCCGGGGCAAAGTTGCGGCCCTTAGTCGGCGTCGGGTTGGTTGCCTGAATCTTGTTCCTCGCGCCAGGCGCGGATGACCTTGCCCATGACGTCGGTAAAGTCTTCGGGCAGTTGCTCGGGTTCGGGTTTGCCGGTGACGTGATAAATTTGCCGGAAATGGTCCAAGTAGACCAGGCAAAGTGGGCACATTTCTAGGTGCTGCTCCAGGCTGATGCGCGAACGATCGGAAAGGTAGCCTTCGAGGTAATCGCTGAGTGCATCCGAGACGTTTTGACAGCTGGGCATTTGCGGCTCGTTCATGAGTCCGCCCCCATGTGCTGATCGGTGCAGCGGCGCACGGATTGGCGGCCGCGGTGCAGGGTTTGACGCAGGTTCGAGTAGCTCATTTCAAGGACCTCGGCGACTTCTAGCGCCGGCATGCCCTCGATGGCGCGCAAGTGCAAGGCCTCACGTTGGTTGTGAGGAAGTTGCTCGAGGCAGTAGCGCACGATGTCGAGGAGTTCCGCTTGTTTATCCCAAGGCTCTATGCTTTGGTTCGCGTTCCAGCTGCCGCTGTTATCGTAATTTTCTAATTCTGGATCGGCAGTGGAAACCAACAAATCGCGACTCTGCTTGCGGATCTGGTCGACGACCTTATGGCGCAAGATGGCGAAGGACCAGGCGCGCAGCGAAACGCGGCCGTCGTACTTTTTGATGGATCGCAGCACGCCGAGCATGGCTTCCTGCAGGACGTCTTCGGCGGCGTTGACATCGCTTAGCATTTTGCGCGCGAAACCGAACAATTCACCGCCGTGATTGGTGAAAAAGGTGGCTGCAGCGGCTTCATCGCCGGCACCAATTTGCTGGGCCAGGGCGAGGTCGTCGGGATGGGCTGCGTTCACGGGGAAAGTTTAGCAGCAGTTCGTTGGCTTACTTCGACTGCAGCCAGAGGAATCTATCGGAGGGAGATTCGGCTTCGAGCAATGGTGGGGCCAAATGAGCGTGAAAATAGAGCGGACCTTCGATATCCCGCGGACGTCCCCTATCGAAGAATTTGCCATTAATCGAACCTGACAGAGAGTAGCCTTGTCTTTCTTGGTGAAGGCTGAGTGCGATTTCGCCGGAATAAAAAGTAAGCCATGGATCAAAGGTACCGTCGTCAATGTCGGTCATTACGGCCACCCCTGATCCTAAAAAGAGCATGTTTTGCTTATCCATCTTGAATAGCACGTTGAAAAAAAATTCCTCATACCAGTAGTCTTTGACTTTGACTTCAAGAACAAAATTGTGGTCCTTGATTGGGATAATTGTGGCTGCGAGGTGTCCCTCCTTGCATTGCTTTGAACAGGGATGACTGGAGGGCTCCATGTGAAATGGAACGCGCTGTTCCATCAATGGCCTTAATTCTCTCAATCCTTGACGAAAAGCCGTCAAGGGATCCATCAATTCAAAATCGACAGGTTTAATCACGGCTGGTGGGAGATGCAATTCCGAGGTAGGACTACATGAAAAAAGGCAAGTGAATGCGGCGAACATAAATGTCAGAAGTGTTCGTTGCATGCTCCGAGACCGACTTTGAGATACTTGCATGAAACATCATTCTACCTCAGGATGCGCCGGACGGTCGACCGGCCAATATTCGAAGTGATCGTCCTCGGTTCCAAGGGTGCGATCGAACCCGAGTGTCCCAATGAGGAAGCCCCCACCAACTAAATCTCGGTATACCAGGTTTTGACTTAACCTTTCAAATTCGGAGAGAAATTCGCGAAGATCGGCTTGATCGGCCTCTAATTCACCATTTTGCCTGATCCAATCCTTCTTCGATTGAATCGCTCTTCCAATCGCTTTGACATAATTCACTTCTCCCTTTTGCCTCGCTTCGGGTGTGTTTAAGTTGCAAGGTAGGCGGCAAGGGGGAAAGCAGGCAAAAGCTAGGCAGGAAAGCCCAACCAAACTCAATACTAACCGGGGTTTCATGAACGTCCTTCCTTGCTCCCCCATTTCGCTTTCCGTTTCATACCACCAGGTTAATTTCTCATTCGATTACCCTCGGTCAAAACTTGGACAACTACAACAAATGGTTTGAGTTCCCTTTAGGAAACTCTGATTCATTCCGATCGGCGAGTCTGCGGCGTAAATCGCCAGCTTCGGCGTTGCTTCATCTCGGCTGTAGCGAGGCTACAGCCTTCGATTCGCGCCTTGAATCTAACGATTTCCACTCACAGCCTCACTCGCCCGAATGAATCAGAGCTTCCTTA
>JACNIZ010000387.1 GCA_014382805.1 Planctomycetota bacterium
CTTGCTCGGTGAAAAGGACACGGGATTTCCCACCTTCATGAAAACGCTGGAGGGCCGTCGCATTTTTGCAAAACCTATTGCACAATGAAAAAATCGCCAGTGACGATGCAACTTTTGCCAATCAACTTTCAGTCGGATTATTCCAAGCAGGCAAGGTTGCGTTTTACGGTCCGGTCGGGTTTTGGGAGACGTATCGTTTTCGCGAGATTGAAGATTTTGAATGGGACTACCATCCTCTGCCGCGCAATAAACAAGCCGCGACCGCCGTCGCGATGCGGTTTTATTGTGTGCCGCGCACCGCACGTCATCCGCAACTGGCGTATGAATATGTGCGCGTTTTGGCCGGCGCGACCATGCAGCGCGGGCTGGCGGCCATCGGCAATGGGGTGCCGGGTTTGATTTCGGCGGCGGAAAGTGATGTGTTCGTGGATCCAACAACGCCGCAACGCGAAGAGGTTTTCCTCGAAGTGCTAAAAGGAGCGCGCTTTCAACCGGTGGCGGTGAATTGGTCGGAAATCCAGGAGCAAAGCGCGGCGGTTTTGGAAGAGGCTATTTTGCTCAATCGCATGAGTGCCGAAGAAGCTTGCCGCACCGCTACTCAAATCGCCAATGCTGGACTCGACCGACGGGAAGCCGTCAAAGGGCGACCGCGTTTACCAAAGTATTGGTTTTGGTTCGCGCAGTTTGGCGTTGCGTTGGTATTTGCACTAGTCCTTGCCTTCCGTCTGTTGCGAGGTTCGGTTTGGCGAGACAAAAAACGACTAAACAACCAATCCGAATCCAAGCCCAGATCAAAACGCGAAGAAAGACAAGCGTGGATCTTCCTCACCCCCTGGGCAATCGGTTTCGTCTTTCTACTCGCCGGACCCGCCATCGTATCCGCAGTACTTTCCTTCAGTGAATGGAGCCCAGTCCAAAACCTACAAGACGCGCGTTGGATGGGGTTGCAGCAATATCAACGCCTTGCGAACGATCAAACTTTCCACACCAGCCTGCGAGTGACATCGTTGTATGCAATTTTTGCGGTGCCGCTACAACTCATCACCGCGCTTGCACTCGCGCTATTACTCAATCAAAAATTCCGCGGCCGCAGCGTGGCGCGCACACTGTTTTACCTACCAACCGTCATTTCACCCGTCATCCTCGGCGCGATGTGGCGCTGGATGCTGGACGCCGATCAAGGGCTGATCAATCAAGGACTCAACACCGTCGGCGTGGCCGGGCCGGAATGGCTGAAGAATCCAAGTTGGATTATCCCGAGTTTCATTTTGATGAGCCTATGGACCGTCGGCGCGCAGATGTTGGTTTTTCTGGCCGGACTGCAAAGCTTGGATCCACGTCTACTCGAAGCCGCCAAACTCGACGGCGCACGCAGTTGGTCACGCTTCCGCCACGTCGTACTGCCCGCGCTTAGTCCAGTTTTACTTTTCAACCTAATTGTCGGCCTGATCCAAGCCTTCCAAATTTTTGCTCAGCCTTTCGTCATGACCCAAGGCGGCCCCGGTAACGAAAGCCGGTTTTTGGTACTCTATCTATACGAGCAAGGTTTCCGCTACTTGCGCATGGGTTATGCCAGCACTTTGGCTTGGGTGCTATTCGGCATCGTCGCCGTTTTGAGTTTGCTAGTCCTGCAGTCCTCCAAATCCTGGGTGCATTACGCCGGAGGTCGCAAGTGAATCGTTCCGCGCACCGGCTGATTTTGATCGTGCTCGCCGCCGCGTTTTGCCTGCCGTTGCTTTGGATGTTGATCCTATCGCTGCAGCAAGAAGGCGTCGGCATGGAGGCGGGAATTTCGTCATTCCCGCGCGGTGTGCATCCGGAAAATTACGCGACCGCAGTGGAGCAAATGGAAGGTTTTTGGCATTTGTTCGCCAACACCGCGTTTATCACCATCGCCAGCATTCTCGGCCAAGTTTTCTGCTGCAGCCTAGCTGGTTACGCCTTCGCGCGCCTCAAATTCCCCGGTCGCGACGCGCTGTTTTTGCTGGTGCTCGCCACCATGATGCTGCCGCCGCAGGTGCTCGCGATTCCGCAATTTTTGCTGTACCGCCAGCTCGGCTTAATCGACACTTTTTACCCGCTGATCCTTCCCACGCTGCTCGGCGGCGCGCCGTTTTTCATTTTTCTGTTCCGCCAATACTTCCTGACCATTCCGCACGAACTCACTGAAGCCGCACGCGTCGACGGTTGCGGTCCATTCCGCACATTTTTGTTCGTCATGCTGCCGTTGGCGCGGCCGGTGGTTGGCACCGTCGCGATCTTTACTTTCCTAGCGACGTGGAACGATTTTTGGGCACCGTTGATTTACCTCAACTCGCCGGAAAACCAAACTCTGACCCTCGGCCTGGCCGCGTTTAATCAAAGTTATCGCGTCGCCATCGAGCTGCTGATGGCTGCAAGTTCGCTAGTGCTGGCGCCGTGCGTGATCGTTTACCTGCTGTTCCAAAAAGTCTTTTTGCGTGGGGTGCGACTTAGCGGCGCAAAGGGTTAAGGAATCGATTAGGGGGGTTCTGATTAATTCCGTAGACTGCGGCCATGGTGCTTGAAAACCTCTCCCGCCTGCGCAACGCCCGACGTCACCGCGAGTCCTCTTACGATCGAACCGGCGGCAATCGCGATTCGGTCATAGTGCCCCCCGGCGGCAGCCATGTACTCGCCGACCTGACTGGTCCCGGCATCATTCGGCATATTTGGATTACTGCGCTTGGTGATTGCCCCCATCTATTGCGCACCGCTTGCCTGCGGATTTATTGGGATGGCGCCGAACAAGCTAGCGTCGACGTTCCACTCGGTGATTTTTTCGGCGTCGGCTTTGGCGATACGACGAACTTTGCGAGTTTGCCGCTGCAGATGATGCCGCAAGATGGCAAGGGCATGAATTGTTTTTTCCCGATGCCGTTTCGTCGCGCGGCGCGGGTGGACGTGTTGAATGAATCGGAACAGCCAATCGAGCACTTCTTCTATTACGTGGATTGGGAGCAGCCGCCGGCGGTGGATCCAGAGGAAGGGTATTTCCACGCCTGCTTCAATCGCGTCAACCCCACCAAGGGGATATGTGATGACGGCATGAGTAATTGGGATTATCAAATGGCCGGGGAAAACCTGGATGGCGCAGATAATTATTTGGTGCTCGATACCACCGGCCGCGGCCATTACGTCGGCTGTGTGGTTTCGATTCATAATTTGCGCGTCACCGATCAGAACAATTGGTATGGCGAAGGCGACGACATGTTTTTCATTGATGGCGATACGTCGCCGACTTTGAATGGAACTGGAACTGAGGATTATTTCCTGACCGCGTGGGGTCCGCGCCAGCAGTTTTGCAGTCCGTATGCCGGCTTGACCATGCCGGGGGGTGTGAATTACAGCGGGCGGATTTCGATGTATCGTTTCCACCTCGATGATCCGATCATGTTTGATCAAAGCTTGCGTTTCAGCCTCGAACACGGCCACGCAAATCGCCGGTCCGACGACTGGTCTTCGGTCGCGTACTGGTATCAGGCCGAACCCGGTGCTGCGAATATGAAACGCATTGCAGTGGCCGACCGCATTCCCTGGCCGGCCGATCATTTGCCGGGAGTGGAGAGCGTTGAATAATTCGATTCGCGATTCGTTCGACGTCGAAAGCTTTGCGGATCTATTGCCGCTGCGTGATGTTGATGGTAAGGCGATCGGTTTGTTCAGCGATCATGGATCATGGTTGGGAGTGATTTGGGGGAGGAATTGTATGCTGGAAATTCGCGATTTGCGCGACGGCAGTGTCGGATTTTTGAATTTTGAAAGCGGGTTGAGTCGTTCCCAGTCCCTGCCGGATTTGCAGTCGGCAACTCTGAACGATGAAACGGAATTGCGCATTTGTTTTGCGAAAGGCGGTGCATTGGTGGTCGAAGTTCGGGCGCAAGCCTCGCCCAATTTTGAATGTACTTTGCCGCATCAGCTACATAAATTGGAAAGCGGAATTTGGTGGTTGCTCATTTCTAAGGATGCAATGCAACTTCCACCGCGAAATCTCTTCCAGCAAAACCGTGCGCGTTGGAATCAATATTTCAAAACTGCATTTGCTCAAATGCAGCAGCCAGACGACCAAACCCAACGCATTCTACTTGCTCGGGCAATCACCACCATGCTGTGGAACCTGCGTGCGCCGCAAAAACACATGCCCCACTTCGGCGTCATTCCGTCGCCGTTTTCTTACTGCGGTTATTGGGCTTGGGATTCTTGGAAACACGCGCATGCATTAGCCAGTTTTGCGCCGGAGCTTGCCGCCGAGCAACTACGCGCGCAATTTTGCCGTCAGCGTGACGATGGAATGGTGCCGGACACGGTCATGCCGAACCCGGCAGATGACAATTGGCAAAACACCAAACCTCCGTTAGCGGCGTGGGCTTTGCACACAATTTGGCAGAACACTGGCGACGACGATTTGGTTGCTGAGCTTTATCCAAAATGCGCAACGCAATTGCAATGGTGGAAAAACGCGCGTCGGGTGAATGGCGAAATCCTTTACCGCGCGGGCGGCGTCGACCATGAAACTGCGACTTGGGATACCGGTTGGGATTTATGCGCGCGCTTTGAAAATGTGCCGCTGCAACCTTTCGGTGATTGGAAATTATTCGACCTCTGGCAGCCGGACATTAACGCCTACATCCTCAACGAACTGCGCGCAATGGCAGCCATGGCTTCCACCGTCGGTGCCGATGCAAACCCATGGCTGCAAGAAGCCAAGCAACTCACCGCCGCGATCCAAAACACACTGTGGGACGATTCAAAAAACTGCTTCTGCGATGTGCGCGCCAGCAGCGGGGAATCCGTCGGCATACGTAGTGCGGCGAGCTGGCTGCCACTTTGGGCGGATGCGGCGACCGCGGATCAACGTCAGCGTGGCTTGCAAACGATGCAATCACCCATCCACTTCGCCACCGCCATGCCGTTCCCAACTTTGCCAGCTTCCGAACCCGCCTTTAACCCCGACGGCTATTGGAACGGCGGCGTTTGGATCGACCACGCGGCTTATGCCTACACCCTGCTCCCCGCGGATCACGAACTGCGTGAACGTCTGCTCACCCACTTATCCGCCCGAAACTCTCTGTACGAATGCTACTCCCCCCTAACCGCCGCCCCCGCCGACGGCTCCCGCCCCGCCGTCGCGCAATTTTCGTGGACTGCTGCAGCGTGCATTGAAATTCTGCTCAAATGAACTCCATCACCAAACGCTTTTTGCTCGGCCTCGCCATTTTTCTGATGGTCACCCAATGTGTGACGCCACCATCAGAGCCGCTGGAACCACTTCAAGTGGTGAAATACAAAACCATCGGTGACGTGGAGTTAGCGCTGCATATTTTCAACCCGCCCGACCACCGCGCGTCGGACAAAAAGGCGGCGATTGTGTTTTTCTTTGGCGGTGGATGGAATGGTGGCAGTCCTAGTCAGTTTTTTAATCAGAGCAAATATTTGGCGTCGCGCGGAATGGTGAGCGTTTGTGCGGAGTACCGAGTGAAGAGTCGGAATCAGACGTCGCCTAAAGAATGTGTGATGGATGGAAAATCGGCGGTGCGGTGGTTGCGGGTGCATTGCAAAGAGCTTGGCATTGATCCCAATCGATTGGCCGCGGGTGGCGGATCCGCAGGAGGTCATGTCGCAGCGGCAACTGGAACTTGTAAAGCCTTCGATGAAGAAAATGAAAACCTAAAAATCAGCAGTCGACCGAATGCGTTGGTTTTGTTCAATCCAGTCATCGACAACAGTCCCGACGGCTATGGCTACTCGCGGGTAAAGGAGTACTGGCAAGATTTTTCACCTATGCACAACATTGACGAAGCCACTCCACCAACCATTTTGTTCCTGGGCACTAACGACTCACTGATTCCCGTCGCAACGGTCGAGAATTACAAAAAGCGAATGGAAGAAAAAGGACGGCGCTGCGACCTGCATCTTTACGCAGACCAGCCGCACGGCTTTTTCAACAAGGCCAAGTACTACGAAACCCTGCTCGAAACCGATCGGTTTTTGACCTCACTCGGTTTCCTAGAAGGCGAACCCACTTTGCAGCAATGAACGCCTATCAAATCTAGCAAGATCTACTTGTTTATACTCGCTTTTTGGTATACACTGGTATATTCTGATATAAGTTCAAGCTAGGCAATGGAAGAACTACGCAATCCCTTTACCCCAGGCGCAGGTACACCGCCGCCCGAGCTAGCCGGTCGCAGTGCAATCCTCGATCGCGCATCGATCCTCCTGCAACGCACTCAAAAAGGGCGGATTTCGAAAAGCATCCTTCTGACCGGACTACGAGGAGTAGGCAAAACTGTGCTTCTCAACGAGGTCAATCAACTGGCAAAGCAACTTGATTTCAGGCGAATCTTCATTGAAGCCCATGAGGAAAAACCATTAGCCGTATTGCTAGCTCCTCAATTGCGCGGCCTGCTTTTGCACCTTAATCGCATGGAAGGAGCGAAGGAGAAAGTGCGGCGTGGGCTTGCAGCGCTAAGTGGATGGGTCAGCAGCATCAAGCTTAGCTACGATGATATCCCGATCGGAATCGATATCGAACCGGAGCGGGGAACGGCCGATTCCGGCGATTTAGAAACCGATCTACCGGAATTGTTTGTCGTAGTTGGAGAAGCTGCGGCGTCGCGCAATACGCAAATCGTCCTACTGATTGACGAGGTCCAGTATTTCAAAGAAAAGGAACTCAGCTCCTTAATCATGGCAATGCACAAAGTACAACAAGAGCGATTGCCAATTGTATTGGTCGGTGCGGGTCTGCCAGTGCTGCCGAGGTTGGCTGGCGCATCAAAATCTTACGCGGAAAGAATGTTCGACTTCCCAGAACTGGGGCCACTGGCGGATGAAGATGCGGCGATGGCCATTGCCGGCCCGATTACCGAGGAAGGCGAAAGCATAAGCTCTGATGCGGTAGCTGAAGTTGTTCGCATCACTCAGGGTTATCCTTACTTCCTCCAAGAATGGGGATATCAAGTTTGGAATCTTGCCTCGAGCAGCCCGATTGAGTTAGACGTTGCCCATCAAGCATCCGCAGCAACGACGGAACGCCTCGACAAAAACTTCTTCCGTGTGCGCTTTGACAGGCTCACGCAGGGTGAAAAAAAACTATTGCGAGCCATGGCCGAGCTTGGTCCAGGCCCATATAAGACCAGCGACGTCGCCGACGAGATGGGATTGAAAATTACAAGTCTTGGGCCACGTCGCGCCAAACTAATCCAAAAGGGAATGATTTACAGTCCCCAGCATGGCGAGTTGGCTTTTACTGTGCCCCTATTTGATGAATTCATGCAACGAGCGATGCCAAATTAAGCGCCCATTGCTAGTTCAGTGGCGGTTTCGTTGCGGCTTGTGCAATGAAAGTCTTTTAGACTTCAGGAATGGAATCATCATTCCTCCCATTCACCGGCGCGGCTGTGCTCGCGTTTTTCGTCAGCTTGATCCTGCCGACGCCCTCGGCCGCAGCTCAAGATGCGGTTCAAGATCCGTCGGTAGTTACTAAACCAAACATCCTGCTCATCGTCGCCGACGACATGGGTTATGGTGATTTATCTTGTTATGGATCCACGCAAATTCAAACGCCAAATTTGGATCGACTCGCCGCAGCGGGTGTGCGCTGCACCGATGGATATGTCAGTAATTCGGTTTGTGCGCCGTCGCGAGCTGGGTTGATGACCGGGCGTTATGGCTCGCGCTTTGGTTTTGAGCACAATTTGAGTCGGCCGGATTATTTGCGCGATGAGTATGCGGGGATTCCGTTGGATGAGCCGCTGATGCCGCAGCGGATGCAGGAGTTGGGGTACCGCACTGGGTTGATTGGCAAGTGGCATTTGGGCGAAGCGGTGCCGGAGCATCATCCGATGCAGCGCGGCTTTGATCACTTTTTTGGCATGTTGGGCGGCGGCCACGATTACTGGCCGACCGTTGAAAAAAACCGATTGCTTTACGGCACCAAAAAGCCGACGTCGATCCGCACGCCGTACTTGACCGACTGGTTTACCTTGGAGGCGATTGATTTCATTTCTGGTAAATATGCTGAGGAAAATCTGGATCTACATTGCGGCGAGCAGCAACCGTGGTTCTTGTTTTTGTCGTACAACACGCCGCACGGACCGATGCAGGCGAAGGACGAGGATTTGCAGTTATTCCAGCACGTCAAAAACAAAACGCGTCGGACTTATTGCGCGATGCAGCATTGCATGGATCAGAACATCGGCAAGATCTTGACGGTGTTGGAGCAACGCGGTGAATTGGGCAATACTTTGATCGTTTTCCTATCCGACAACGGCGGTTCGGTGGAAGTAAGCCACGCCATCAACGCGCCGTTGCGCGGCACCAAAGGCACGTTTCTGGAAGGCGGCATTCGCGTGCCGATGATTCTGCATTGGCCGCAGCGACTCAAGCCGCAGGTCTATCGTCAGCCGGTGATCACTCTAGATTTCATGGCAACGTTCCTAGCCGCCGCCGACTCCATTCCACCGCTACCAGGAGTTCGTCAGGATCGTGCGGGACGCAATAATAAAAATGGGCCGATCTATGACAGCGTGAATCTACTCCCCTACTTCACCGCCAAAACCGACACCGCCCCACACGACATTTTGTACTGGCGCATGGCACTGCGCGGTTCGGCCGTGCGCGAGGGCGATTGGAAACTGCTGCGTCCGAACAGCCAGCTACCGCAGCTCTACAACCTAAAGGACGACGTCGGCGAAACGCAAAACTTGATCGTCAAGCACTCGGAAATCGCCGAGGGATTACTGCGGCGGCTCAATGAATAGGAGGTCACGCTTGAACGCAATCCGACCTTCCAGTCCAGCCCAAATTGTGCTTGCTACAACCGCAAACTCTACGCCAGCGAGTCCCACTTGCAGCAACCGCCCATGGATTAACGCCCGCCATCTTCCATGAGCAAACAATTGTT
>JACNIZ010000175.1 GCA_014382805.1 Planctomycetota bacterium
CATACAAGTTCGGCAATGCCGACGCTGCGAAGCAAATCCTGCGCCATGGTTTTTGCGCTGCCAAAGGCACTGCCAGGACCGTGTTCAGCTTGGCTTTGCGATTGCCAAAGCACCGCTGCCAGCCAGCGGGTTTCCGTCGGCAAACCGGCTTCTACGGGTGCATAGCCTTTGCCTATTTCAAACAAACAACCATCACCATGCTCGCGCCTATTGCCAGCGACTTGATCCAATATGGATGGAATGGGGTCGCGCCGAATCAGGCGCAATCCATCCTGCACTGGGTTATCGACCCATACAAAATCGCTCAAGTCCATACCCAAGCGCTGTGCCCATTCCTCCTGTAAAAAGGTGTAGCCCTGGGTTTCATAAGCTTGATGGGCGCCACTGAGCCTGTTGCTCAACTTGCGACAAAGCTCGCGCATGTGATCTTTGCGCGGCACCTCGATTGGTGCGTGCAACGGCTCCGGCTTAATATTGTGATAGCCGGCCAAGCGCCCGATTTCTTCCACCAAATCAATTGCGGTGGTGACGTCCTTAGTGGCGCGCCAAGTAGGCACCGAAGCAGTCAAGAGTTCGCCGCGAACGCTGACCTCAAAGCCTAGCCTTTGCAAAATGTCGAGCATGCGCTCAGCCGATAAATCCAAGCCCAGTAATTCAGCGGTCCGCACTGGGTTCAGGCTTAATTCAATTTGCGGCGCAACATCGCAACCAGCGTGTAATGCCGGTCCCAAAATTTTGGCCTCAGGCCGAATGGTCTTCAATAGGTAGGCAAAACGCTGCAAGGATTGCATCGCGTAACTCGGATCCAATGACTTTTCAAACCGCGCCGAAGCATCGGTACGCAAGGCCAATCGATGGGAAGTCCGACGCACCCGGGTGGCGTGAAATACCGCCGATTCCAACAAGATGCGGCTGGTAGTTTCACTCACCTCAGAGCATTGCCCACCCATTACTCCGGCCAGAGCAACTGCCTTGTTAGCGTCGGCGATGACCAAGTCACTGCTTTGCAAGTGGCGATCTTGATCATCCAAAGTACGGAGTACCTCTCCTGCATGAGCTGCTCGGACTTGAATTTGTTTGCCAGCCACTTGATCTAGATCAAAAGCGTGCGTCGGCTGCCCCAGTTCTAACAAAATATAGTTGCTCAAATCAACCAAGTCATCCAGTGGACGCTGCCCTACCGCCAACAAGCGCCGCTGCAGCCAATCGGGCGATGCTTTGGGCGGGCCATCCAATTCAATCGGCAGCCCAGCGTAAAAAGCACATCCCTGTTGATCTTGAATTTTGATGCCCAGCAGCGCATCACCTTGCTCGGTAGCTACATCTTGTTTGGCCAATTCCGCAACCGGCAACGGCTTTAAATCGCGCTGCAAAATTGCAGCTAGTTCGCGGGCAAAGCCATAATGGCCCCACAAATCAGGGCGGTGGGTTAGAGACTTGTTGTCCAACTCAAGCACATGGTCCAAAATCCCCAAGTACTGAATAAGCGGCTTCCCAACTGGAGCGTCATCCGGCAATTCCATAATCCCGGCGTGGCTATCGGACAGCTCTAATTCCTTCTCAGAACAAATCATGCCGCGCGATTCGACGCCACGCAACTTCGCCTTTTTGATTTTAAAATCCCCAGGCAAACGACTGCCCACGGGTGCAAATGCGATCTTCAGCCCCTGGCGCACGTTGGAAGCGCCGCACACTACGGTCACGACTTCATCGCCGCCGTATTCCACCTGAGTCACGGACAGTTTGTCCGCTGCAGGATGCTGTTCACACTCCACCACCAAGCCGACTACCACGTCCTGAATGGCTTCGCCGAACACCTCAATGCCTTCCACCTCAGCAGTATGCAAAGACAGCAATTCGGACACGCGTTCCGGAGCGACATCGCTCAGGTCGACGTAATCATTGAGCCAATTCAGTGAAATCTTCATGCGCGTGCTTGAGTCAAAACGCCCGGTTACTCAGGCGCGTTAGGCAGGGAACTGGCCAAGGAAGCTCAGAGATCCGCTCATAAACCAACGGATGTCAGCGATTCCATAGCGCAGCATGACGATACGCGACAGCCCTAGACCGAAGGCGTAACCGCTGTATTCTTCCGGATCCAAATCGCAAGCGCGCAGTACATTGGGATGCACCAAACCGCCCGGCATCAATTCAATCCAACCGGAACCTTTGCATACTTTGCAGCCGTTTTTGCAGAACGGACAGCGCGCGTCTAACTCGAATCCGGGTTCAACGAAAGGGAAGAATCCGGGACGCAGCCGCGTTTCCAATTTGCGCCCCATCACACCCTCAATTAAGGTGTTCATCGCGTGCAACATATGGGCCACGCCAACGCCTTTATCGACAACCAGACCCTCCATTTGGTGGAAGGTATGCTCATGGGTCGCATCCAAAGTTTCTTGACGGAATACCCGTCCCGGCGCTACCACTCGCAACGGGGCACCGTATTTACGCAAAGCGCGGATTTGCACTGGCGAGGTATGGGTACGTAGGACTACGCCACTTCCATCGCCGCTGCGCTGCTCTTCAGGCGTAACCCAAATGGTGTCGTGTGATTCGCGCGCAGGGTGATCGGCAGGAATATTGAGTGCGTCAAAGTTGTTTTCTTCTAGCTCCACCTCAGGCCCATCCACAACTTGAAAGCCCATGGATAGAAACAAATCTTCCAATTCACGCGTCACCGCGTTGATGGGATGGATTCCCCCTCTAGGGCCAACTGGCCCAGGCAAGCTAGAGTCAAACCCGTCTGCAGCGAGTTCTGCCTGTAAAGCAGAACTCGCAAGGATTTGACGTTTCTCTACTAGCGCCCCGCTCAGCTCCAGCTTCACTTGGTTAGCAAATTGACCAATGCCGGGCCGCTCCTCCGCTGGCAAGGTGCCTAGCGTTTTCAGCAGTCCAGTGATGGCTCCTTTGCGACCGAGAAGCTCAACTTCTATCGCTTTGAGGCCGACTTCGGCTTCCGCTTCGGCGATGGAAGCTAGCCCCTCGCTGCGGAGTAGTTCAAGACGTTCCCGCATGAGAGGCATTCGGGCAAAGGTCTTAAGCCGCGAGGGCTTGCTTGGCGCGTGCTGCGACCTCGGCAAAAGTAGCCGGATCATGGAAGGCCAATTCGGAAAGAGCACGACGGTCGATGTCAATGCCGGCTTTCTTGACGCCGTACATAAACTTCGAGTAGCTCAAACCGTTGGCGCGGGAAGCAGCGTTAATACGCTGGATCCACAGCTTGCGGAAATTACGCTTCTTAACCCGACGGTCGCGGTAGGCAAAATTGCCAGCGCGTAGCAAGGTCTCCTTAACCGTGCGCAAAAGCTTGCGACGGCCACCCCAATAGCCTTTGGCGCGACGCATTAAGCGGCGGCGGCGACGAAGACGTGGGACTACGTTACGTGCGCGAGTCATTGTTTTTCCTCAGTTCCTTTTTCGATTTCTGGATTACAGCTTTGGTATCGGCCTTACGCACCCATCAAACGACGGTAGTTGGCAGCGATCTTTCCTGTCAAGATAGACTGCTGGCGTAAACGCCGACGTCGCTTGGAGGACTTGGAGCTGAGGAGGTGACGGGTCATTTGATGCCCGCGCTTGACTTTGCCGGTTTTGGTCAATTTGATTCGACCGGCGACTGCTTTTTTAGTTTTTTGCTTGGGCACGGCTGTCTCACGTGGCTTGGTTCCAAGGGAAGGAAGCGGAGAATTGTAGCTTCTCACGCCTGAAAGTCAACTTAGAGATGACCTTGGTTAATCGCCAGCCTCTTTTTCGGGCTTGGGCGCAGTGGTTGTATCGGCGGGCTTCGATGCGGAAGCAGCCTCAGGCTCTTCTGCGGCAGCTTGGGGCTTTGTAGTCGCTTCTGGCTCTGCCGCTGGGGCTGATTCTACCTCGGGTGTTTCGCCATCCGCTGTTACCGTGGATTCGGCTTCGGCCGGTTCTGGCTCATAGGATTCCTGCCGTTGAGAGCCGTCGTCCACCGCCGATTCTTCAGCCTTAGTAGGCTTGGATTGAGCGCCTGGAATTCGGGCCAACAGCAAGTTCATGCGCCGTCCCTCCATCCGTGGAGTCCGCTCCAAACGAGCAAGGTCGCTGAGCATTTCGACCACCCGCATCAGCACATCGCGACCTAGACTTTGGTAAGCCATTTCACGACCGCGGAACAAGCAAGTCACCTGGACCTTGTTACCGGCTTCTAGAAATTGGCGAGCTTTGCGCACCTTAATTGCAACGTCGTTGACGTCGATCTTAGGACGCACTCGGATTTCCTTGAGCACGGAACTGGTCGATTTTGGCTTTCCGCGCGCCTTTTTCTTTTGCTCGTATTTGAATTTTCCGTAATCCAAAATTCGGCAGACTGGCGGGCGTGAGTTCGGAGCTACCTCGACCAAGTCAAGGCCAGCATCTTCTGCCATGCGCAGCGCCTTGGAGGTCGGCATTGCGCCGATCTGGTCTCCATCAGGGCCAATGACAAATACTTCGCGGATTCGAATCCGCCTGTTCACCCTGTATTTTTCTTTTTCGGGTGGCCCAAATCTTCTTCTTCTTCTCGGTGGAATGGTGTTACCTCTTAAATTTCAAGTTGGCCTTATTCGGTTGGCGTCGGCTGTTTAAGCAAGGCCAAGCCCAATTCTGCAAGTTGCGCCGCATCTACCGGCGCGGGGGCTTCGGTCAGCGGGCATGCCGCCGAAGCAGTTTTCGGGAACGCAATCACATCTCGGATGGAATCGGCCCCAAACATGAGTGCATAAAGTCGATCCAGTCCGATCGCGAAGCCACCGTGAGGTGGAGCGCCATAGCGGAATGCTTCGAGTAAATGCTGGAATCGGCGTTGCGCCTCTTCGGGCTCCATACCAATGGAGGCAAAAATCGCTTCCTGCAATTCACGATCGTGAATTCGAATGGAGCCAGAGCCGAGTTCAACGCCATTGAGCACTAAGTCGTAGGCGCGCGAACGAATGCCTTCTTTTTGGCCGCCCAACAAGGCTTCCAAATCTTCCGAAACCGGAGCGGTAAAGGGGTGGTGAGCCGGAGCCCATTCGCCATCATCACCTTGTTCGAACAATGGGAATTCGGTAATCCAAACCAAACGATCCTTTTCGCCCACCATACCCATCATTTCACCAGCCGCCCGACGGATGGCGTCGACCGCAACCAGGGTGCGGCGCGGTTGATCGGCGATGGTCAGAATCAGGTCGTCCGTTTCGGCGCCTAGAGTGGCAATGAAATCCGCACCGGCTTGCTCGCCGAGGAAACGTCCTAATGGACCAGTAGCTCCATCAGCGGTGACTTTGCACCAAGCTGCGCCGCCAGCCCCTGCGTCTCGGGCAGTTTGCTCCAGGCTAGTGATTTGCTTGCGTGATAGCGAACCGCCACCTGGCACGCGGAATCCGCGAACCCAACCGCCAGCTTCGAGAACTGAACGATAAACACCAAAACCGATCATGCCGGCAACTTCGCCGAGGTCCACGATTTCGATGGGTATGCGCAAGTCAGGCTTGTCCGAGGCGAAGCGATCGATAGCTTCTCGGTACGACATACGCTCCACCGGCAATTCCAATTCGCGGTCGAGTAAATCCCGATACAAACTCGCCATAACCTGCTCCACCATGGCTAGAATTTCATCCTCCGTCACGAAGGACATTTCCATATCCAATTGGCTGAATTCAGGCTGACGATCTGCACGCAAATCTTCGTCGCGCATGCAGCGAGCGATTTGAAAGTAGCGATCTAATCCCCCCACCATGCACAATTGCTTGAACACCTGCGGCGATTGCGGCAAGGCGTACCAAGTACCTGGCCGTACCCGGCTTGGGACCAAATAGTCACGGGCACCTTCGGGAGTGGACCGAGTCATCATTGGCGTCTCCACCTCGGTGAAGCCCTGATCCACCAACGCGCAGCGCACTGCATGATTCGCTTTGGAGCGCAACTCCATTAAACGCTGCATCGGCCGTCGACGCAAATCCAGGTAGCGGTATTTCATCCGCAGTTGCTCGGGTACATCGAGTTCGTCCTGAATTTCGAACGGCAGGCGCTGAGACTTGGAAAGCACACTGACTTTCTCGACCAACAACTCGACCTCGCCAGTGGCGCGATCTTTGTTTTTCTGCCCCTCGATGCGCGGCCGAACCACGCCATGCACCTGTACCACATACTCAGGGTGTAATGAGCCAATTTGGTCTCGTGCCTCCTGGGTGGCGTCATCGTCTGCGATGAGCTGCAAAATTCCAGCACGGTCGCGCAGGTCTACGAAGTACACCCCGCCGTGGTTCCGTCGGTTGGCAACCCAACCACATACCACAACTTTTTCGCCTATGTCCGATGCACGAAGATCACCACAGCGATGGGTCCGCCAAGTAGCGGCTGGACTCATCGGCGGCGGGCGAGTCTTTCGCGTATTAGGGCGCGGCGCAGGGCTAGTTCGGCCCGTGCAAAATCGACTTCGGTTTTGCTGCCTTGCAATCTGCGGCGGGCACGCTCAGCAGCGCGGGTGGCGCGATCGAGGTCAATTTGTTCCGGTTTTTCGGCCGACCGGGTCAAAATTGTAACCACGTTGTTGGCCACCTGGGCAAAACCATCATGGATGATCATCTCCATGCTTTCGCCCTCGGTTGCTTTGGCGCGGAGCAGGCCACTTGTGGTCAGCGAAGTCATCGCCGCATGCCTAGGTAAGATGCCGAACAGGCCGTCATCACCAGGGAATTGCACAGATGCTGCCTCCATTTCCAGGAGGATGCCTTCGGGGGAGACCACCTTGAGAGTCAGGTTAGACGTGCTCACAGCTTAACTTTACAGGCTTTTGGCCTTTTCTACAGCTTCGTCAATGGAACCAACCATATAGAAAGCCATTTCTGGCATGTCATCATGCTTGCCATCGAGAATTTCTTGGAACGAGCGTACCGTATCTTCCTTGGAAACAAAGCGTCCCGGAGTGCCAGTAAAGGACTCAGCAACGAAGAAGGGCTGCGACAAAAAGCGCTGCAAACGACGCGCGCGGTGCACGGTTAATTTGTCATCGGTCGACAATTCTTCCATGCCTAGAATGGCAATGATGTCCTTCAGGTCTGCGTAGCGCTGAAGCACCAATTGCACGCGGGTAGCAATATCGTAATGCTCATCGCCTACGACCTGCGGGTCCAACATCCGTGAGGTGGACTTCAATGGGTGTACCGCGGGGTAGATTCCCAATTCCGAAATGGCTCGGTCCAACAGGATGGTCGAGTCCAAGTGGGCAAAAGAAGCCACAGGAGCCGGGTCAGTGAAGTCGTCAGCAGGGACGTAAACCGCTTGCATGGAGGTCACGGAGCCGTCCTTGGTGGAGGTAATCCGTTCCTGCAGAGCACCCATTTCCGAGCCCAGGGTAGGCTGATAACCTACCGCAGAAGGGATTCGACCCAACAAGGCGGAAACTTCGGACCCCGCTTGCACGAATCGGAAGATGTTGTCTACGAAGAGCAACACGTCCTTTTTCTCGACATCGCGGAAGTATTCCGCCATGGTCAGGCCAGAAAGCGCCACCCGCAGACGAGATCCTGGAGGCTCACTCATTTGGCCGAACACGAGTACCGCGTTATCGATCACAGATGCCTTGGATCCGTCGGCAGCGGTGAATTCCGCCTCGGACATTTCAATCCAGAGGTCCGTTCCTTCACGAGTCCGTTCGCCAACACCGCAGAAAACGGAAAAACCGCCCTTTTCTACAGCAGTGATTCGGATCAGCTCCTGAATCAAAACGGTCTTGCCTACACCAGCACCACCAAACAGGCCGATCTTGCCGCCCAGGGCAAAAGGACAAAGTAGGTCAACCACCTTAATGCCGGTTTCGAACACTTCGGAAACCGCCTCCTGCTCTTCATATTTTGGGGCAGGACGGTGAATGGGCCATCTTTTTTCGACCTTGACTTCGCCCTTGATCTTGGCATCAAGTGCTTCACCTAGGAGGTTGAATACTCGCCCAGTAGTGCAAGCACCAACTGGGACCATAATCGGAGCGCCAGTAGGCAAGGCTGGAACACCGCGGCGCAAGCCGTCAGTGGAAGACATTGCAACGCAACGCACCATGGAATCGCCGAGGTGCTGCGCAACCTCGAGGACTAGGTCGGCTTCGCCTTCGCGTGGTACACGAACAGCGTCGTAGATTGCCGGCAGATCGCCGTCGAAAGCAACGTCGACAACTGGGCCGAAAATCTGTTTAATGGATCCTTGAGCAGTCATGGTTCAGACGGGGATGTGACGCATCAAAGGGCTTCAGCCCCGGAGACAATTTCTGAGATTTCGGCCGTAATCTTGGCCTGGCGAGCTCGGTTGTAAACCCGCGTAATGTCCTTCTTCATATCACCGGCAGCGTCGGTTGCATTAGTCATTGCGAAGCGACGAGAGGCGTATTCAGAAGTGATGGACTCGAGCAATGCATGGAAAATGCAAGTCTCGAGGTAGCGCGGAACCAGCCGGCCCAGCAACTCTGGACCGCCTGGTTCGAGGATGGATTCGGTTGCTTTGTGTTCGGTCGCGGCCGGAGCGATGGGCAAGAAATGAGCCACTTGTGGCTTATATTTAACCATCGAGATGAAACTGGTGAATGCCAGTTTCAATTCAGACAGCTCGCCGTTGCGGAACGCTGAAACCAGCATGTGGCTCACGCTTGCAGCATCCATGAAATTCAACTGTTCCAGATTAAGGTCTTCCAGGTAGGACTCTACTGGGTGCCCGACTCTGGTAGCGTGATCCATAGCTTTACGACCAATCACGTAGAGCTTGAATCCACGGCCGGAAGCTCTGAGTTCGGCTATGTAGCGATCCACTTCCTTTTGGATGTTGGAGTTGTACGCACCACACAAACCTCGATCCGAGCCTACAGAAAGAATTCCGACCGGCGCATCTGGCGCATGGACCGAAAACAAAGGCCCAGCATCTCCAGCGGCTTCGGGTTCGGCTGCTACAGCCCCAGACAAGCCCCGAACGAGGTGTTCGATTTCCTCGGTGTAGGGCTTGGCGGCAACTGTATGTTCCTGGAATCGGCGCAGTTTGGTGGTCGCCACCATCTCCATTGCACGGGTAATCTTTTGGATATTCCCAATGCTGGCGATGCGCTGACGAAGGTCACGAATGTTTGCCACGGTTCCTTAGGTGCAGATGGACTAGGCGAATTGTGCCAAGAAGGACTTGCAGGAATCAGTCACCTGCGCGGCCATTTCATCCGTCCACTTCGTTTCCCATTTCTCCAACTCAGCCATTAATTCGGGCTGGGTGGAAGCCATGTATTCAACGAAGCCTAGAGCGAATTCAGGTACCTTCTTTAGATCCAGATCATCTAGAAGGCCACTAGTACCTGCGAAAATCGAAACAATTTGCTCCGAGTTACGCAATGGGCGGTATTGGCCCTGCTTCAACAATTCAACCAGGCGTGCACCTCGGCTGAGAGTTTGCTGGGTAGAGGCATCTAGGTCGGAACCGAACTGGGCAAAAGCCTCGAGTTCGCGGAACTGAGCCAGGTTAATGCGCAAACCGCCCGCAACCTTTTTCATTGCAGGAGTCTGAGCAGCCCCCCCCACTCGAGAAACTGAAATACCAACGTTTACCGCCGGGCGAATACCACTGTAGAAGAGGTCTGCCTCGAGGAAGATCTGGCCATCTGTAATGGAGATCACGTTCGTTGGGATGTATGCCGAAACGTCGCCCTCCTGGGTTTCGATCACCGGCAGAGCGGTCATCGAACCGCCTCCTTTGGAGTATTTCTCCGGGTTAAGCTCGTGGGCGGTTCTGGAAACCTTGGCCGACCGTTCCAACAACCGGCTATGCAGGTTGAATACGTCACCAGGGTAGGCTTCACGTCCAGGAGGACGCCGCAACAGCAACATCACCTGGCGATAGGCATAAGCCTGCTTGGTGAGGTCATCGTAAGCAATCAGAACGTGGCGACCTTCGTCGCGGAAACGCTCTCCCATTGCTGTGCCCGAGTAAGGGGCCAAGAACTGCATGGCCGCTTCTTCAGCCGCAGAAGCATTCACGATGATGGTGTAATCCATCGCGCCTTCCGCTTCCAGGCGACGCTGCACTTCCACTACGGTGGACTGCTTTTGGCCTACAGCAACGTAGATACACAAGACCTGCTCAGGATTCTTGGGATCAGCCCCACCAGTGTGCTTCTGGTTGATGATCGCATCAATAATCAAAGCGGTTTTGCCAGTCTGACGGTCACCAATAATCAATTCCCGTTGGCCACGGCCGACGGGGATCATGGCGTCCAAGCTCTTGATACCGGAAAGCATCGGCTCTGTTACTGGCTCCCGTTCTACCACCGAAGGAGCCGTTTGCTCAATCGGACGCAGATCTTCATCAGTAGTTTTCAGTGCACCTTTGCCATCTATGGTCACGCCAAGTGCATCGACCACGCGGCCAAGCAAGATGTCACCAGTGGGTACGGAAATGATTCGTCCGGTGCTTTTAACGGTGTCGCCTTCTTTAACAGAAGCAGCGTCACCGAGTAGTACACAACCTACGTTGTCCTCCTCAAGGTTCAGGGCCATGCCCATGACACCGTTGGGGAATTCGACGAGTTCAGACATCATGCAGTCTTCCAGGCCGTACACGCGGGCGACACCGTCACCTACTTGTAGGACTTGGCCGACCTTTTCGGTCGAGGCAGAAGCCTCAAAGCCTTCGATCTCTTTCTTGAGTACCGAGGTGACTTCGGAGGGTTGAAGTTCCATGGCTATTTTTTGTGCGTGCGGAGCAGCGTTGAGTCAAAGATGGTCAAGTGCTTCAGCCGAGTTCGACTGCCGCAAGGCGTTTGGTGATCTGGTCTAAACGGCCGCGAGCGGAACCGTCGTAACGAGTGCCGGCGAGGGTGACACGCACCCCGCCAAGCAGGTCAGGCTGGACTTTGGCTTGTAGTGAGACCTCTTTGCCTGTACCACGCGAGAGCGATTGCTCCAGCGCGGACAAGGCAGCCCCATCGAGTTCCTGGGCCGATTCAACAACTCCGCGGACACGGCCTGCGGCTGCGTCTGCTAAGTCTTGAAAGGCGCTGGGAATTTCAGCCAAAAGTGCAAAGCGTTTGCGACGTTGAAGCAGCGCTAACAAACCGCCCAAAGTTCCAGTGCCATCGGCTCCGAGATACTCTTGGATAGCGCTAGCTTTGCGTTGATCGGTCAGTCTTGGATCCAACAGTAATGCGCGGAACTCAGCGTCATCGGCGAGTTGACCCAAACGCTCGACGCCAGCTTGCACTGCTTGAAGCTCCCCTTTTTCGGAGGCGAGTTCAAACAAAGCACGGGCGTAGCGACGTGATGCAGGACTGGAATGCTGGGACTGAGTCAGAGCCTAGTTTTTGGCAACTTCGTTTTGGAAGTCGTCGACGAGGCGCTGTTGATCAGCTTCAGAGAACTCACGCACAATGACGCGTTCTGCTACATCGATCGCGAGAGCGACGGCTTCTTTGCGCAAAATTTCCCGAGCACTCGCAAGCGAGTTTTCGATTTCCTGGTGCGCACGAGCCCGCTCGCGTTCGGCTTCTGCTTTAGCGGCAGACATGAGTTCTTGTTCGCGCTCTGAAGCGCGGATCTTTGCTTCAGCCACCTGATTGGCGGCCTCGCGGCGAGCTGCATCCAGGTCTTCCTGAATGGCAGCTTTCATGCGCTCGGTCTCCTCTCGCGCCGCCTCAGCTGCGCGGGCGGATTCACGAGCCGCATCCTCGCGCTCTTCCAAAGCGGCCACGATCGGGCCAAAGACCATCTTCCACATGAATGGAAGGGCCAGTAGGAAGATCGCTAGAGTCCAGTAGAAGGAACTCTTGCCGACATCGAACATTTGCGCGATGCCTGAGTGTTCCTGTTCTGCAACGACTGCTAGGAGAAGCGTGTACATGAGGATTGATTCGGGAGCCAGATTCACCGCGCCTGAGGATGTACCTCAACCGCGGCAAAGACTTCCCGAGTGAGGTTTACTTGATGGCGAAAAGTAGTCCAACTACAACGCCAAAGAAGGCAACACCTTCAATCAGCGCGGCCAAAATCAGCGAGGAACCACGGATATCACCAGTGGATTCAGGCTGACGCGCGATTGCGCTGTTTGCATCGCCACCGATTTTACCGATGCCAATACCTGCGCCTATTACAGCGAGGCCAGCACCGATTGCGGCAATTGCGTGGGAAGGATCACCGGCGGCTTCAACCAGGGTGTGCAACATCGTTCCTTTTAAGCTTGGGAAGTTTTTGTTTAGTGGTCAGGATGCATACTGTGACTCACAAAGATGATGGACAGCAATGTGAAGATGTATGCCTGCAAGAGAGCAACAAAGCCCTCAATGATCATGATGAACACCGCCAAGGCGAGGCTCACTGGGGTCACGGCCAATCCGACTCCGATTCCAATCGTGGAGCCAAAGTAGAAAGCAAGACCCATGAAGGACAAGAGGACCAAGTGTCCGCCTGTCATGTTCGCTGCAAGACGAACGGTAAGTGCGATAGGCTTAATTAGTAAGCCAATCAGCTCAAGCGGGTAAATCAGCGGCAGAAGCCAGCCTGGGGTCCCGTGCGGCACCAAATTAACCCAATACTTAATTGGGCCTTGAGCAATCATGCCTCCGATGACCATCATCGAAAATGTGATCGTGGCCAGCGCCAGACAAACATAAACACTGGCTGTTGCCGACGCCCCTGCCGGAATCAAACCAAAGGCATTCATAAACAGAATAAAGAAAAACAGCGACAAGAAAAACGGCAAGAACTTGCGGCCTTCCTTCTCCCCCATATTGGGGTAAACCATTTCATCTCGAATCCAAGTCACCCAACCGGCCAGAACCTTGCTGTGAACACCGCCGTTACCCTGCTGCACCGATTTCCGCACTGGCGCAAACACCAGGAATACCAACACGATAGCTGCGACCTGGAACCACTGAAAGTTCCACCACTGCATGCCGAGAAACTCGACTGGCGACTGCGCCACAATGTGGCCGTACAGCACCTCAAACGGGTTCTGCGATTCACCGCCGGATGAGGCGGAGATGGCGAGCGGGGTGTACGAGAGCAAGCTCACGGTGGGAAGGGGTTAATGGTCCTTTGCCCTCGATCGCGCTCGGTCCTGTTGGACCAGCCGTCGATGCAAAAGAGTAAGAGAGATGGTTTCGCCCCACACCAGAGCTGCCAAGAAGGCAAACATGAATGGCTTGGGTGGAAAGAGTTGGAAGAAGTGGGCGAGCAATCCGATGCCAGCCAACGCCGCCAGCTTGACAGCAAAGCCGCCAGTCAAAACAATGGCAAAGGCAGTGCTGGACGAGCCTGGAGCTAGCACCGCAAAGCGACGTCTCATGAGCACCGATTCGAGGGTGGCGCATAAGAGCCAGCCGACGTAGCAGCTGAAGCGGGTGGCACGATCAAGGTCCCAAATGGCAAACAGAACAAAACCAAGCAAATAACCAACCCAAAAGATGGTGATGCCCAATTTCATTGCTGCCCGCGATCTTGGTCCAGAGACTGGTCTTCAGCTTCCGCTTTAGCTTGGCGCTGTCTACGCACCCATGCATTCAACTGATAGTTCATGCGGTAGATGCCAAGAGCCATGCCCAGGAGAGTTCCGACCAACAGAAAGATGGGAAAAACTTGGATCAATCCTAAAACCGAATCCAATTTCCAACCCAAAAAGCCCATAACGCCAACCGTGAGCGCGAATTCAACGCCTAAGCTTGAAATGCGCGCCCAATCTCGCTGGTTTTGTTGGCCATTCACTGGACGGGAAGACCTGCTACCAGACGGCGGTTTAGGAGCCTGTTCTGACAAGTTTCTTCCGAAGGGGCGAAAGAGCGGTCCCTTCTGTATTCTTGAACTCGGAGTCCTAGTCATTAGAAGGGGCGGGTATTTTAGAAGCGCCGCCAATTGCATCAACGGGAAAGTGGCGAACTTTGTGCGGTACTTTTATGCTTTCGCGGCTCACCCTTCCTTTCAAGGACCAAACCGTGGAAACCACACTCATTCTCTTCAAGCCAGATTCGCTGCATCGCGGCGTGGTCGGGCGAATTCTGTCCCGTTTCGAGGACAAAGGCCTTCAAATCGTCGGCATGCGCCTCATGCAAATGACTGACGAAATCGCAGCTGAACATTACGCAGAGCACGTCGACAGACCATTTTACGCTGGATTGGTAGGTTTCATGACTTCTTCGCCAATCATTGCTTTAGCCCTACACGGCCCAAACGCAATTGGCGTCGCTCGTAAGCTGATGGGCAAGACCTTCGGCATTGACGCAGAAGCTGGCACAATCCGCGGCGATTTCGGCTGCTCAAAGTCCTACAATTTAGTGCATGGCTCAGATTCGCATGAAAGCGCCGCTCGCGAGCTCGGAATTTACTTCCCGGACGGCTTGTTGAAATGGGACGGCATCCAAGCGCCTTGGCTGTGGGATTCCGGCGAGTAACCGCCCACCCTGATCGAGTTACAGGGGGGGTAGGCCTCATGCGAGCATGCCCCCCCACTTCCTTTTTGGATCCATGTCATTCCCCCGCCTGATAACTGTACTTTGCGCCCTTCCACTCTTGGCCGCCTGCTCCCTTTCCCAGGAGGAGCTGGATCGAATCGCCGACTATCGGCAAAGAGCCGCGCAATATTACGACGTAAACGATCTCACTCGGGCCGAGCAACAAGCTCGCCTTGGATTAGAGGTAGACCCTGAAAACGGCGAATTACAGCACCTACTTGGTCGGACCCTTTTGAAAAAGGGAGACCATAAATCGGTGCAATTGGCATTTCAGCACCTTGAGATTGCCCATCGAGAAGTCGGCGACTTCAAAACAGCCTATTCCTTAGGGGAATATCACCTACGGCATGCTGAATTACTGATTGGATCCGCGGCCATCCTGCGTGACAAAGCGCGCCTACTTTCTGTCGACGAAAAAGGCACGCTTGCCAGCATGCAAGCGGACATTGACGACCGCCAAGATCGCGCCGTCACCCACCTCGAAACCGCTCTCGATCTACTCGATGAAGCTCTAGGTCAGCGCCAGGAATGGGTCGAGGCTTTACAGCACCGGGCATCCACTCTAGCTCACCTAAATCGCGACGAAGAGGCATTGGTGGCCATTGAGGATTTATGCACCGTACTCAAACGGTCGCGGGAAAATAAAAACTCGCGGCTAGCAACCCAAGACTTTGACCTTCCGCAGGAAACATTTTGGCGCGACTCTCTACGTCGGGATATTTTGTGGGAAGTGGAAGCTCGCGGCTTGGCGAGTAGTATCTTGATGAATGATAAAAATTGGGCCGCAGCTGAGATTCAGCTATCCAAAATTCTCATGCTTTCTCCGGACCGTGCAAGTGAGTTCTATAACCGCGGACTGGCCAGATATTTCCAAGGTTCTCTACAAGGCGCTGCCCATGACATGCGCAGCTTTCTCGGCAAAACTAAACTTGAGCCAGAATCCGAACAGGTCATAAAGGCCCTGTCCATCCTGCAGGAATTTGAAGGCTAGGGATGCGGGTTGATTACCGCCGGCATCAGAGTTTCCCTAATCCTTATCTTCTTGCAACGCGGGCGGAGTCAGCATCAGGCGCCCAGGATTGGGCGTTTGCGTGAGCTGGGCTTCACCCGCCGGAGGGAAGTTTAAGTGCAGATCCAACGCTTGGGATTCACGTAACACTTGCAAGGATGCACTACTGCGGACCAGCCTCAATGCATAAAATAAGGAGGCAAAGTCTTCGGTCGGATAACCCTCTAAGCCAAGCAAGTAGTCGCCGCTCTCCACTTTCGCAGCTGCAGCAGGCCCGTTTGGCTCCACGTGCAAAACTCTAAGCCCAGTGCGCATGGCCAGCCCTAAATCACGACGTATGGCTGGTGGAATCACGGCGACTTGAACTTCAATCCCTAGAGTCGGGCGAGGAAGCTCAGGAGGCAATGCCAAATGCTCCCCGAAAAGATGAAGCACCTTATGCAGAGGAATGGCGAAGCTAATGCCAGAAGATTGGCGCGCTCCAACCAAAGCTTCGGAGCTGCCTTGACCGTCCGCGGAAAGCAGCCGGAAATCACTTAGCGATGACATCGCGATGGCGATGACTCTGCCTTTGCAATCGGCAATCATGCCGCCACCATCACCTGGATTCATCGGGTTCGTGACCTGAATTAAATCGGTGGACTTGCCTATATTGCGGGCCCTACCGGAAAGCATGCCCATTCCAAAGCTGCCGTCTAGCCCGAATGGATTACCCAACGAAAAAGTGATCGACCCTATTGGCATAGCTTCGCAGATGCCAAAGGGCGGGGCTTCCAAACGTAGGCCTGGCACGTTGATCAAACTCAAGCCAAAGCCCTCGGCATGGGCGATTGGAGTTCCGGGATAGTGCTGACCATCCAAATCGACCACCTGCACAGCAGCGTCCGCGCCAATTTGCCAAATTCCCGGAATGACCACCATGCAGCCATTTTCGGTCTCCCTAAGCACGACCCCGGAAACCACAAAATTGGTGGTCTTTTTCTCTTCGTTGGGTTTAGGCAAGGCAGCAGGTCCGATGCCGGTCAATTGCACTTGAACCAAACTCGGGCGCAGTACACGATAAATTTTTATGTACTCGCGCTCACACTGACCGAGCTGGCTGAATTGATTTTCCAACTCCAGCGGCCCAGGGCGGAGCATCGATTCAGGGCAGGGTTCCACCTGCTCCACCGCAACGGCACAGGCGTAAAGAAGGAATGCGGTTATCACCGTTTAACTGCGCCTAGAATTCCTTTTTCTCTGGAGGCGCCACATCCAATCCCTGCGTATCGTGATGCTTAGTAGCAGGCTCGGAAACCAAATCTGGATTGGGAACCGCAGCGGGGTTCACGCGCAGCATGTGCAAAAGATCAGGGAAGCTTGCAGGGTGCAGGCCAGGCTCTTCGTTCTCAGCTGGCTGAACGACCACTGGATTCTGATCGCCGCTGCCGGGACCGACATCAGCCTTGGGGTAAAAAATCACCGCCAACATCAAAGCAGCTGCAGTCATCAAAACCGGCGCAAAAGCACCTCGGCGGAACCACGGCAAACGATGGCGTCCAGCAGCATCTACGGCGTCTAAACGAGCATCGAGCTCACTCCAGAGACTTTCGCTCGGCCGTTCGGTTTCACGAATTTCCTGAAGGGCAACCCGAGCATCTCGGAAAGCTGAAAGCTCGGCAGCGCATAACGCGCAAGAAGCGATGTGAGCCTCCACTTGGGAAGCTTCGGCAACTGTTAGATCCCCACCAGCATGGAGGGCGAGTAGTTCTTCGGGAAGATTACAGCTCATAGCAAATCCGCTCCTTCTTCTTTACCTAGCATGCGTTCCCAGTGCTCGCGAAACAGTTTCCGAGCATGATGCAAACGCCACCGAACTGTACCAGGAGTGGCACCCACTCGGTCCCCAATTTCGCCACAGGACAGTCCTTCCAAATCCCTTAATGCCAAAACGACGCGGAATTTGTCCGGTAAATCCGCCAGGATGTTGCGAACCAATTTTTGGCGCTCGGTGGCAGAGGCTTCCTGGGCTGGACTACGGCGATTGGAATCCCAGTCGCCGCTAAGCTCCACTGCCGCTCCTGGAGTACCTGAGGCTTGACGTCGAGCCCGGTCAACCGCCTGGTTGCGCAGGATTCGGTAAAACCAAGTGCTGAACTTCCGTTTCAGGTCAAACTTAGCCCGGTGGGCATAGACCTTGAGGAAGGCCTCCTGTGCTACTTCTCGTGCCGTTTCGTAGCTACCTACGATGGCACGGGCGGTGTGGGTAGCCTTGCCCTCATACCGTTCGACAAGTTGACGGAAAGCGCTGCGGTCGCCATCAATACAGAGGGCGAACAACTCTTCATCCGTCAATTGCGCACGAGGATCTGAAGCGGCCTCGGGCGGTGATTCAAGGGAAGGTGTACGGACCAATCGCAAAGCGGGGGAACTCATGTTCTTGCCCGGCTTACGCTGAGCAAAGACAGAATGTTAGGTTCATTCAGGGATTTTCGTTAAGTGCGGCGCCTATTTCGAGGCGAACCTGGGGTGCGACGCACTGGGCCACTTGAATCCGGCTCCCCTGGAACCACAGGAGAAGGATTGGGCGTAGCTTGCCCCTTTAATTGGGCGTTGGATTGCGCCTGTTTCTCAATTTTCGCCTCAATTTGGGCGATATTCCTGAATTTTCGATAGCGATTTGCCAGCAAATCATCAATCGGCAATTGCCCTAAATGGGTCAACTGTAAATCTAGGAAATCCCCAACAAGGTCCATTGATTGTTTCGGGTGAGCGTGCGCCCCACCAACCGGTTCGTCAACGATTTCGTCCACGAGACCCAAACCAAGCATGCTTTCGGCGGTGAGTTTGAGAGCGTCGGCGGCTTTTTCTTTGCCCTCGGCGCTGCGCCAAAGAATGGAAGCACAGCCTTCAGGCGAAATGACCGAATACCATGAGTTCTCTAACATGGCGACGCGGTCAGCAATGGCAATTCCCAATGCACCGCCCGAACCACCATCCCCGATCAAAAGCGCGATGATGGGAACTTTTATTCGAAACATTTTGTAAATATTTTCAGCGATGGCCCGAGCCTGGCCGCGCTCTTCGGCCCCTACCCCGGGGTAAGCACCTGGCGTATTGACAAAACAAACAATCGGCAGGGCCATGCGTTCGGCTAGCTGCATTTTAAGCAAAGCTTTGCGGTAGCCCTCAGGGTGGGCAGAACCGAAGTGGCAGGCCAAACGTTCCTTGGTATTGCGCCCCTTGCGGTGCCCAATCACCATGACACGGTGACCGCGGATGGTTGCGAAACCGGTCACAATTGCCCGATCGTCGCCGAATTGGCCATCTCCGTGCAACTCAACAAATTCCTGGCAAAGGTATTCGACGTAATCCCCGGTTAGCGGCCTTTTCGGATGGCGAGCCACCTGGACCCGGTTCCAAGGACTCAAATTGGAATAAACCTCTTGGGTCAAACGCTTCAAGCGCTCTCGATAAAAGCTCAACTCCTCACTTAAATCATGAGTGGTTTGCTCAGCCAGCTCCTCCAATTCGAGAAGGCGAGAGCGGACGTCCTCAATCGGCTGCTCGAAGGGCAGCACCGATGGCGGGTTAGAAGTTCTTTTAGCTTTGCGGGCCATGACGAAGTGGCGTAGATCCGGGGCACGGACCCCTCTAGAATATCCGCTACGGCCACCGAATGGCCACTGTCCATGGAAACTCAAGCCTGGCGCATCGAGCTGGAACTAGATCCCAGCCGTCCTGACCCCGTTGGCGATTCGGCGCGTTCTGCGCTCAGCCATCGAGGTTTACCCATTGAACACAAGGTCCGTAGTGGCCGCGGTTTCCTGCTGCCCGCCAGCCTGAGCCGTGCCGATGTCGACCGCATTGCTAGCCAATTGCTTGCCGATCCGGTAACAGAACGGGTCAAGGTATTTGAACCTGGCCAGGCCGATAGCAAAGGAGGCACCACGCTGTTGGTCCGTCGCCTGCCTGGTGTCGCCGACCCAGAAGCCGACTCGGCGCGGCGAGCGCTCTCTCTGTTTGATGTGAAGGTTGCTGCCGCCGACCCGGTTCAATGTTTCCGCATTTTCCGGGTTGAGGGTGAAATTAATTCGGATGAGTTGGTCCGCATTGGATCTCGCGCCCTAGCCAATCCGACCATTGAGAGCGCCGCTTTGGGGGATCAACCAGTTCACCCCCACCCAGTCCCTTCCCTACGCAAATTCCCACGCATGGAGGTGGCGCTTCGCGAGGCCGACGACGTCAGGTTGGATTTGGTTTCCAAGGAAATGAGCTTGGCGCTTAGCACTTTGGAAATGCGCGCAATCCAAGAGTTCTACGTCGCCGAAGGGCGCGAGCCAACAGACATCGAACTGGAGACTTTGGCCCAAACTTGGTCGGAGCATTGCAAACACAAGACTTTGACCGGACCGGTTTGCTTTCGCGAATTTGCCGCTGATGGTGAATTAATCCGCGAACGCAATTTCGCCAACTTGCTCAAGGAAACTGTGTTTGACGCCACGCGTAAACTATCGCCTGAGTGGTGTTGGAGTGTATTTAAGGACAATGCTGGGGTGATTGCGATGACCGATGAAATTGGTATAGCGATCAAAGTTGAGACCCATAACCATCCATCGGCGTTGGATCCTTATGGTGGCGCTGGCACTGGAATTGGCGGAGTCATCCGGGACATCCTTGGCACCGGCTTGGGGGCGCGGCCATTCGCCGCCATTGACGTTTTCTGCGTCGGCCCTAAGGATTTCCCACGCGATCAAATCCCGCCTGGCACGCTGCATCCTGACCGGGTATTGGAGGGAGTCATTGCTGGCGTCCGTGACTACGGCAACCGGATGGGAATTCCGACCGTGGCCGGCACTGTCATTCGACATCCAGGGTACGTCGCCAACCCGTTGGTTTTTGCCGGCTGTGTCGGCGAGATCCCGCGCGACAAAGTTGAAAAATTGGTGAGCCCTGGAGACCGAATTGTTTCCATCGGTGGACGCACTGGGCGGGACGGCATTCATGGCGCAACCTTCTCTAGTGAAGCATTGCACGAAGAGTCAGACACCATCGATTCGACCGCAGTGCAAATCGGGGACCCTATCACCGAGAAGAAAGTTCTGGATGTCATGATCCAAGCTCGTGATCGCGATTTGTTCAGTGCAGTGACTGATTGCGGAGCAGGTGGATTCAGTTCCGCCGTCGGCGAAATGGGGGAAGACTGTGGGGCCGAAGTTGAATTAGCGTCAGCTCCTTTGAAGTACCCTGGTCTAAGCTATTGGGAAGTTTGGATTAGCGAAGCGCAAGAACGTATGGTGCTGGCGGTTCCACCGGCCAAGTTGAAAGAGATGCACCAATTGTGCGATCTGCACGAAGTTGAGTGCACCGAAATCGGCACCTTCACTGACACCGGCCGCTTGAAACTCACCTGGCATGGCGATGTCGTCGGCGATTTGCCGATGGAATTTTTGCACGGGGCGGTGCCCCAGCCTTCGCGTAAAGCAGATAGCCATCGCCTGCCTTTGCAGGCCACAGCTTGGGCGCAAGAAGTGCCTGAGCGAGACTTGCTTTTGAAAGCTTTAGCTCACCCATCATGTGAAAGCAAAGAATGGGTGGTTCGCCAATATGACCATGAGGTTCAGGGCGGAACCGTGGTCAAGCCATACCAAGGTCCGTACGGCCGTGGCCCTGGCGACGGCACTGTGGTCAAGCCGCGCTTGGACCTGAAAAATGGCGTCGCCATTGGTTGTGGCATTGCTCCAAGTATGGCCCTGTTGGATTCCTATGCCGGCACGGCTTGCGCCATCGATGAAGCCATTCGCAACGTCGTCGCCGCTGGCGGCAATCCGAACCGAACCGCGCTGTTGGACAACTTCTGCTGGGGCGATTGCCGTAAACCAGATCGACTTGGCTCCTTGGTACTTGCGGCGGAAGCCTGTTACGACGCCTCCATTGCATATGGCGCTCCTTTCGTGAGTGGCAAAGATTCCTTGAACAATGAATATCGGGTCGGTGATGAAGAAACTGCCATCCCGCCAACCTTGCTGGCCACAGCAATAGCCCCGGTCAACGACACGAAACGCTGTCCTACCACACCATTGAAGAAGGCTGGCAACGTACTGCTGTCTTTGGGAGTGACCCATACCGCAGGTGGCGGTTCAGTTGCTGCGGAAATCCTGGGCCTTGAAGATTCCGAAGTTCCTCGCCCAGACTTCAGCACTGCACCAGCGTTGTTTGACGCCTTGTATCAGGCAATCCAATCCGGTTACGTCGCCTCATGCCATGACCTAAGTGAAGGTGGACTCGCAGTCGGCCTAGCGGAAATGGTCTTGGGTAGTAATTTGGGTTGCCGCGTTGACCTTCAGCGCATTCCGGGTGCCGACGACATGCCTGTAAGCGCCACTCTGTTCGCTGAAACTCCTACTCGCTTCGTGCTGGAAATTAGCCTCGACCACCTCGAGGCTGTCGCTGAGTTATTCCGCACTCTGCCCTGGTCCACCGTCGGTGAAGTGCAAGACAACGGTGGCAAATTGCTCATTCATTCGGGCGACGACTTGTTGCACCAATACACAATTACCGAGCTCCTGCACGCTAACGGAGCAAGCGCATGAAACCAAAGGTCCTCCAACTATTTGCTGCCGGCATCAACTGCGACCGAGAATTAGCATTCGCCTTCCGCTGCGCTGGAGCTGAGGTCGAAGAAATTCATATTCGAGAGCTGATTCAAAATCCCGACCGGATTTTGGATTACCAGTTGTTCGCTATTCCGGGCGGCTTCACCTACGGCGACGACCTTGGCGCTGGACGAATTCTTTCGGTCGAGGTGGTTGCTTTTCTGCGCGACACCTTGCTGAAATTTCACCAGCAAGGCGGCACCATTTTTGGCGTCTGCAACGGCTTCCAAGTGCTGGTGAAGGCGGGCTTGTTGCCTGGAATTGATGGCGTCGACGTTTCGCTGAGCTGGAATGACACTCACCGTTTTGAATGCCGTTGGAGCCGACTCTTAGTGGATCCTGCTCTCGGCCATGTGTTGCCCGCAAACAGCATCTTGCCGGCCGGAAGCGCGCATGCCGAAGGCAAATTGGTTCTTGCTCATCCCGAGCAAGCGCAAACATTGGCAGACGCCGACTGCATCGCGTTGCGTTATGCCAACCTTGATGGCGAGGCCACCGAAGAATACCCTGATTGCCCGAGTGGAAGTGAAGCCGGCATTGCGGGCCTAATCTCACCTAGTGGACGGATTTTGGGCTTAATGCCGCACCCCGAACGCTGCCTTTCCGAGCAGTCCCTGCCAGACCGGGGATTTGGCGCCTGGGGTGAAGGAAATACGGGCATTGACTTCTTTCGCGGCCTTTTAAGCCGCTACCTTAGCCAAGCCGAAACCACGGTAGCGTCAAGCTAGGTAAGGCCAGGCGTCGATAGGCAGATATGGGTCCGTCCCTCCGTCTGCCGCTGCAGGAAGAACTGCGCAAACTGGAACGCCGACTACGTCGTAAGTGGTCAGGTTTGCACGGACATGCGCCGCGCGGCCTGAAAACCTATCGAGCCAATTGGCTCACTTCGTTTCAGGGCGAATATCAATCTTGCGATCGCCAAACCTTGTGGCAACAGTTACCTCAAGGCAATCCACTATTGATAAGTGATTTTCACCCACTACGTCGTTCGACGCGCATGCTGGAAACGCTGTTGGCTGAAGTTCAATGGCCACGGACCCCCTGTTTGGTTTTGGAATTCCTGCCAGAAATGGAACCCATCGCCGCCAAACAACTGCTAGGCGACCATCCCGACTTCCGTCTCGTGGACGGCAGACGCTTAGTGGATGTTTATGGCGGCGTGGTGGATGAATTGATACGTCAGGATGGTGCCCTAGCCGGTGTTTGGACCGCGGGCAGCCCAGACGAACGTGACTTGGCAGCGGCCCGAAAATGGCAAAACTGGCAACAAAGCCAGCCGCACCTATTTTGTATTTTTCATTTCGGAGATTGGCACATGGCGGAACCTCACCTGCCCGCAGCCCTGCGCGATTTAGGAGCGGCGCCCAAAATTCTCCACCAATCCCCCGAGCCATTATGGGACCGGGCTCGCCCCGAGAGCGGCGAATCCTTCTTGCAATTGGCCGGCGGCCATTTTGCCTGGCTGCACACGCCACCGATGGCCCAGTGGACCAGCGTGGCGCAAGCGGAAGACCAGGATTTCAGCACCCAAACCCTTGAGGCAGCTTCGGACATCATCGAAGAAATTGCCCACGCCTTGGCTGACGGACTTCAAGTGTCACCGCCCACCGGGGTGCCATTTGTATTGGGCCCAAAAGACTGGCGTGATTTCCAATTCTCGTCGCCGCAAGAATGGAGCAGCGCGTTCCATGCCGACTTCCCGCCCACTAGGTTTCTAAGCCACCCCCATGAACCACTTTTTTGGATTCCAGCGCATCCGTCTTGGAATTTGCTGGTGGAAATGGCTGCGCACCTGCTGCTCCCCGCACTGCCAGCCGGCGCAGTTCGGAAACAATTTGCAGCCAGAACCAGCTTTTGCCATCTCCTACCCTTAGCCTGGAATCCGTTTTTGCGACCTCCTAGCAATCAGCAGATCCGAATGGCGTATGGATCAACTCCCGATTTGGCGTGCTCGGCCAGCCAACGCGAGTTTTTCGTCACTCAAACTCAATTAGGCATGCAGGCGGCTCAAGCCATGCTGCAGTTTTCGCTGCTGGGTCCAGGAAACGCAAGAGAACTGCTTATTTCTGCACACCGCGCTTTTATTTGGTACTTCGCATTAGGTACAATTCAGGCGTCCGCAGTGAGCGCATCATGAAGCAGTTTGCATTCCTACTCCTCCTCCTTCCTTTACTCGGTTCTTGTGTCGCAGCACCTTTCGTAGCAGCAGCTGCGATTGGTGCCTGGACAGTCGGTGAATACGCCGACCGCACAGGCTCCATAGCAGTTGAGGCCCCTGGTCAAGATGTCTGGTTAGCCGCAAAAGCGGTAGCTATGGATCACGCCATAGAAGGCAAAGAACTCGATATCAACGATGGGGTTCGCCGCATTGAAGGACGTCTGCAGGTGACCTTGGATAATCGAGTCCAAGATGCCACAGTTTTGATCAGCATCCTTCCCTTCACTAACATTGATAAAGCCACCGAGATTAAAGTCACCGCCCTGCAGGGCGCGCGTGGCCGCGTCGAAATCGCCCAGATGTTGGCTGAAGAAATCGCGAATCGCCTTTAATCGCCTGGATTACACAGGTGCCTGAGGAGGCGTGGAAGGCCTAAGAAACGTATTCCTCACCATAGCCCAGGGCTCGATTTACTCGTCGAGCTCTGGGCGAAACTTTTGCCAGCAAGAGGAGCAATACCCCTCTAAGGTCAACGTATGATGCACCATGTGGAAGCCGGATTGAGCAGCTTCCTGTTCCTGCAAGGCTTCTATCTCTTGGTTGCGGAATTCCAAGATCGAGGAGCAACCGAGGCAGATCATGTGATCGTGATGGCGATGACCAAGGATGTGCTCGTATAGCACCTGGCCCTGACCGCGTTCAATCGCTGCCAAAAAACCGCCCTCAACCAATAGGCCCAAGGTGCGGTAAACCGTCGCCCTGGAAGCTTTGCCGCCTCCATCTTTCACCCAGTCATACATTTCCTCGGCGGTGAAATGGGAATGAGTCTTCCAAGCTTGAACCAAAACCTCTTTGCGCGGCTCCGTAACCCGCAGGGTCTTTTTCTTGAGGAAGTCTTCAAACTTATGCAGTGCTTCTTTGGCTTCCATTAGTAATTTTGGGTGGCTTCCAAGGCCGCCAAGCCGATGTCGGTGCGAAAGGTTTTGCCCTCGAATTCGATTTTCTCAACTGCTTGATAAGCGCGCTGACGGGCTTCGTACAAATCGGAGCCTAATGCAGTCACGGCAAGGATACGGCCGCCTGCAGTCACAATCTGTCCAGCCACCTCTGCAGTGCCGGCATGGAAAATCTGCAAAGCATCGCCTTGTTCAACGTCATCCAGGCCGTGAATGGGAATTCCAGTGGGATAGCTCGCCGGATAGCCGCCCGCAGCAAGGACGACGGTGATAGATGGCCGCTCATCCCATTCCGGGGCTTCCAGTTCTTCCAAATTGCCATTGGCACATGCCAATAGATATGGAACCAAATCGGACTTGAGACGGGGCATCAATGCCTGGCACTCTGGGTCGCCGAAGCGCACGTTGTACTCCAGAACTTTTGGACCAGCGGCAGTCAGCTTTAGACCGGCAAATAGCACGCCTTGAAAGCGGCGGCCTTCGTGGTTCATGCCATGGATGGTAGGAAGAATGACTTGCCGTTCCACCGCGTCGCGAGTGCGCGGACTGAGCAATGGGTTCGGGCATACCGCGCCCATACCGCCAGTATTAGGGCCGACGTCGCCATCGCCGAGCTGCTTGTGATCCATGCAACTTTCTAACGGCATAAAGGTGCGGCTGTCAGTTAGTGCAAAAATGGATGCTTCTGGGCCATCCAGAAACTCTTCCACCAAAATGGTTTTGCCGGCTTTCCCGTGGCGCCCGCCTTCCAGCATGTCTTTGGTTGCCTCACGCGCTTCGCGCACATCTTTGCAAATGACCACGCCTTTACCAGCCGCCAATCCGGAGGCCTTGACGACGACCGGATACCGGGCGCCGCTTTGCAAATAAGAAATCGCTGAATTCAGGTCACTGAAAACTCGGTAAGCCCCAGTGGGTACACGGTGACGCACCATGATGTCCTTGCAAAAAGCTTTCGAGCTTTCTAATTCGGCGGCAGCAGCGCGCGGCCCAAAAACGGGCACTTGAATTTCATGCAGCTGGTCAGCCAAACCCGCAGCAAGCGGATCTTCAGGGCCAATCACCACCAATCCGACGTCATTCGCCCTGCAAAAACTGACGATACCATCTAAATCGTCAGCGGCCAGATTTAAGTTCTCCCCGAGCTGAGCCGTGCCTGGGTTGCCAGGAGCGAACCACATGCCTTCGACCATTGGCGATTGGGAAATTTTCCAAGCCAGGGAATGTTCCCGGCCACCAGATCCGACAAGCAGAACGCGCATTACCGCAGATTCTACGTGCTCCCTAGTGGTGAGAAAAGTCTAGTGGTCGCGGCCTCCTGGCGGCGTTACACCAGAGGAGTGAGTTCCCCAACGAACACCGCTGATCTAGAGCATTCCGCCGACGGCCCGCTCGGACCCGAACAGCTGGCGCGGATAGTCGATCTGAGCCCCGACGCGATAGTTCTGCTGGATAAAGATCATGTGATTCGGGTGTGGAACCAAAGCGCGGAACGCATTTTTGGCTACCCCGCTGCCGAGGCTATCGGCCAGTCCTTCGATTTATTGGTGCCGCCGGATTTACTTAAAAGCAAAGAGTTGCAGCGCATAAAAACTGCTACCGATGCAGAGGGAGAATTGCGCGACTATCGAACCCGTCGGCGGACCCGGGATGGGCGCGAGATTTTGGTTTCCCTAGCGCGACGTCGGTTGTTGGATTCAACTGGAGAATATTCTGGCACCATCGCAATTCTGCGCGACATTTCAGAGTCGGTGCGCTTGCGTCAGGAGGCCGCCGATACTCGTCATTTAGCTTCGATTGGAAATATTGCTTCCCAGGTCGCGCATGAAATCCGCAATCCATTGGCCGGTATCCATGGTGCTCTGCAAGTATTACGGCGGCGCTTTCCGCCGAATAGCAATGAGCAAAATATCTTTGTGGGCCTAACCGAGGAAATTCGTCGACTGGATGGATTGGTCACCGACTTGCAACGTTTTGGCCGCCCGATTAAAGCACGATGGCAAGCTTTTGATTTGTGTCAATGGATGCAGCAAATCGCCAACGAATTAACCTGCAACTATTCGCCCGCTGTGGAACTGCAAATGCAATTGCCGGATGAACTTAAATTGCAAAGCGACACGACTTTGCTGAAAGAGATCCTCGCCGCCTTATTTGATAATGCAGTGGATTATCATGGCGCTACCGACCCACCCACTAGCGTGCAAATTGTCATTACTCATTCTGGCTCGCACGCTCAAATCGACTTTTACGATAACGGTCCAGGCATTTCCGACGACATGGTGGCAAGTTTATTCGAACCCTTCGTCACCACTAAAGTACGCGGCTCCGGCTTGGGCCTAGCCATCTGCCGACGCCATGTAGAGGCTTTGGGCGGCAAGGTGCTGTGGGAGCCCAATCGCCCCAACGACGCCTTTCAAGGCGCCCATTTTAAGATTCGTCTTCCGCTGGCCTAGAATCGCGATCAAGGCCGAACTTTTCGATGCGGTAGCGAATCTGGTCACGCTTCATGCCAAGCAAACGTGCAGCCTGGCTGCGGTTGCCATCACAGCGCCTTAAAGCTTCTTGCACCCAAGACTTTTCTAGATCTTCCAACGAGCAACCGTGCTTGGGCAAGGCGGGTAAACCACTGGCATTGATGCGACTGCTCATGCCACTCAATTCAGGTGGCAAATCGGGCAAATCAATCCGCTCGCCAACCACCAACAATGCTGCGCGCTCGATAGCGTTACGCAACTCCCGCACATTGCCGGGCCACGGGAATGCATCCATCGCAGCCAGTGCGGCATCGGTAAACCCGGTTGCAGGGCTGCCGAATTCTTTGCGATAAACGTCGAGAAAGTGTTCAGCCAGAGGACGAATATCTTCGAGTCGATTTTTTAATGCCGGAATAACCACCGGCAGTACGCGCAGGCGATAAAACAAATCTGCGCGGAATCGACCTATACTGACGTCGGCTTGCAAATCGCGGTTGGTGGCGGCAATCACTCTTGCTTCCAATCTCAGTTGACGGGTGCCGCCGACCCGGCGGAAGGTTCGATCCTCAAGCAAAGTCAACATTTTCGCTTGAACTCCCGGCGGTAAATCGCCAATTTCATCCAAGAATAAAGTGCCGCCATATGCAAGTTCGGCCAAACCAGGCTTGGCAGTTTTGGCGTCGGTAAAGGCGCCTTTTTCGTGGCCGAATAATTCTGATTCCAGCAGTGATTCGGGGATGGCGGTGCAGGGAACCGAAATGAATGGGCGCGTTTTTTCGCCGCCAAAACTATGCAGCAATCGCGCGGCCAAGCCTTTACCAACGCCGCTATCACCAGTAATCAGCACCGTTGAAGCTTCACTACGACCGATCCGTTTGAGCAGACGAATGACGTCTACGAAAGAAGGCGACTCTGCGATCAAACCCACAGAACTTGGATCGCGACGTTGCATTTCTTCAATGCGTCGCAAGCGGCTTCGATCGAAAATACGCGCTGCCTTGGCTAAAATTTCATCCAAGTCAAATGGCTTGCCGACGTAATCCTGTGCGCCCGCTTGAATGGCGTCGACCGCGGCGTCGAAGGATCCGTAAGCGGTGATCATTAACACCGGCAGTTCACCGTCTTTTTCCAACACCTCGCTTAACAAATCCATGCCCAATCCATCGGGCAGGCGTTGGTCCAGCAATAACAGGTCCGGCCATTCTTCGTCTAGGCGACGCCGCGCTTCGGCCAGGTTCGCGGCTTCTTCCACGATGGCGCCCGCGTCTTCAAAACCGGCGCGCAAACTCCAGCGAATCATCTGCTCGTCGTCGACGACCAAAATTCGGGGAGCGGGCGTAGGGAAACGTATATCCACAGGAAGCGATCCGCGGCCTAAAGGCCTGCGCCTTCAAAGTATGGCTTAGCGGAACATGCGGCGCATCATCAAGGCCGCAAAAATCGCGACTCCGGCAATGCCTGCAATCAGAAAGGTGATGGATGATTGCATTTTTTCACCGACTTGTTCGGCGCTGTTGCCGTCAGTCAATTCACGCCCAATTTCAGCACTGTCTTTGGACCCGTAACGTTTTTTGGGCGCCGCCTCGGGGGTGGCCTCATCAAGAGCACGCAAACGTCGCACCGCCTCGTAAGTCACAGCAGCGGTGCCTGAAATGAACACCGCGTGTGAAGAACTCACTGGCTGCATCGACGGCACATTGGGACGATCAAAGGTGCGCGCAACACTGGATGACGCGCTGACGACGTCGGCGCGAAGCAGAGTCAGCAAGACGGTAACCCTTTCTTCGCCTGGATCCGCCAATGACGCCAAACGCTCTAACTCAGCCATTTCAATAAGCTTGCCGTCGCCAGAATTTTGAGCCATGGCGGGCATGGCCGACAGCGCCAATGTGCACAAGACCCATGCCAGCCAATTCCATGCTGTGGAGATTATTTGCATTAGGCCAAGCTCTTAGAAACCATTTCGAAAGTATCGTTGGACAAGCTACCTCGGTCCTGAATGCGTTGTAATTGGGCCTTCATCGCCGACGCCCACGGTTCGCGGTATCGTTTCCACCGCCCAAGAGGTGCCACTAAGCGCGATGCAATTTGCGGGTTAATTTTGTCTAGCTCTAGAATGCGATCGGCAAGAAATTGGTAGCCAGCACCGTCTGCGCGATGGAAACCACAATTGTTGGCGGCGAAACTTCGCAGCAAAGAGCGCACCTTGTTTGGATTGCTCATGCTGAAATTAGGATGCCCCATCAAAGCAATCACTTGATCCAGGACCTGCTCATTGGCGGCGCCGGCCTGCAGCGCGAACCACTTATCCATGACCAACGCATTATCGAGCCAACGTTTTTCAAAAATTGCCAGCTCAGCTTCGGCCGCGGCAGGTGAATGGTCAACCAAGCAACCCAATGCCGCCAACGAGTCGGTCATGTTGTCGGCGTCGGCAAACTGTTGTTTGGCCAAAGCAACAGCGCCATCGACGTCAGCGCCATCGACGTCAGCGGCAACTAGGTAGGCTAAACAAAGGTTGCGCAACTGGCGACGACCGATTTCGCTGGGAGTCAGTTGGTAGTCGCCATTCCCGGCCAACTGGTGATAAAGCTGAAGTAGTGAACTGTGTAGAGCATGACCTAGTTTGTTGCGCAAACCACAGCGCGTCAAATGCAAACCGCGCGGATCAATTTTCTCCATTTCTTCGCCCAATCCAGCCGTTGCTGGCAAGACCAAGGCGTAAGCCCGCAGCGCCGCATCCAAGTTTTGATCCTGTAGAGTCTGAGCAAACGCAACGCGCAAAGTATCAGGAAGGGTGACCTCTGCGCCGGTTGCGACGGCGTCAACTTGCTCCAGTATGGTGCGAGTTGCTAGTTCTTGACCGGCTTCCCAGCGGCAGAAGGAATCCGTATCCAAAGCAAATAGCTTGGCCAATTCCGCACTACTACGCTGCATGCGCAACTTCACTGGTGCAGAAAAGCCTCGCGACACGGAGGCGATTGGTTCAGCTGGAATGTAGTCGAAGTGAAAATCTTGCTCGGTTTTTGTGAGCTGCAAAACTTGGGTGCCAATCAAATCCTTACCCGCATCATCCAACAAACCTATAGCTAGTGGAATGTGGAATGGCAGCTTTTGTTCTTGTCCAGGGGTGGCCGGGCAGCTTTGCTTGCAACTCAAGGTGTAGCGTTGAGCCGCCGCGTCGTAGCTTCCTTTGGCTTCGACCACTGGCGTGCCAGCTTGTGTGTACCAGCGCTCAAATTGAGTGAGGTCGACTTGGTTAGCGTCGGCCATGGCGGCACGGAAGTCATCACATGTGACGGCTTGACCATCATGCCGTTCAAAGTACAAATCCAAACCTTTGCGGAAGCCGTCGCGACCGAGCAACGTTTGGTACATGCGGATGACTTCGGCACCTTTGATATAAACCGTGGCGGTGTAGAAATTATCCATCGCGATATAAGAATCAGGACGGATCGGATGCGCCATAGGGCCAGCGTCTTCTGGGAATTGGCCATTGCGCAAAGTTCGCACAGCATCAATACGCTGCACCGCCCGGGAGCCCATATCCGCCGAAAACTCTTGATCGCGGAATACCGTCAACCCTTCTTTCAGCGTTAATTGAAACCAATCGCGGCAGGTCACGCGGTTGCCAGTCCAGTTATGAAAATATTCATGGCCAATCACACTTTCGACACCATCAAAATCGGAGTCGGTGGCAGTGTCACGACTGGCCAATACATAAACCGTATTAAAAACATTGAGACTCTTATTTTCCATGGCGCCCATGTTGAAGTCTTCCACCGCAACAATGTTGTAAATATCCAAGTCGTATTCAAGACCAAAAACATCTTCATCCCATTTCATCGATCTTTTCAACGAATCCATGGCATGCTGCAAACGGTCGACGTTGCGATGTTCAGAATAAATGTACAAGTCCACGTCGCGGCCGCTGCATGTAGTGAACTTTTCCTGAATAAAGCCTAAATCGCCAGCCACTAATGCAAACAGATAACTAGGTTTCGGGAATGGATCTTCCCAAATTGCATAATGACGCCCCCCTTGCTCGGCCGCACCGGACTCAATCAAGTTGCCATTGCTCAACAAGACCGGACATGCTTTTTGATCGCCTTCCATGCGCACCCGGTAGTGGGTCATGATGTCGGGCCGATCCATAAACCAGGTAATGCGACGGAATCCTTCGGCTTCACATTGGGTGCAATAATTGCCAGAAGACAAGTACAAGCCGGATAGCTGAGTATTCAACCCAGGGTAGATTTTGACCTGAATTTCCAACAAAAAATTGGCAGGTAAATCGCGCACCGTCAAATTCTCTTTCGCGACCGTGTATTGCTGGACGCTTAATTCAACTCCATCCACCCGCACGCTCAACGTTTCTAGACCTTCGCCATCCAACACTAAGTCAGCGTTTGTGTCGGCTCCATCCCTGCGCTGCATCTGCAACCGGGACTGCACCACCGTGAACTCCGCTTGTAAATCAAAATCCAATTCCACACCATTGATTTGGAACGGATGAATTTGATAGTCCTTGCGGAATTTTTCAACAGGCGCGCTGGCTGCGCTGATTTCTAAGGAAGTTGCTTGTGGAGTCGCCGACGTGGAATCTGCCATGATGCTCAGATTCTAAACCTATCCAAGGCTCATTACCGCGGCTCCTGCTCAGATTCCGTCAACTTAATCAAATGAACCTGCCCAACTTCGGCCTCGCGAGCGGCATCGTCTTGTTCAATCCATTTCGCTTCCATCTTCAGGCGGCGCTTACGCTTACGCCACCATACGAATGGCAGCAGAAAACTTGCTAAAACGAATAAAAAGGAAAAAAGGTGCTGATAAAAGTCGCGCGCCAAGGTGCGGAACCCGCCCAAACGCTTGCGCATCACCTCCTCCAAAGCAACTAATGACTGACCAGTGGTACGAATGAGCGCATGCTCCAATTTTGCCCCGTCGCTGACCTCCTTCAAAATTTGGCCAATAATAACGTCGCCGTAGTCCTCGACCAGCATGGCTACGAAAGCGTGACCCTGGGCGTATCCCTCGGCGGCGTGCAAGCCGCTATGGCCGAAACTTTCGTCGAATTCGGACAGCCAATGCAGATTGCCGGATATGGCCATCCAGGACAATGAGATGCCCGAATCTGAAAGATATATTTCGCCGCTAAACTGCTCGGCCAAGCCTTCGTGGAACCAGGCCGGAAGGCTTTGGAAGGCGTCGGCGCCGATGGCTCCTAGGGCGTGGTGTACCAACTCGTGGCGCAAGGTGGAGCGCAGGCGGTAAACGTCGCCGGCGGCTTGGACGGACAGCAAAATTTCACCACGCGACGGCACTGCGACGGCGGCCGCCCACTGCGGTACCGGTTGCTTCAAATACTTTTCAATATCCTCACGCGTGGCCACCCAAATCATTTTGCCTGAGCGAGGTTGAGCCTTCATTCCAGGAATTGCATGCAAACCCAACCATTGATGGGCCTGCTGTAAAATTCCATCCGCTTCGGCGGTCATGCTTCGAGCCAATTCGGCATTGCCGGATGGGGCTTGCCATTGAAAAAACTGGCTGTTTCCACGTGCAAGCGAGGGGTCCTGATCGACCGAGTCCAGAGCGATTCTTGAAGCCGTTGGAGTTGGTTGACCAGGCAACTTGGCGAGCGGAAGACTCAAGGCCAAAAGTAACATCAAGGTCGACACCACCCACTGCAATCGACCTTTACCCTTCAACTTTTTGACCCGCGCTTCGGCGATGCACGCTTCGCTGCGATTATCAAATGGCCCATAGGTGGCGGCCAACTTCCAAGGCCGATAGGCACGAGTTGAGCGCGCTCCGCCAACCCGAATTCCATTGTGTTCCTGCAGACGTTTTTGCGGATCCAATGCGATGCCAACGTATGTCCGCTCGGCACGCTCACTGGTGAGGACGTAAACGTGCCAAGCGGCAGAGTCAGACATGCAATGAGCTTACAGCTCTTCCTCGGTTCCCGGTTTGGGGAATGGCGACGGAATGTCTACTTGTTTGTTGGAACTGCTTATTTGGCGTATCGAAATGGAGTGAATGTCACCCTCAAATTCTACCTTGACGTCCTCGCCATATTCGGCAATGGCTTGATCAATCAGAGTTTGGCGTTCCTGCTGCGGCGTGTTTTCCGGATAGCGAATTTCTACCTCCTTGCTAGTTTCGCCGTCGCGGAGAAACTCAAAATCAATGTCAGGTAACTGCAGGCTCTCTCCCCACTTGGGCCATCCAGGCAAAGCCGGGAATTTTGGCATGGCAGGAAACTCAGGCATACCAGGAAACTCAGGCATACCAGGAAATTCTGGCATTACCGGGAACCTGGGCATTGCCGGAAATTCCGGCATAGTCGGAAATTGTGGCCATTCGGGAACCTCGAACCCTGGACCCAAATCCCAACTGGGCTGCGGCCGGCTATAGATCTGGCGATCTTCCGGTTTACGTCCCAAAATGCCAGTCAGCTTCAGCTCTTCTAATTTGCGGAAGATGGTGATTTCGACGATCTCCCCCGGCAAGCGCTGACTTAACGTGGCCAGCAAGGCCTCCACCGTTTCGGTTGGGGTGTCATCGACCGCCAGAATGACGTCGCCCTTTTGCAGACCCATCAACGAAGCCGCCGATGGCTGTTCGACTCCAGCAATGCGAGCATTTGCGGTTGCTGATTGAGGCGCCTCCAATTGCACTCCCAGGAACGCACCCTGGGAGTACGCAAGTGGCGCAAGAGCGTAAATGAAAGCTATGAACAGTAGTTTGCGCATGCCTTTAAAATATAATTATTGCACGGTCATCGCAAGTGGATTGCTCCAAACTCCAGTAACGCCATTGCTTTCAATAACTTGGGTCCAGATTTGCGCACCCTGAGCTGCCAGCGGAACCCATTTAGTCTCGTGAACCTCACCGTTGGCAGTCGGCGTATATGAGCCCACTTCGGTCAGTGGCGGGGTCATGAAAGCGTCGCCAAAAGGAGTGGAAACTGGACCCGGCCCGTGCGGGGAGAAGAACACCGTGACCAAACTGCCAGGGCGCAGCGCACCGACGACGTCGATGTTGGAATATTGGCCGGCGACCAGATTGCTCAACGAATATTGCAAGGTGCTCTGGGTAGTCTCGATGCGGATGTCATCGACGATGATGCCGTCGTGCACACCGAACGGGTAATTATCAGCCTCCGCGATGGCTAAGAAAAAATCGCCGCCGAGGTCAACCGGAGATTGGCCCAAATCGACGCTAACGTCAGTCCAATCGGCGCTGCCGGCTGTCATTTGAGCCCAGTCGGTGGCAACCGGATGCCATAGATTGCCATCTTGGCTGATGAAAATACCGTCGTCCGGGTTCCACTCTTCCATGAACTGCTTGACCTTGAGGTGCAAGTTCATACCCAGAAAGCCGGTGCCATCCAAAGCGTAAATCAACGCGTTGGAAACATGGTGTGGACCGCCGATGCTGCTATCCAATCCCATTTCCAAGGAATAGGTGCCAGAAAATGCTTCGATGCAAGGTGCCAATTGGCCGATGTTGCACCAGGCGTCGGCGTCGGTCAAGCGAGTGACCGAATCCAAATTGTTCAACGCAATCCAACTTGGAATGGTGCCGGCTAGGCTTTCAAAATCTTCATTCAGTGAAGTTACCACCAAGTGGGTAGTCGGCAAGTTGGGCCAATACTGCGACGGCGGTGGGGTTTGTTCGGCGATCTGCACGCTTTCCAACCACCATTCATTGGCGTCATCGCCTTCGTAAAAGAAGGCCAAGCGCACGTCCGCATTGCCAATCAATGCATTCAAATCCAAGTCCATGGACTGTGCGCCGCCACTTAAATTCCCCGCCATTTGGTGCAAGTCAAGGAAAGTCAAGCCGCCGTCCACGGTGGCTTGAATTTTGTTGATGTAGCGGTAATTCGGATAGCGTTGCCCAAAGCCCAGGTGCAGCCAACAAGCAGTTGCCGCGGACAAGTCCATCGCCAAGGTTGCCAGGGTGCTTTCACTCAATCCTTGGAAATCATCGTGGAAAGCGCCAAGGCCGACGTCGCCCTCCCAACCGGCGGTAACGCCAGATTGAAATTCTACCCAGCCACTAGGAGGGAATACACCGCCACTGAAATCTTCGTCTAAGAAAGTGGTTTGGGATGCGAGTGGAGCCGCGAGTAAAACTGCAGTGATGGGGATGAATTTCATCGTTTCGTCAGCGCTAGAGCGTGTTCACAAGATTGTTCGTGAAGCTGGACGTAGTCAAGTTAAGCGCCTGAGTCCAGACAGTTACGCCAGTTGCCCAAACCGGCAATGGGGAGGAGTACGAGGCGGTGCCGAGGGCGTCGGCGGTACTCGTACCGAGTTGGTTGATGGGCATACTGAGGTCCGCCAATCCGTAAGGAGTGGTGGTCGGACCCCCGCCAGTAGTGGAATAAGCAAACAGGACGACATCTGCGGCATTTGCACCGACGACTTGCAGCAGCGCGGTTTCGCCAGCGACCATATTGCGCGCAACCAATGCTGGGCCGGTGGTGGTATTGACCAAAATGCCAAGCTGGTCAAACAGCTGCAGTGAGGCGTTCATAGGCAAGTCGCCGTTGTAGGGTCCGATCGCCTGCATGGCCTGCCCGGCCGACGGCCCGCTGGCGCGAGCGCGGAAAGTAGGTAAATCGCGACACAAGTAAATGGAATCCCCCCCCGCCAGCACCGTGCCGTAAGGGAAGCGCATACTGATATGGCCAGCAATCGACCAATTGCTTAAGTCAATCGCCAACGGGTACGGGTTGTAAAGTTGCTGATACTCCTCGAGCACATTGCCGGAAATCGGATTCGGATCAGAATCACCGAAGCCGATGCCAATGCCTTCAGGTTGCGGAATCGGAATGACGCCGCCAGAGGGAGGACCATGAGTGGTGTACAGGTGGCTACGACGCTGCGGCAGGAATTCATTCAGCAGTTGGTCAAGTCCACCTTGGAAGTCTAATGGCAGTCCCCATCCAGTGCCCCAAAAGGCGTAATCCAAGGCTACATCGGCATCCATCAGCGCCTGTAATTCTGCAACGCGTTGTTCGATCAAAAGATTGCCAGGCGGCGTCCACGGAGCTTGCAGTTGCTCATCCATCAAGGATCGCAAGCGACGCATCACCATTTGCTGGAGACGTGGCTCGGCGTAAAAAGCGTCGATGATGATGTTCCAAACATTGTCTACTTTGCGGTGATAGCGGTCACCGAACAATGGGTGGCTAAAAGGGTCGACGTCGGCCCAAATTTCATCGTTTAGCACTAAGCCGGTGATGGTGTAATTGCGACCAAAGGTCAGATCTTTGTCCCACGCCAGGAAACGCCACTCGCCATCTCCGTCGCTGTCGCGATAAAGATAGTGGTTTTTGGACAGGTGGTCGTTGTCGTGAACCAAACTGGTTGCGGCCAAATAATTGACCATTGCCGGCAAGTCGGAATGATCAAACAAATAATCCGAGCGCGTCGCACTTGCAATCGCAACGCCATCTAAAAACGCTTGCAGGTCGGAATGATCTTCGTGCAGTCGAGTCTTCTTTTCGACGTCGATTACGGCGCTGGATCCAGGGTTGAACATTTTGTACAACGCACCTTGCTCGTCCAAACCATTGCGCTTCAGCAAATCCTCGTCGGGCTGCTCGATAAAGGTGGCAACCGAATAAAAGGAACCATTTTGCTGGACGCGCATTGGGATCGCCAAACAATGGTCAGCACCAGCTTTGGCATAGGTTTCCCAGGCCAGCAAGCGACGGATGTAGCTTTTATCCGAATAGCTGCTATTCAAATTAAATTCCTCAATCTTGCCTTCTTGCGGATCGAACTGAAAATGGTAGCCGCTATGGAAATCAAACTTAAAGTTCGGCTTTGGCCAAAGCAGGGAGCTACCGCCGCGTATCCGCACAAAAACGTTGTCATAAAATTCGCCTGCAAAATAAAGTGAGCAGTTGGTACCAGTTATGGTTGCTGCCGCCTGCGGATCTTCCACAAACCATTGCAGCACTTGCATGGGTGTGCTCAGCAACGGATCGGTAACCATGGTGCCGAAGTACTCTGGCGAATTCTGAGGATCCTGGAACAGCGGAGCACGCCCAATTTGACCGCGTGCATTTTGCACCACCACGTACCAGCGCAACATTTCACCCGCCTGAGCTGAGCCGCCGGGAATGATCGCGGTCCACAAATCGTCGCCGGCAAAAGCGTCGCCGTTGAGACCATCATCGTGCATGGTGATGGCGTTCTGTGGGTTGTACATGCCGCGCCAATAAAGCGTGGCAGTAGTGGAATCTGGAGTCAAGCTAGCGACTACGGTGACGTCTACACCGTAGTTCGGTTGCAACGGGCTGTGAGTGACTGAATCAACCACTGGTTCGCCCAAACCGTTGGCGGCCCATGGTGTTGGGCTCACAAAATAAGAGTGATCACTGGTTGGACCTGGGTCGTAAACAATGCCATACGACACGTCGGTATATTGGGTCGGAAAGGCAGGCGCGTATTCATATTCGACACTTACCCCGTCGGGCTGCACTAATGCTAAATACTCACCGTCGGCTTTTAATTTGAAATTGGTGTGCAACTCCTGGCCGGCGACGGCGCGATCTTTGTTCGATGCAAAAACAACTAAGTATTCGCTGTTGTTTAATGCCGTCGGCAAAGGGAATTGCCATTTAGTGAGGTTGCTGGCATCGTCGGTGAGATACCAGCCACCAAGATCCGTTGCTGCTCCGAGATTGCTGAGTTCGATCCAATCGGAGTAATCGCCATCTACGTCGGCGAGTACCTTGTCGTTGGAGGCGAGGAACTCAGTGATCCCAATTTGCGCCGGCAGTAGCGGGCACAACAGGAGCAAAATCAGAGCAGCAAGGACTTGTTTCATCAGCCTCGATTACTGAATGGTCATGGCCAACGAGTTGGTCAAAGTGCCACTGGTGGCAGTCAATTCCACTGCTTGAACCCAAACCGAACGACCAGCGGTGCCGGCGGGAATGTTAGCGGTGGTGCTCGCTACACCGGAAGCGTCGGCGGTTAGCGGCGGCAGCTGAGAAATCGGGAACGACAAGTCGGCCATGCCGTATGGGGTGTTGGTTGGACCAGCGCCTGCCAGCGAGTAAGCGATGACACAGGTTGCGCCAGCTGCTGCATTGGAAACAGCCAAGTCAGCTACACCGCCTGCAACCAAATTATTGACGGCGAGCGAGGGACCGAATTCCGGCGTGTGGATGGCGAAGTCATCAAAATGGAAACCAGTGATCAGGCCGGTTCCCGATCCAAACTTGATTTCATTGAAGTGAATGTCTGGCATCAACTGATCGATGTCGGCGACCGTGGTCGGGAAATCGACGCCTGGATTCGCCCAAACTTGCACGCGATCGTCGCCAGTCAAAAAATCAATGCGGGTGACGATGGTGTTTTCCACGTCAACTGAGGTGCCAGGGATCACAGTGGGTCCGGTTACCCATGGCTTTTCAATGCCGAGCTCATCGCTACCCCATGGGCTACCGATGAAAAGCTGCTCGGAATTCCATTGCCAGTTCAAGGTCACACCACCGTAAAAATCGTCGCCACCAGCAGCACGCTGCAAGGTGAAGGAAATCCAAACCGTAGTGCCATCCTTGCCCAGAGTGCCGCCATCAGAGATTGGACCAAGTGGTGCCATGTCGATGACGCGGTAGGAGCCTTCGTGCTCGATTGCGCTGGTGAGCATGCCGCCGAGGCCGTCCATTCCTGGAACCTCAACAATGCCACCGTCGGCAGTAGCACCGGACCACCAAGTGCCGGTCCAGCCTTTGCCACCATCTAGGCCGCCGATTGGACCGGCTGCGTATTCAAAAGAGTCGTATACAATTTCTTGGTTCTGCGCCAACGCGGTTGGGGCAACCATTAAAACTGCGGGGATGATTAGAGTCAGGGATTTTTTCATGGGTTCACTGTGAGAAAATGACTGCGCTGTAAGGCCCGATGCTAATCGAGGCGCTGGCCGGCAAGCCATCCCACGGGATTGAGGAGGTCGCGTTTACGTCGACGGTGGGATGGCCGCCAAAGAAGGCGTCGTAGCCGGAGTAATCGCTATTGAAACGCACCTTCCAAGTGCCGGTGCGCGGGAAGCCAATCCGGTAATTACTCCAGGATTGGTTGGCAAAATTGGCCACGATGATGACGTCGTCGCCGGCGCCGCCAGAGTCGTAGCGATGGTAGGCGATCATTTTGTCGCCATCATTGACGTGATAAACGTTGGTGTTTTGGCCCTTGAGTCCGCTGCTATTGTTGAACCAATCGCGGCGCAAGTGAATCAGGTCGCG
>JACNIZ010000215.1 GCA_014382805.1 Planctomycetota bacterium
TCAAGTCAAACCCAGCCGTTGGTACAACTCCAGTGGCGGGATCTGGCGTTAGCAACAGCCGCACCGGAAAGTCCGCCCCAGGGCTTAGTAACACGGCTCTTTCCATGACATGTTTAAGCTCGCGCACGTTGCCCGGCCATGGGTAAGCCAGGAGGGCAGCATTGGCGTCGGGCGAAAAATGCAGGGGATCGAGGGCGTAGCGTTGAGCGACGGCGCGCGCAAAAGATTCGGCCAGTTGCAAAATGTCATTGCCACGCTCGCGCAGGGGCGGCAACTTCAAAGTTATGACGTTGAGCCGATAAAACAGGTCTGCTCTAAAGGTGCCGTTGTTGACCATTTGTTGCAAGTTGCGATTGGTTGCTGCAATAAAACTGGCGCGGACCGGTCGCTCTCGGTCGGAACCAACGCGGCGCACCATTCGTCGGTCTAAAACCGACAGCAGTTTGGCTTGCATCGGCAGGGATATTTCGCCGATTTCATCAAGGAAGATGGTGCCGTCTTCGGCGGCTTCAATCAGGCCGGTGCGGGTACGGTCGGCTTGGGTGAATGCACCTTTTTCATGACCGAATAACTCTGATTCAATCAAAGTAGCGGGCAGCGAAGAGCAATCGACGTGGATAAACGGCCGCTCGATTGTGCCTTGGCTCTTGCGGTGAATGCGTCGGGCCGCCAAGCCTTTACCGGAGCCAGTTTCGCCCAGAATAAGCACCATCGGTCGGGTTCCTTTGCCTTGCAAACTCAGGGAGGCTATTTGCGCGATATCCGCTTTGAGTTGGCGCACCGGTTCCGATTCGCCAAGAATTTTGCTACCACGGGCGCCAGATTGCTCGCGCTGGCGGGCCAAGTTTAGCAGCCGAATGCGCTCGGATTCGGTGAGCACGCGTTTAAGGACTGCAATGGCTTCCTGTGGATTGTCAGGCTTAACGATGTAGTCAGCGGCACCCTCTTTTAAGGCGCGCACGGCGTCTTCCACCTTGGCGAAAGAGGTCAGTAATACCACCGGTAACTCGCTTTCAAATTTGCTTTGTATTTCTCCCAGCAATTCGAAGCCACTGCCGTCGGGCAGATTGACGTCGAGCAATACCAGATCAAAAATTTGGCCGGCTAGTTTGCTGCGGGCCGATCGCAAAGTGGGGGCGATTTGGCAAGGGTAGCCCTCATTGCCTAGTTGATAGGACAACGCCTCTGCCAGCAGGTCGTTGTCTTCGACCAGCAAAATGCGAGCACTTGGCACTGTTTGATCCGCCATGGGTTTATCTTAATGTGCGTTCAATGATGTCAATTAACGCATCCAGTTGGAACGGTTTGGCAATGACCCCCTGGAAGCCGTGTTGCCGAAACTGCGCCATCACCGGGTCTTGGTGATAACCGCTAGCAATGATGCCTTTGGCATTGGGATCCAATGCCAAAATGCGCGCCATTGCTTCTTTGCCGCCGATATCGCCGGGCATGGTCAGATCCATAATGATCAGATCCACCTTGGTGCCGATGGCTTGAAACTGGCGGTAATGCTCAACCGCATGGCGTCCGCTTTCGCAGACGTCTACCTCATAGCCCGATTCACGCAAGCTCATCGCCAACGGCTCGCGGATCTCAAAGCTGTCATCGACCAACAACAATCTGCCGCCCATAGGGCGCAACTGCTGACGTTCTGGATCTGCGGGAACTTGGGTACTACTAACTGGCAATAATAATTCAAAGTGGGTGCCTCCACCTAACGGACTCTTGACCTGAATGCTGCCACCATGTCGAGTGACGATAGTTTTGGTCACCGCCAATCCCAAGCCTGAACCAGTTTTTTTGGTGGTGTAATACGGCTTAAAAATGTCGTCGCGTAGCTCGAGCGGGATACCAGGTCCGTTGTCGCGCACAATCACTTGGATATATTTACCCGCCGCTATTTCAGGAGTGCCTTTCGCCAAATTGTGGTTGTGCATTTCCACCCAAACCTTGCCGCCGTCGGGCATGGATTGGCGCGCATTGATCAACAAATTGTGGATCACTTGGCTGATTTGACCGGCGTCGACGTTGCCGGTCCAAAGGTTTGGATCAAATTCGAAATAAACCCGTACTCCGGAACCACGCAACGCAAATTCGGCTTCGTCGCGCACCAATTTTTCCATTGCGACCGGCACTTTGATGGGATCGCCGCCCTTGGCTAATGACATCAGCTGCGTGCCCAAGCGCTTACCCCGACGGCATGCGGCTTCAATTTTTTCCAAAATGTTGGGCGAGCTCTTCGGCCCTGGTGCGGGGTTTTGCCCTTTCATATTTCCCAACGCGACCCAGTTTTGAATCGCTGCCAACACGTTATTGAAGTCATGCGCAACGCCGCCGGCCAACAGGCGCATCGAATCAGCTTTGCTTGCATCCAATAATTCCTGCTCTTGGCGTTTGCGTTGGGTTACGTCGCGGAATACAAAAATGGCGTTGCGGTGGGCCTGAACGCGACCGGGAATGGGACTCGAAAAAGCTTCCAATGCTCGTTTTTGTGGACCCACCAAAATACCGATGCTCTTGCCAGCAGCGGCAGGGTTTGGATCCGCTTTTCCAGAAAAGAAGGCCTTCAAATCGGTTTCAAGCAGCGCCCTACTTTCCGGGTCGAAGGGGAAAAATTCGTGGATCTTGCGCCCGACCCAGTCCTTGGATTCGCGTCCACAAATCTTCGCCGCCGACGGGTTGAGAAACAGAATGTTTTGATCCGCCGAGGTCGCAATCACGCCATCGCCGATGGAACTTAAAATTGCGTCTAGCTTGCCGCGCTCGATTTCCAACGCCAATTTAGCCTCAATTTGAGCGTCACGTTCTTCGGTGCGTTGGCGGAATGCCGAATAGAAACCATAGGCGACCAAAACCAAGCCGAATGAGTTCAGGATGTCCTCAAGCGGATCATTAAAAAAGTCTTTATCGCGGGTGAACTCATCCAGTAAATCAATTAGAGTTCCATAGGCATAAATCGGCCAGCCAATTTCCAAAATAGTGACTCGGTGGCGCAAAACGATGGCATAAGAAACCATGCTGGCCAAGAACAAGATGCTTTCGGTGGTAATATCTACAGCGCTGAATTTGTTGGAAAGGGGGAACACCCAAAACCAAACTGCCGCGGTCACGACGTAAACAACCAGTACTATCCAGACTATAGGTCGCATGGTTCTATTTCCGATTCATCGTTGAGGGAGGGGGCATCCAAAAGACCGTCCTGCAGGAGAACGATGCGCACGCCTTGCGGCATGGGATCTTGAGCTGCACATGTGAACAGCACTAAATTATTTGGTCTAGAAAGAGCAGCGAGTATGCGCTGGAATTGATCAAGCGGCCAAATCTTCAGGGGGTCATCCAACAGCATGACATCCTTTTTCTGGTGAAGCATCTGAGCCATGGCTAAATTTGCTACTTGCCGGCGCGACAACTCTTGCGAATTCACTTCCGAATCGAGGCCTTCAGTGAATCGATCAATGACCTTTTTGGCGCCGGTGACGGCGAGGTATTCAGCATTGGCAAATTCGCCTTTTTTCAAGCCAAGCAGCGCCCGAAATGACTGCCGCGGCCATTGCGGATTGCAGGATAAAAAGCCGATACGGCCGCCTAAATCTGAAAGGGAAATTTTGCTCAGGCGCTGCTTGTCCCACAACACCTTGCCGTCGGTCAAGGGGGCACGGCCGATTAACATTTCCAGCAAAGTGGTTTTACCTGCTCCGGCTGGTCCTTGAAGGGCAATGATTTGGCCAGTACGCATCTCCAAACTAATCGGACCGAGGCGATTACGGTCGGTACCGGCGACGACGACACTCTTGAAGCGAATCTTCTTCTTCAGTGGCTCTAAATCCGTCAACAAGTACTTGGATTCGCTCGCCGCACGAATAATCCGCTCCAGACGGTTGCCGCAAGCGGCCATTTTTCCGAAGCGAGTGCCTTGGCGACAAAGCCTCACCATCGGTCGATGCAGCTCAATCATGTAAATAAATACAATTAACATTTTGCCTGGATCAATCGCGTTGCTTTCCAATTGCTCAAAGCCGACGATCAACGCAAAAAACGTTGCGATCCCCAACAAAGCATGCGACGCTAACGTGGTTCGCCCTTGAATGCGCACAACGTTAGTTTCATGTAGTCCGCTGGAATAGTTCACCTTGGTGAAGGAGGCTTTTTGTTCGCCCTCATAAACCGCCTGTTCAATTCGAGTCGCCAACTTGCCTTCTTTTTTACGCAGCTTCAAATAGTGCAAATACAAAATTTCCGCGCCGCGCAAGGTGACCCAAAATATGCTCGCTCCGGCTACCAGGAAAATTGCGCCCAACAAAGGGCTAATCCAAAGCATGAGCACGCCGACGCCAAGGAAAAATATTCCATTCGTTACAACATGAGTCAAGGTTCCTTTCAACCCGGCCTTCAAGCGTGCCGTGTCCCCAACCAATCGCGCCACCAAGTCTCCCGACGTCGTTTGCAACGAGCGCGGATCGACCTTATTGGCCGCGAAAAATGCCTCGGCGCGAATGTCTCGAACCCAAGCAATCGCAAACCTCGCGACGTATACGCGCTGCCTGAATTCGAAGAGGCCCAGCCCGACCACAATCAGCAATAACAAAGCTCCAATGGTCCATGGGTTATTCATCCAGGTGGCTTCCACCTGGCCCTCACCGGAAAGCCAAGGCCCAAGCAGGCTGCGAATCGGCCACGGTAAGGCCAGCCTAAGGCCGACCACGCCCAATGCAGCGACCGTGCTTTTCCAAAACGACCCACGGTGACGTTCACTGAACGGCCAGAACGTGCGCAAAATGCGCTTCCAGCGTTGATGGATACGCTTGCGCTGTTGTCTCCTGGTAAGTTCAACTTCCGTCATCGTTCCTATAAGGAATTCCGTGATCAAGTACGTGCTCAGCCAGTTGGCAAGCCCGGTCGATTTGGCCGACCCAGTCCGGTGGCAGCATGCGTAAAGCTGAAATTTTGGCGCGCATCGGCAATGCGCAGGCAACGTGCCAAGTTAGCCGTTTGATATCGGCTTTGCGCTTGGTGTTGGCGTTGTAACCATCAAGCAGGTTGCGAATGAATCCGTCGTCTTGCAATGGGCGGTCGTTGACGCAATGAACTACATACAAATAGTGTGCAATCAACCGACCAAGGTCGAAGCACGGATCGCCCTTGGAAAGATCATCCCAGTCCACTATGCCGACGTCCTTATTGTCGATCAGGATTTGATCTCCAAACAAGTTGGCGTGAATCGGCCGTCGTTTGTAATTTTCGACTTCAACCAGTTGGCTAGCCAAAAGATGGCGAATGCGCGAGAACCTTGGCTTCAATTCCGGCACCGCTAATGCCATTTCTTCGCAGGCGTAGCTGAGCCAAGTCCATTCCTTCAAAGGCGTCCAAACAACTTTGGATTTTGCTTTGCTGTGGTGCAACGAGGACAGGGCGTCGCCTACTTGCCAACACGCGGCAGCAGGTGGGTTTTGGAAAAGGTTTGTGAATCGAGTGCCGGGCAATTCTTCCAGCATAATGATTCGGCGCAAGCCGCCCTGAGCGAGCACGCGTGGTAAATTGAATCGGAATTTACCCTTTTCAGAAATCCTTTCGATCTTCTTGTGAAGGGTCCTAGCAATAGGGTAATCGTCGGGACTGAAATGTTTAAGATATGCCGGGCGCAGCTGTGGATCTTTGGGCCTTAAATACAGTAGGGCACGCTTGCGCGGCACGTAGCGCAAGATCTCCAAATTTTTATATCCATCATCTTGAGCATAAGCGGTGAGTTCTTTTTTTACTAAAAAGCTGAGGAATGAGGCCGGGCTGGTCAACATTGCGAGCCGCCTCAGGCGCGGACCGTTGGGCAAGGTGTAGCCGATGGCGGATTGCTCATTCAATACAAAAGAAGGCGGTCCCAACGAAGGTAAAGCAACTTTTTGGCGGTAAGAAACTTGCCGCTGTTGAGCTGTATCTAGATCAGGGTAGAACTGTAAATAAAGCAAAGCCTTTTGCGCAATGCCAGCCTGTTCCAAGGGACGTAGTTCCACCGACATCACCATGCGCGCCCGCGAAAACGGTTTGTAATGCACGCGCAAGATTTCCACATTCAATACTTGCTCGGCACGGCCGTTCCATGCCATCCAGGCAAGGTTGAAATGGGATATGAGTTTCTGCGGATCATCGACCAGTGGCTGCAGGGCCGTTCGAATAGGGTCCTCAGCGGCTTGAATGGGGCGGCATACGGGGCTGAATGACATTACCAATCCAAATGAAAACGGAATTGCAGGATGTGGGCGTTGCCGTGAGTCACGAGGTCAGCGATGCCGTAGTCCATCGAAATGCGTAGGTGTTCCGTCAAGTGCCAATTCACGGCGGCCATCAGGATCTGGCCTTCGCCGCCACCGATGTTGTCGTCACTGTAATCGGCGAAGGAATAGCGCAAGGCGGTTTCCCAGGCACCGCTGCCGCCGCCATTTCCGGCAAAGGGTTGGCTCGGGGTGATGCCGCCGAAGTAGCCGCGACTCCGACGGTATTCGCGCGTTTCCCCAGTCCACATCCAAGCCGCCAGCAAGTAGCCAGCTTGAAAGTTGACGTCGTTTTCACCGTTCGGGCGGCGCACCATGGCTTGCGCGTATTCGCCTTGAATGGTCGCTGGGCCATAGACCCAGGCCGCTTCGGTGCCGATTAGGATGACGTCGTCGGCCAAAAAATCGCCGGTATCGAGCAGACTAGGCGCCAAGTGAGATTCTGGGCGCGCGCGATAACTGACTTCGGCTTCGTCGGGATTGCGGAAACTGGCTGCCAAACCTAAATGCAGCAAAGTTTCGCCGTCGTTTTCCCAGATTGGCAACCAAGTGACGCGGCCAGTGAGAGCAAATTCCAGCTGTCCGGATTCATCCACGCCAAAAGCACCAGCGTCAGTTTCGCGGAATAGGCCAGCAGCCCAAGTCATTTTCTTTTTGAACGCGGTATCGCGCACCTGCACGCCGACGTTGCGACTCGGCGCGAATCCTTTGAGCATGGAGCGCTCCAGGAAGGTCAAACTTGTTGAACTAGTTAAAGTTTCGAGGCTGAATGGCTCCTTGAAGTGGCCGAATTTCAATTTGCTATTGCCGGGCATGCCGTCGAATTCTGAATACAAGTCGCTGAAGCCGGAGCCGTCGCCTTGCAAGTCATACGAGGCTTTGAACTTCAACCAGTCGCCGTAACCGCCGGACATGCCGAAGCGCGCGCGGCGGAATTCGGTACCGCTATCGAATTGGTCGGTGACTTGTTCGACGCTTTTGTCCGCCGAATAAAACGACCAATCGTTTTCCAACTTGCCTGAAAATTTCAATGGCAGCGGCTCGCTCAACAAAGCGCTGGGCGTCGGAATGGGTTCTTTGGCCGGCTCTAGAGGAGCAGCTTCCTGGGCGGCAAAAGCCGTCGGCGCGAGCGAGTAGATCGCCAAAGCGGCCGTAAATAGCGAAATCGACATCGGCATCAGAGCAGCTTAGTGCAGGGGGAGATTGGCCGCAGGTTGCATCAGCAATTGCAACTTGCGGCGCAGCGGTTTGCGGGCGAGGAAGAGCGGTATGAGTCCAAAAATCCATGGCAAATGCATCCAGGCATTCACCAACTCTACAATTGGGCTGAGCAAGATTAGACTTACCTTGCGCCGGGTGGGGCTTTCGGCAACCCAAGCCGCCAGCTGGGGTGAGTTCCGGTAGTAAAAATCGATGAATCGCTGACCTAGCATGGTATTGGCTAAGTATTGATCACGCCATTTACGCAAAACTAGGACTTCGGGAGCGTCGGGGTGATTCCAGGTGGCGGTGGCAACAAAACAAAATCCGTCTCCTTTACCATCGCCCTCGACAATGATGGAAGCCAAGCCACTGAGCCCGTTGGGATCCAAAACCTCAATGGCCAAAGTTCCGCCGCCAGTGGCGCGCAAATCGGGCATTTGGAAACTCAAGGTGCGACCGTCGGCTGCGACGCTGACCAGTGGCGACAAAATTTCGCCGACGGTGACCGAAAGCGGCGTAGAGCCTGCTCGGGCTACAAATACCGTGTTTAATTCTGCGGCTAAAGTGATGGACTCTAAAGCGTGAATTTTGGTGCGGTTTTGGGTGGGGCTAAAGCTCAGGAAGTCGGGGCGTCGTGCCGAAAAATCGACCAAGCCGCTAAGCGGGTCGTCGACTTGGTGGAAAACATGCTGCTCGATCAGGCTGTCTGCCAAAAGCAAGTCCAAAATACCCCACCAATTGCCTTGGGCGTAAACCGAAGTCGCCGCCTCAAGACGTAAGTCAAATTGAGCTCCCGACGTATATTCACTGTCGTTGCGTTCAAAAGTGTTGCCGCCCCATGAGCCCCAAGGGCCGCCGCCAAAATCGGGCTGCGAGTCGCAAACGCCGCCTGCAACTGCAAATTCGTTAATGAAAGCGCCGCTCTTGTTGTTGCGGCGAAACTCATTGGCGTAAATGGCAGAGTGGAATTCGGTGGAATTATTCGGTCCCAGGGCCGCTGAAGAAATCTGAAAACCGTGGCCGTCGTTGCGCTGGAAAGCGTTGTGAAAAATTGCCGCGTTGAAGGCAGCAACCGATGGGCCGACGCCGGTAGCGTTCAAAGTGGCGACTGCTCCGTCACCATTGCATTTATTGGCGGCGTTGCCTTCGATGGTGCCGGTCAATACTGAAGTAGGACCGCTGGCTGTCACCGCCAGTTGATAGCCGGCGCTAAAACCTGCGGCGTAATTGCGGGCCAGAGTCAAATCCACCACGACTTCACCGACGGCAGATACGCGCACTCCGTTCCCAGAATCGGAAGCACGGACACACAGGTG